>CANCOY010000109.1 GCA_947379865.1 Acetobacteraceae bacterium
ATGCCATGACCATCTACATGGCCGCCCCTTTGTTCGTTACCGCCTTGTCCGTGCCGTTTCTGGGGGAAAAGGTGGGCGTGCACAGGTGGTCGGCGGTGGTGGTGGGCTTTGTCGGGGTGCTGCTGGTGCTTGGCCCGGGTGGCGGCACCTTTGGCTTGCCAGGCCTGGTGGCGGCGATTGGCAGCCTTGCCTATGCCTCCATGCTGGTGGCAACCCGTGATCTGCGCTCGGCCGGTGGCCTCAGCCTGCTGTCGACCCATACGGTGGTGCTGTTCGCCGCCTGTCTGCTGACCTGGCCTTTTGGCTGGCCCTCGCCCACGCTGACCGATTCCGGCCTCATGCTGCTGCTTGGCCCCCTGGCGCTGCTGGGCCATGCCCTCATGAACCGCTCCCTCTCCCTCAGCCCGGCAGCAATAGTGGTGCCGTTCCAATATACCTCGATCCTGTGGGCAACCGTGCTTGGCTGGCTTGTCTGGGGTCACATGCCAACGATCCAGGTGGCGGCAGGGGGCACGCTGATTGTTGGGGCAGGTCTCTATATTCTGTACCGCGAACATGTTCTGTCGCGCACCATCAGCGACAGCGTTGTAGAACCGGCCTGACCCAGCGGAGTAGTCTGATGACCGACCACCTGACCCAGCTTGGCAGCCACGCCGGCCTGCCCGCCTCACCAGAAGAAGCCGTGCTGGAACGGATCAATAATCCCCATCCCGACATGCGCTATGTGGCGCGCTTTACGGCGCCCGAATTCACCTCGCTGTGCCCTGTCACCGGGCAGCCGGATTTCGCCCATATTGTAATCGACTATGTGCCGGGACCATTCCTGGTCGAATCCAAGTCCCTGAAGCTCTATCTGGGCGCCTTCAGGAACCATGGGGCCTTCCACGAGGCCTGCACCCTGGACATCGCCCGCCGCCTGGTCGACACGCTGGCGCCACAGTGGCTGCGCATCGCGGGCTACTGGTATCCCCGTGGCGGCATTCCGATTGACGTGTTCTGGCAGACGGGCGCTGTGCCCGGGGGCGTCTGGGTGCCTGATACGGGCGTCGCCCCCTATCGCGGCCGGGGCTGAGGCCTATTCGGCGTCGGGCTGCCGGGCCGGATGGGCGGCGGCAAAGGCGGGATGCTCTGCACAGGCTGCATCAATTGCGACCAGGGTGGGCCATACCGACACGTCGCAGCCAAAACGGCGGGCGTTGAACATCTGGGGTACCAGGCAGACATCGGCATGGGTGGGGCTTGACCCGAACACGAACGGCCCGGTCCCCCGGCTTGCCAGCGCCATCTGTTCCAGCGCATCAAATCCGGCAGCGATCCAGTGGCGCACCCAGATGTCGCGGGCGTTCTTGTCGGCGCCAAGCTCGGCTTCCAGATACTTCAGCAGGCGGAGGTTATTGACCGGGTGGATGTCACAGGCGATGGCCTGGGCAAAGGCACGCACCCGCGCCCGCACCACAGGATCCGATGGCAGCAGCCCCGGCGCGGGATGGGTCTCCTCGAGATACTCAAGGATCGCCATGGACTGCATCAGCACCACATCGCCATCCACATAGGCCGGTACAAGGCCCTGCGGATTCAGTGCCCGGAACGCCGCGCCATGCTGCTGGCCACCATCGCGCAACAGATGCACGCCCACCTGCTCGAAGGCGATACCCTTGTAATGCAGGGCGATGCGCACCCGATAGGCGGCACTGGACCGGAAGTAGCCGTGCAGAACCGGCATCGGCCCTACTCCAGCGCTGCGGCACGGGCGACCGCGAGGGCTTCCAGCACCACCGCCTCGTCGCCAATGTGATTGGCCAGCACAAAGACCAGACGCGCATGCAGACGGTCGCTGGCCGCCTCATCCAGCTCGCGATGGGCCTCGACAAGGGCCTCGAACAGGTCATCGGCACGCGCCAGGCGCGGTTCTGTCAGCAGCCTGTTCATGCCATAGCCTCCCTCACCCGGCCCATGGCACGGTCGCGCGCCTCAAGCAGCGCCGCCACATCGAACTGGCGGAAACGTGCCGCCACATGCTGGTCGGGCCGGACAAGATAGGTCGTGCCCGCCCGGCCATCGTAACGCCCGGCAATCAGCCCCGCCGCGTCGCGCACACTGCCCGCCCCCTCACCCACCACACAGAGGGAGATGGGCACAGGGCCTTCGGCAAGCCGTGCGCGATCACGCGGCGAGACATCACCAAATACCAGCGCCGTAAAGCCAGTCGCCATATGGTGCAGCAGCCAGTCGCCACCTGCGGCTTCCACGGGCGCATCAATCAGTGGGGCTCCCGGCGCTGGCCCCGCAACAAAGGCATCACGGTCAGCTGTCGAGAGGGGCGAGGCCGCATAGGCATGAGGCCGCGAAAGCCGCCCTGAATTGACCAGTGGCCGAGCAAAGGCATGGGAAGCAGCAAGTTCCAGCGCAGCATCGCGGAAGGCACGACTGGCCCCGTTCTTGGGCGAAATGAAATCGGTGGAGCGGGTGGAGTTCAGGATGTTTTCATCCGCCGCCGGAATACGCTCTGCATCATAGCTGTCGATCAGACTCTCCGGAGCTGCTCCTGAGAGAACCAGCGCCAGCTTCCAGCCGAGGTTATCCACATCCTGCACCCCGCCATTGCCGCCACGGGCGCCAAAGGGCGAGACCTGATGCGCGCTGTCGCCCGCAAAAACGACACGGCCATGGCGGAAGCGCTCAAGCCTGCGACAGCAGAAGGTATAGACCGACACCCAGTCGAGCTCGAAAGGCATGTCTGGCCCCAGCATGGCGCGCAGGCGCGGGATCACGCGCTCTGGCTGGCGCTCGACTTCCGGGTCGGCATCGGCACCCAGTTGCAGGTCGATACGGAAAACATCATCCGCCTGGCGGTGCAACAGGGCCGACTGGCCAGGATTGAAGGGGGGATCAAACCAGAACCAGCGCTCGGTCGGGAACTCTGCCTTCATCTGCACATCGGCAATCAGGAAGCGGTCCTCAAAGATCTTGCCGTCAAACTCAAGGCCCAGGGTGCGGCGCACCACGCTGCCAGCACCATCACAGGCAATCAACCAGTCGCAGGCAATGGAATAGGCGCCGTCTGGCGTTACGATGTCGAGTTCAACGCCAACCGGCAGCTGGCGGATGCCCGCAACCTCGTTCTTCCACCGCAGGTCAACAAGGCCGCTGGCAAGGGCTGCATCAACCAGATATTCCTCAAGGTAATATTGCTGCAGGTTGATGAATGCGGGCCACGCATGCCCTTCCTCCGGCTGCAGATTGAAGTCATAGATCTGACGGTCGCGCAAAAAGACCCGTCCAAGGTTCCAGAGGATGCCCTTGCCACGCAGGCGGTCGGCAATGCCCCAGCGATCATAGATTTCCAGCGCCCGCTTGGCATGGCAGATCGCCCTGCTGCCAACGCTGACGGTGTTGTTGTCGTCCAGCACCACGCTGGCCACACCGCGCCAGGCAAGGTCCACGGCCATGCCCAGCCCCACCATGCCGCCGCCGACGATGACCACCGGATGATGGCCACCGGACCGGTCCTGGTCGGCATTGCGGCGATAGGGATAGACCGGGTTCTGATAACTCAGCGGCATGGGCGCCTCAGCGTGCCTGTTCCAGGGCGCGCCACATCTCGACGTCGCGTTCCGCCGTCCAGATGCGGGGATGATCAAGGCCCTCAGCCTCGTCAAAGGCGCGGGTCACATCAAAGGGCATGCAATGATCAAAGATCACCCACTGGCCAAAGCGCGGCCTTAACTCAGCCATGGCATCGTCATAGACCCGTTTAAGGGCATGGCCCTTGGCAACACCCGCCTTCACAGCCTCATAGAGGCGGCGAACGAAATCCTCGGTGGCAGCCAGAGCCCGCTCGCAATCAGCGGCATTGGTGAGGGCGCGGCCACGGCCGGGCACCAGCTTTTCCGGCTTGAGGGCGCGCAGCTTGGCAATGGTCTGGGGCCAATCGGCGAAATGGGCGTCGCCGGCATAGGGGGTCGCCTCAAACTCCACAAGGTCGCCGGAATAGAGCACCCGTTCTTCCGGCAGCCAGGCGATGGTGTCACCCTTGGTGTGGCCACGGCCGGGATGCATGATCTGCACCTCGCGCTTGCCAAGGAATACCGTCAGCGCACGGTCGAAAACGATGTTGGGCCAGGTCAGGCCGGGCACCGTCTCCACCGCGCGGAACAGGCGGGGAAAGCGTCCGACCTCGGAAGCATAGTCCTGCTCGCCACGCTCGGTGATCAGTTCATGGGTGCCACGGCTGGCGATGATGTTGCGGGCACCATAAGCGGACGCCCCCAGCACGCGGACGGCGTGATAGTGGCTGAGCACCACCCAGTCGATCGGCTTGTCCGTCACCTTGCGGATACGGCTGATCACCTCCCCCGCCATCACGGGCGTTGCCTGGGTATCGATCACCATCACGCTGTCGTCGCCCACGATGATGCCGGAATTGGGGTCGCCCTCAGCCGTGAAGGCATAGAGGCCCGGTCCCAGTTCGTCGAACGTGATGGTCTTTTCTTCAAGATCGGCCTGTGAGGCGAATGCCTTGGTCATGCCCTGTCCTTTCGTCTTGCGCGGCGGCCTCAGCCGAGGATGCGCACAGTCTGGTCTATGGCGCCGAAAAGGGAGATACCCCTGGCATCCGTCATCTCGATGCGCACATGGTCTGCGTGCTGCATGAAGGGAGTGGCCGGCTTGCCATCGGCAAGGGTTTCCAGCATGCGCACCTCGGCGATGCAGGAATAGCCAACGCCACCATCAGTCACGCGGGAGCCATGCAGCGTGCCCTGCTTGTTCGAAACCGTGCCCGAGCCCACGATGGTGCCAGCCACCAGGCGGCGGGTGCGGGCGGCATGGGCTATCAGTTCGGGAAAGCCAAAGGTCATGTCGACGCCCGCATTGGGACGACCGAACAAGGCCCCGTTGAGGTGGGAGCAGAGCGGCAGGTTCAGCCGGCTGCCATCCCAGGCGTCGCCTAGTTCGTCCGGTGTCAGCGCAAGGGGGGCAAAGCTGCTGGAGGGCTTGGCCTGGAAAAAGCCAAACCCCTTGTTCAGTTCACCCGGAATAAGGTTCCGCAGGCTGACATCATTGACGATCATCACCAGGCGGATAAAGCGCCCGGCCTCGGCAACAGACACGCCCATGGGAACATCATCGGTAACAACCGCCACCTCAGCCTCAAAGTCCACCCCCCAGTCGGCACTGCCGGCGACAATCTCTTCGGTCGGCGCAAGGAAGGTATCGGAGCCGCCCTGGTACATCAGCGGGTCTGTCCAGAAGCTTGCCGGCATCTCTGCCCCGCGCGCCTTGCGCACCAGTTCGACGTGATTCACATAGGCCGAACCGTCTGCCCACTGATAGGCGCGTGGCAGGGGCGAGGCCAGCCGCGATGGGTCATAGGCCACCACCCCCACAGCCTTTCCCGCATCGAGCGCCGCCTGCTCAGCCGCAAGGCGGGGGGCAAGGCTTGCCCAGTCATCCAGGGCTGCCTGCAGTGTTGGGGCTGCTGCGGCTGGCACCATCTGCTGCCGGGCAGCATTCACGAGCATGAGTTGGCCATCGCGGCGGCCGGTCCTGAGGGTTGCCAGACGCACGATGTTACTCCGCACCCTTGGGAGGGGTGACATTCCAGGACTGGTGATAGCTGACAAGCTCGACACCCGGGGCAAAATCCGCCGGCTCAAGCGGGTCGCGGGCGTCGATCATCACGGCATATTCATCCGTCCCCGGTTTTTCCTGCTTGAAGGCCTTGGTCAGTGCCTTGGGATGGGGCCCGTGGGTAAAGCCGCAGGGGTGGAACGTCAGCATGCCCGGCTTGATGTTGTCGCGGCTGAAGAAGTCCCCATCGTGATAGAAGATGACCTCGTCGAAATCATCATTGTTGTGGAAGAAAGGGACCTTCAGGGCACCCGGGTCCGTCTCGAACGGGCGCGGCACAAAGGTGCACACAACAAAGCGTGGCGCCACGAAGGTGGTGTGGGCCGATGGCGGTACATGATAGCGATGGCTGGAGATGGGCCGGATATCAGCCACATTGATGCGCACCGGCGCCAGATTGCCATGCCAACCCACCGCATCAAGCGGATTATAGGGATAGGTCACCGTGGACAACTGGCCCAGACGCTTGACCACAACCCGTGTCTCCCGCTCGGACTTCTGGGCCTGAAAGGCTTCATCCAGTTCCGGCAGGTCCAGCATGGCAGGGTCAAAGATGGCATGTGCGCCCAGCATGCCCTTGTCGGGCAGGCCGTAGGAGGCGTTGGTTGCCTCGATCAGCAGGGCCTCTACCGGTTCGGCACAGTCGATCCGCCACATGGTGGAGCGCGGCAGCACGACATAGTCGCCCGCCTTCACCGCCAGATGGCCATAGTCGCAATAAAGGTGGGCGCGGCCGCGATGGATGAACACCAGTTCGTCGCCATCAGCATTGCGGGCCAGATGGTCCATCGCCCGCGGCGCCTTCCAGAAGCGGATGCGCGTGGCGGCATTGGCCAGGATGACAGGGGCATCGAAGGGCGACGCCTGACCAACATCTGTACCCGTCTGATTGAGGTCAAAGGCGCGTGGGCGCAAAGGCCCTTCCCACGAGATCCAGCCCGTGGGCGGATGGGCATGGTGCATCTGGGTGGCGGGGCCAAAGAAGCCGTCGCGGCCAATTTCACGCTCGAAGGTGCCGGGAGGCAGATCCGCATGGGCCTGGCGCGAGGCGGTACCGGCGACGCGCGGAAAGCTGATGTGCTGTTTCATCTCCCGCTCCATAATGGCGCCCTGTTCCAAGGCTGCCTGACTCTGGCCATATTCGTTACAGGTGAAACGATTGTCAACCGCGAAACCTCCCGCTCCGGGCACCACCGGGGGCGATGACGCCTTCGATCTGGAAACCTTCCTGCCCTATGAACTGTCGGTGGTCACCAACCGCATCAGCCGTGCCTTTGCCCGCCGCTATGCCGAGGCTTTTGGCCTGAGCATTCCCGAATGGCGGGTCATGGCGATTGTGGGCGCCTTTGCCCCGCTCTCGTCCAATGCCGTGTGCGAACGGGCTGCCATGGACAAGACCAAGGTATCCCGGGCGGTTACCAGCCTGGTTGCGAAGGGCTATCTGGAGCGCGCCCGCCATGCCGAAGATGGCCGACTGGTTGCCCTAGCCCTGACAGCAGCGGGCCGCGCCGTGCACCAGGGCATCGTGCCGCTGGCACGGGAGGTTGAGACCCAGCTTGTGGCCGTCCTCAGCGAGGCAGAGCGCACGTCATTGCGCCGCATCCTGCACAAGTTGGATGCGCGTGTGCGCGAGATCGCCCCGGACGGCGGCGCTGACGCAGACAACGATTAGGCGGGCACGCTGCCCCCTTACCCATGGGCAAGGGGGCAACATGTTGCCCGGAGTGCCTTATTCAGCAGCAAGGCTGATGGGGGCGTGGTTCAGGCGCTTTACCTGGGGCAGCACTTCCTTGGCATAGAGCTTCAGGCTGGCCTCGGCGTCGGCAAAGGGCATGCCGGCATAAGAGAACACGCCGTTGAAGGCGCAGGCGCCGATGCGACCGGTGAAGTCCTTGATCTTCTCGAAGGTCTGCTCCGGCGTGCCCCAGCACTGGATGCCAAGGAACATTTCCACCAGGGCGTCGCGGGTGCCCATGTCGTTGGCGGCTTCCTGCATCTGCACATAGTACTCATAGCCCTTCATCTTCTTCAGATGATCGCCTACGAGTTCATAGTGCTTCAGCACAGTCTGCCAATAGCCGCCAATGTAGCGGCGGGCCATTTCCTCGGCCCGGCCGGCGTCCTTGTCGACATAGGTCCAGCTGGCCAGCAGCGGCGCGGGCGCATCAACGCCGTTCACCTGCTGATAGGTCGCGCGATAGGCGCCCAGTTCCTCCAGCACGGATTCCCAGGGCTTTTGCGGGATGACCATCACGCCGATGCCAAGCTTTGCCATGATCTGGGACGACTCGGGGCTGACGGCGGCGGCATAGGTGCGGCCCTTGAAGCTCTTGAAGGGGCGCGGGCGGATCTCGCGGCGCAGCTGCTTCACATGCTTGCCGTCGTATTCACAGACGCCGGTCTCAAGCCCGTTGAGGATCATCTCGGCGGATTCGACGAACGTCTCGCGGCTGGTGTTCATGTCCTTGCCGAAACCGTCGAATTCCACCCGGCCAAGGCCACGGCCAATGCCGAGGATGACGCGGCCGTTCGACATGTTGTCGAGCATGGCGACCTGCTCCGCCACGCGCATGGGATCATGCCAGGGCAGCACCACCACCATGGAGCCCAGCTTCAGCTTGGTGCTCTTGGCGGCGAAATAGGTCAGGAACTGCATCACGTCCGGGCACATGGTGTAGTCGGTGAAATGGTGCTCGACGCTCCAGATGGAGTCGAAGCCAAGGGCTTCCGCCTGCTCACCAAAACCGATTTCGGCCCGGTAGACCTCATGATCGCTGCGGGAAGGGTCGGTTCCCTGAAAAATCAGCGCAAGTCCGTTATCCATGGGTAGTCTCCTCCTGGCTGCCAGGAGCAGCCTTGTTATTTTGCTGGCCTCTGCGGGCCATCAGCAATCGGAGCACCATGACCGCAGGACTGCAACAGAAATTTCACGTGCCGGCGGGGCAGTAACCCGGGCGGGGGACCATCGCCTTTCCGGCATGCCCGGTTATCATTTCCCATTCCCAAGGATCGTTCCCTGGATCGGCCCAAGGATCGGCCCCCAGGATCCCCCCAGCCAGAGGCTGCCATGACCCACGTCGCCCCCCTGCCCTCCCATGCCCGTGTCGTGATCATCGGCGGCGGTGTCATTGGCTGTTCGGTTGCCTATCATCTGGCGAAGCTCGGCTGGCGTGATGTGGTCCTGCTGGAGCGCCGCCAGCTGACCTGCGGCACCACCTGGCATGCGGCAGGCCTGATCGGGCAGTTGCGCGCCACCGCCAACATGACCCGGCTGGCCAAGTATTCCGCCGATCTCTATCTGGGGCTGGAGGCCGAGACCGGGGTGGCCACGGGCTTTCGCCAGCGGGGCTCCCTTGCCATTGCCCTGACGGCTGACCGGATGGAGGAACAGGCGCGCGGCGCCTCCATGGCCAAAACCTTTGGCCTCGACGTGCATGTCCTCTCGGCTGCCGAGGCGCGCCAGAAATATCCCCTCATCCGGGGGGACGACATTGTCGGCGGCATCTTCATTCCCGCCGACGGCCAGGCGGACCCCACCAACATCACCCAGGCCCTGGCCAAGGGCGCCAGGCAGCGTGGCGCTCGCATTATCGAGGGGGTGACGGTAACCGGCATCACCCAGGCCAAGGGCCGCGCCACCGGTGTTGTTACCGACCAGGGCAGCATCACCGCCGACCATGTGGTGAACTGCGGCGGCCTGTGGGGCCGGGAGATTGGCCGCATGGCGGGGGTGAATGTGCCCCTGCAGGCGTGTGAGCACTTTTACATCGTCACCGAACCCATGGTCGAACTCACCCGCGATCTGCCGGTGCTGCGGGTGCCGGACGAATGCGCCTATTACAAGGAAGACGCAGGCAAGCTCTTGCTTGGCGCCTTCGAGCCTGTGGCCAAGCCCTGGGGCATGGACGGGATCCCTGCGGATTTCTGCTTCGACCAGTTGCCAGACGACCTGGAACATTTCCAGGCGATCCTGGAAACCGCCACCCGCCGCATGCCGGCCCTGGAGAACGCCGGCATCCAGCTGTTCTTCAACGGACCCGAGAGCTTTACCCCCGACAACCGTTATCTGCTGGGCGAAGCGCCCGAGCTTGATGGCTTCTGGGTGGCGGCCGGGTTCAATTCGATCGGCATCCAGTCGGCCGGGGGCGCCGGCAAGGCGCTTGCGGAATGGATGGACGGGGGCGAGCCGCCCTTTGACCTGTGGGATGTCGACCTGAGGCGTATGCAGCCCTTCCAGGGCACCAAGACCTATCTGGCGCGCCGGGCAACCGAGAGCCTGGGCCTGCTCTATGCCGACCACTTTCCCTATCGCCAATATGCCTCGGCCCGCAACCTCAGGCGGTCCCCCCTGCACGAGCGGCTGGAAGCAGAAGGTGCCTGCTTTGGCGAGACCGCCGGCTGGGAGCGCGCCAACTGGTTCCTGCCGCCAGATGCTGCCGCCCGTGGCGAGACGCCCGACTATGCCTATTCCTGGGGCCGACAGAACTGGTTCGAACACAGGGCCGCTGAACATATGGCCGTGCGCCAGACGGTTGGCCTGTTCGATATGTCATCCTTTGCCAAGTTCAGGGTAGAGGGGCGCGATGCCGAGGCGGTGCTGCAACGCCTCTCGGCCAATGACGTGGCGGTGCCCGTGGGCCGGCTTGTCTATACCCAGTGGCTGAACCAGCGCGGCGGGGTTGAGGCGGACCTGACCATCGCCCGCCTCTCGGAAACGGCTTTCCTGGTGGTGACGGCGGCGGCCAGCGCCGTGCGGGATCTGGCCTGGCTGCGGCGCCATGTGCCAGACGATGCCCATTGCGTGGTGGTGGATGTCACCTCGGGCGAGGCCGTGCTTTCGGTGATGGGGCCAAATTCCCGTGCCCTGCTGCAGGCGGCCAGTGGCGCCGACCTGTCGAACGCCGCCTTCCCCTTTGGCACCCTGCAACAGATTGAATTGGGCATGGCCCCGGTGCGGGCCCATCGCATCACTTATGTGGGGGAACTGGGCTGGGAGATCTATGTCCCCACCGAGATGGCGCGCCATGTGCTGGACCATCTGCTCGACCATGGGGCCGATCATGGCCTGCGTCTGGCAGGCCTGCATGCCCTTGATTCCTGTCGCCTGGAAAAGGCCTATCGCCACTTCGGCCATGACATGACCGACGAGGACCATGTGCTGGAGGCAGGCCTCGGCTTTGTTGTGCGCACGGAGAAGGCGTCTTCACGCCTTGGGCCCTTCATCGGGCGCGATGCTGTGCTGGCCCGGCGGGAAGCGGGTTTTTCACGTCGCCTCGTCCAGTTCCTGCTCGATGATCCGGAACTCCTGCTGTTTCATAACGAGCCGGTCTGGCGCGACGGGCACATCGCCGGCAAGCTTTCGTCCGGCAGTTATGGCCATTGGCTGGGCGCCTCGGTGGGTCTGGGCTGGATCGCCTGCGACGCCCACGAAACGGCGGCTGATGTGCTGGCCAGCAGCTATGAGATCGAGGTGGCGGGCCGCCGCTGCAGCGCCCGGGCCAGCCTTGCCCCGCTTTACGACCCCAAGGGAGAGCGGGTGCGCGGCTGACGGGGCAGCCAGGCGACCAGGCTTCAGAAGCGACCACGCAAGGCCGCAAGGCCAATCAGGGCTGGCGTCTGCCACGGCGGCAGTTCCACAGGGTGGAATAGATCGGCGCCCTTACGCGCAAGGCGGGCGAGATAGCGATCGACCAGCGGCGCCATGAGCACCGCAGGCAGCGCCACCTTTGGCAGATCACGCCGGCGTGACCGCGCAGAGGCCAGCAGCCGCCGCGCCTCAGCCGCCACCACAGCCACCACCCGGGCAAGGCCGGCACTGGAACGGCAGGCCAGAAAATCAGCCATCCGCACCCCTTCCGCCGCCAGTCGGTCGGCCGGCAGATAACAACGCCCCGCACCTGCCTGCTGGCCGAGGGTGGTTAGCAGGCCGGTCAGCGCCCAGGCGGTTCCCACATCCCGC
>CANCOY010000110.1 GCA_947379865.1 Acetobacteraceae bacterium
GGCGCCATGGCCAAGCTGTGGATCACCGAAATGCAGGGCCGCGTCATGGACCGCTGCCTGCAACTGCACGGCGGCTATGGCTATATGATGGAATACCCCATCGCCCGCGCCTATGCCGATTCCCGCGTACAGCGCATCTATGGCGGCACGTCGGAGATCATGAAGGAACTGATCAGCCGGAATCTGTGACGGGACTTCGCGCACGATGCACTGGCATTTTGTAAGCTTCGCGCTACACTAAAGCCAGTTTTCGTCGCGCGAAGAAACCAGATGCCCACGCCCCACCTGCCTGCCGCCGCTGCCCGCCGTGCCCTGCGCAAGCTGGGGGCCGATATCCATGACGCGCGGCGGCGGCGCCAACTCCCCATGGCGGTGGTGGCGGATCGCGCCTTCACCTCGCGCTCTACATTGCAGAAGGTCGAGGCGGGCGACCCTACGGTGAGCATGGGCATCTATGCCTCGGTGCTGCAGGCGCTCGGCCTGCTCGCCGGGCTGGCCGATGTGGCCGACATCGCCCACGACAGCGTCGGCCAGACGCTGGCCCGCGCCGACCTGCCCAAGCGTGTTCGCATCAAGCGAACCAATGGGCCAGCGGGCAATGGCTGAGTTCAAGGTGCGAGTGGGTTTCGGGGGGGCGCCCTGATCAGATCAGTTTGAGAAAGCTGAGTAACGCGCCGAGGGCTGGTTCCTCTGTTGCGACCCGGGCGAGGGCGGCCTTGTCGATGCGCTTCTCAAGGGAGGCACTCGGCATCCCTTTGTTATAGTCGGTCCATTCCTTTTTGAGTTCGGCTTCAGCGATCTGGCCGGTCGCGGGTCGGCGCGTTGAGCAGTTTGGCAGATGGCGCAAGAGCACAGCTTCAAAGCAGGGGTCTTGCCAGATGATTGTTATGCCCTTCTGCTGGGCTAGGTTCTGAGAGGATTGGGCTTTCTTGGGATCAGCATCTGCCTGATCCTTGTCCAGCAAAACAAACCGCCCCGCAAAAGGCATTCGCCTTTCCTCGGCATGTTTTATTTTCTTTGCGGCCTTCTGAACGCGGGCATGTGGGTCGCCGGACCCAAGCCCAAGGTCTTCAATATGAAGGTGGAACAGCGGTCGCCCCTGCCGAATGATATTCATCAACAAGCCGGCATATTCCCGTTCCGACTGACCTTCACAACCAATGAAGACCGGAACCCTTTGAGGGATTATGGCGCGGCGGGGTTTGCTCATCCGATATGGGGCACGCCTCCATAGGCGCCGCTGAGGTATTTGCGGTAGTGGTTTTCGTCGCGGCGCACCTTCACATCCATCAGGCTGAAGACGCTGGTGCGACCCTCAAGGTCTTTCTCGCAGATGACGATCTCCTCCTTGTTGAGGTCATCCAGCAAGGATGCCGCATGGCAGCTTAGCCAGAGCTGAGCGTGGTGCGGGTTGTGACCTTCATGATCATAAAACTGCTGAAGAAGTTCTGGCAAGATCAATGGATGCAGGGCGGAGTCCATTTCGTCGATGGCAAAGATGCCACCGGTTTCCAGTGCCCAAAGCAGGTAGGGATAGATCTTGATGAAGCTGCGCGTGCCGTGGCTCTCCAGTCCCCAGGGCATTTCAAGCTGCAGGCCACGATGCTGGAACCAGAGCTGTGCACCATCGGGATGATCCCGGAAGGCTAGTCCGACAATCCCGGTGTCGAGCCGTGGCAGTTCCTGCTCAAGGCGCGATACCACCTCTGGCCTGCCCTGCAGATACGTAACCAACCCTTGATCATAGGCTGTCTGAACTGGCTGAACGTGAAAGAGCAGGCGTCTTGTTGCGGCAACGAAAAGCTGGGCTGCCGGGTGCTGGAACTTGGCGAAGGACGACAGCACCGAATGATTGCCCGCCAATGTTCTGGCGAGATGCTGGAAGCCACTCAGGCTGAAGGAGCGGGAATCCCTGATGCGGCCGTCGGCATCGCGTTCAAATACGCGCTGCCATTTGCCCCGGCCGCTCGGCTTTTGCCGCAGGGCTTCGTGGCTGATGCGGCTAGGACTGCCGTCGTGCAGCGCAATTTCAAGCTCATACCGATAGGTGCCCTGTGGCAATATTTCGCCAGCGCGCATGCGGCTGTCCACCTCGGGCGACAGGTCCATGGGGCCGCCGAACTCGACCGCCAGACGGATTGGCCGGGCGCGCGAGTCCGCGTCGTTAAACCTGCCGAAGGCGTAACGAAATGCCCCATCCGGCCATTGCACGCTGTCGCGCGCAAGAATCGCGAGGAATTCTAGGGCGCACAAGACGTTCGTCTTGCCTGAGGCATTGGCGCCGTAAAGGGCGACCACCTTGGGGGCGCGCAGGTCAGAGCCCGGGAAAATCGGGGCGTAGCGCCCGTCCGGGTCGGGGACCTTGACGTCGATGGTCAGGTCCAGGACCTGCAGGTCGCGGATCGAGAGGAAGTTTTCCAGTTCAAGGCGATAGAGCATGGGATGGCCTTTCCATGTCTGTATCTTTATTTTTAACAGAAATTTGTCAATAATCGGTTTATAAGGCGGCTGCATGCCCCTTTTATTTCGGCATCATCCTACCAGAAAGAGCTCCCTTCTGCCGCCTCATCAAAGGCCCCGTCCCCGTTGACAGGACCATGCCCCAGCCTCTAGGTTGCGCCTCACTTCGCGGGGGGCTTGCCTCCCGTCTCTGGCCTTTTGTCCTTTTGGCCTTTTGTCCTTCGGAACCGGTGTCATGAAGATCGTCAATTCGCTCAAGTCCCTGAAGGGCCGCCATCGCGACAACCGCGTGATCCGTCGCAAGGGCCGCGTCTACGTCATCAACAAGACGCAGCCCCGCTACAAGGCTCGCCAGGGCTGATTGGGGCCGCTGATCGGGGCCTTCGGGCTCTCAGCACAAGATAATTCCGTCCCGCAGGGTGCGGCGGTGCGGCCTTTGGGGCAGGATCGGCAGCGATGAGCAACCGATCCGCCCAAAGCCATGTCCAAATGACCACCTCTGCCACAGCGGTTCTTCGCTTCGCTGACGGCCGCCGCGCCGACGGCGTTGCCCCGGGCGATTCCCGGCCGGCGGGCGCCGTCTGGCTGGACCTGATCTCACCCGATGACGAGATGCTGGCGCTCGCCGAGGCATGGACGGGCATAAGGCTGCCTGGCCCCGGCTCCATGCATCAGACGGCCCCCAGCCAGCGGTTTCGCCGCCGGGGGCAGGGCGTGACCCTGGTCCTGCCGGTTGCCTCCATCAATCAAGCCGGTGATGTGCGGGTGGAGCCCGTGGGCGTCATGCTGTCCCGCGATCTGATGGTCACCGTCCGCCGCCATGATCTGGCGGCCTTTCAACGCCTGAACGAAGATCTTGACGAGGTCGGCGATGGCCTGCTTTCACCCGATCATGTGCTGGTGGCCCTGATCGAGGCGCTGGTGGGAAGCGTGGCTGACGGGCTGGCGGAGGTCGCAGAGGAATTGGCGCCCCTGTCGCGCCAGGCTTTTGCCACGCCGGTGGAATTGGGCCGCAATGGCCGTCTGGCCGAGCGCCAGTTGCAGGTGGTCATGCGAACCCTTGGCCGCCTGGCCGATGGTGTTGGCCAGTTCCTGGAGGCGCTGGGCTGGCTGGATGCGGTGCCGGAATTCCTGCACGACGTCTCCGGCTATCCCTTTGCGCCCGAGCATGCCGCCCGCATCGCCGTCTTCGACCGCGACATCGATGGCCTCGCCCGCCAGGCGGGCAATACCGCCACCCGGGTGCAGATGCTGCTGGATGCCACCCTTGGCGCCATCAACATCCGCCAGGCGGCGGTGATGAAGGTGCAGTCGGTGGTGGCCACCGTCTTTCTGCCGCCCACCCTGATCGCCAGCATCTATGGCATGAATTTCGACATCATTCCCGAACTGCACCTGGCCATCGGTTATCCGCTGGCGCTGGGGCTGATGGTCGCAACCGCCGTTCTGCCTTATATGTTCATGAAATGGCGCGGCTGGCTTTAGACGCAGGGGCGACCACATGTTGATGCCGGATCCCGATCAGAAGATCCTCGACCGCCGCGCGGACATCGTGGAGGCACTGCGCCGCATCGTGCCGGGCAATGGCGTGATCGCCGAGCGCGCCGGCATGTCGGTCTATGAATGCGACGGCCTTACCGCCTATCGCCAGATGCCCCTGGTGGTGGTCCTGCCCGAGACAGTGGAACAGGTATCCGACGTGCTGCGCTATTGCACGGCCGAGGGGCTGAAGGTGGTGCCGCGCGGCGCTGGCACCTCGCTGTCGGGCGGCGCCCTGCCGCTGGCGGATGGCGTGGTGCTGGGCATGTCCCGCTTTGATCGTATCCACAACATCGACTATGCCAACCGCTGCATCACCGCAGGGCCGGGGGTCACCAACCTGGCGCTGACCAAGGCGGTGGAAGGGGCGGGTTTTTACTACGCGCCCGATCCCTCCAGCCAGATTGCCTGCACCATTGGCGGCAATGTGGCGGAGAATTCGGGCGGCGTGCACTGCCTGAAATATGGTCTGACCACAAACAATCTGCTGGGCCTGCAGATGGTGCTGATGGATGGCACCGTGGTGCGGCTGGGTGGCAGCCATCTGGATGCGGGTGGTTACGACCTGCTGGGGGTGGTCACCGGCTCTGAGGGTCTGCTGGGTGTGGTGACTGAGGTGACGGTGCGCATCCTGCCGCGCCCGCCTGCCGCCCGCGCCCTGCTGATCGGCTTTCCCACGGCGGTGGCGGCGGGCACCTGTGTGGGCCGCATCATGGCCTCTGGCATTGTGCCGGCGGGCATGGAGATGATGGACCGCCCGGCGATCCATGCCGCCGAGGCCTTTTGCCATCCGGGCTATCCCCTGGATGTCGAGGCCCTGCTGATTGTTGAACTCGACGGGCCGGTTGAGGAAGTGGACGAACTGGTGGGCCGGGTCGAGGCGATTGCCACGGCGACAGGCGCCAGCCTTGTCCGCGCCAGCCGCGATGAGGCAGAGCGCATGGCCTTCTGGGCCGGGCGCAAGGCCGCCTTCCCGGCGGTGGGCCGTATCGCTCCTGATTACTATTGCATGGATGGCACGATCCCCCGCGGCCGTCTGCCGGAAGTGCTGGAGGGGATCGCCGAGCTGTCAAAAAAATATGGGCTGGCCTGCGCCAATGTCTTTCATGCGGGCGACGGCAATCTGCACCCGCTGGTCCTCTATGATGCCAATGCCCTGGGCCAGCTGGAACGGGCAGAGGCCTTTGGCTCGGACATCTTGCGCCTGTGTGTTGCCGTGGGTGGTGTGCTGACGGGTGAACATGGGGTGGGGGTGGAAAAGCGCGATCTGATGCCGGAGATGTTCAGCGATGTCGATCTGGGCATCCAGCTGCGTCTGAAATCCGCCTTTGATCCGCTGGGCCTGCTCAACCCGGGCAAGGTCTTTCCGCTGCTGCATGCCTGTGCCGAAATGGGGCGGGTGCATGTCCACGGGGGGGCCACGCGCTTTCCCGAACTGCCGCGCTTCTGATGGCAACCACCCTTCATACGCCCGCCAATGTGGCGGAACTGGCCGATCTGCTGCGCCAGGCCTCGGCCACTGGCCAGACCGCCAGCGTAACGGGTGGCGGCACCAAGGCGGCCCTGGGTCGGCCCGTGGTGCCCGACCTCGACATCCACCTCGATGCCTTTGCCGGCGTCGTCAGTTTCGAGCCGGAAGAAATGGTGCTGGTGGCCGGTGCCGCCACGCGCATGGCACGCATCGAGGCCCTGCTGGCCGAAGCCAACCAGATGCTGGCGTTCGAGCCGCCCGACTGGGCAACCATGTGGGGCGCGCCTGCCCGGCGGGCAACACTTGGCGGCACTGTGGCCTGTAATCTGTCGGGATCGCGCCGTATCAAGGCTGGTGCGGCGCGCGACCATCTGCTGGGCCTGGATGGCGTTACCGGTGCTGGCGAAGTGTTCAAGGCTGGTGGCCGGGTGGTGAAGAACGTCACCGGCTATGACCTGTGCAAGCTCTTTGCTGGCAGTTTTGGCACGCTGGCCGTGGCAACCCGCCTGGTACTGCGCACGGTGCCAAGGCCGGAAGTGGCGGAGACACTGGTCTTTGCCAGCGCCGATGATGCGTCGGGAATTGACCTGCTGGGCCAGGCCGCCGCCAGCCCCATGGAGCCGTCGGGCCTTGCCCATCTGCCCGCCGGCATTGGCGGCATGCGGCTGGCCCGCACGCTGGTGCGGCTGGAAGGCACGCCGGTTTCTGTGGCGGCCCGCGTGGCCAGCCTTGGCCGACTTGGCAAGCTGATCCAGCGCCTGGATGGCCCGGGGGCGGCACCCCTGTGGGCTGACCTTGGAACGGGCGCGCTGGTGGCTGAGGGTGGTGGTGATCTCTGGCGTCTCTCCCTGCCGCCTTCGGGTGGGGCAGGGGCGGCGGCGCAGATTGCGGCCGCCATTCCCGGCGCCCGCCATGTGTTCGACTGGGCGGGTGGCCTGATCTGGCTGGCGGTGCCGGCTGCGGCACCCGGCTATGCCACGGTGATGCAGGCGGCCAGTATCCGTGCCGCCGTGGGCGATCATGGTGGTGGCCACGCCACGCTGGTGCGCGCCAGCGCCGAGGTGCGGGGCACGGTTGCCCCCTTTGCGCCAGAGGATGCGGGTCTGGCCTTGCTGGCCGCCCGGGTGAAACAGGCATTCGATCCCTCGGCCGTGCTTGAGCCAGGGCGCATGGTGGCGGGGCGATAGGATGCGGACGGATTTCACCCTTAGCCAGCTGGCCGACCCGGATATCGCGGCGGCCAATGGCATTCTGCGGGCCTGCGTCCATTGCGGGTTTTGCACCGCCACCTGCCCCACCTATGTGCTGACCGGTGACGAGCGCGACGGCCCGCGCGGCCGCATCTGGCTGATCAAGGACATGCTGGAGGCAGAAGGGCGGGCACCAGAGGAGGCGCCAAAGGTCGTGGACCCGGCCGTTGCCTATCATGTGGACCGCTGCCTGTCGTGCCTGTCGTGCATGACGACCTGCCCTTCGGGCGTTGATTATGGCCGGCTGGTAGATATCGCCCGCCAGCGCATCGAGGCCCATCACCCGCGCAGCTGGGCCGACCGCACGTTCCGCCGCCTGCTCGCCCGTATCCTGCCTGATCCCACCTTGCTGCGGCCGCTGCTGGTGCTGGGCTGGCTTGTGCGGCCGCTGGCGCGCATCCTGCCGGGACGCCTGGGGGCGCTGGGCCGCATGGTGCCGGCGCATTTGCCCGACCGGGCCGGACATCTGACCCCTGGCGTGCACCAGGCCGTGGGCCGCCCGGCCCGCCTGCGGGTGGCGCTGATCCCCGGCTGTGTCCAGCAGGTGCTGGGCGCCGGCACCAATGCCGCCATCGTCCGCCTGCTGACGAGGCTGGGGGCAGAGGTTGTGATTCCGCCTGCCGCCACCTGCTGCGGCGCCTTGCCCCGGCACATGGGGGACGACGCCCGTGCCCGTGCCCTGGCTGCCCCTACCCTTGATGCGCTGGTCGCCGCCGGGCCGCTGGATGCCGTGGTGATTGCGGCGTCTGGCTGTGGTGCCAGTGTGAAGGACTGGGACCATCTCTTTGCCGCCGACCCGGAACGCGCCGCTTCCGCCAGGCGGTTCGCCCGTTTTGCCCGCGATGTAACAGAAGTGGTGGCGGAACTTGGCCTTGGCCCCGTGGCCAGCGATGCCGTGCCCGCCGGACTGACGGTCGCCTATCACGATTCCTGTTCGCTCAGCCATGGGCAGAAGATCACCTCAGGCCCCCGCGCCCTGCTGACGGCCGCAGGCTTTACGGTGCGCAATCCGGCAGAAGGGCATCTGTGCTGCGGCTCGGCCGGCACCTATAACATGCTGCAGCCAGAGCTTGCCGCCAGCCTGCAGGCGCGCAAGGCGGCCAATCTAAAGGCGACCGGCGCCAGCCTGGTGGCGGCGGGCAACCTTGGCTGCATCACCCAGATCGCTGGGGCGCTGGACCTGCCGGTCGTCCATACCGCCGAACTGCTCGACTGGGCCACGGGCGGCCCCAGGCCTGCGGGGATTGTGTAACCCCCCCCCTTCAGCCCTTCTTCTCGTCCTCCACCCAGGCGACGCGCAGCACATTGGTGGCGCCAGGCGTGCCAAAGGGGACGCCGGCGGTGATGACCACGCGCTGGCCTGGCTTTGCAAAACCCTGGTCGCGGGCGATGTGGCAGGCGCGATCCACCATGTCGAAAAAGTCGGTGGCGTCGGCACTTTCCACACAATGCAAGCCCCAGACCAGGGCCAGCCGTCGGGCCGTGGCGAGCAGGGGCGTTAGCGCCAGCACCGGCACGCCCGGCCGTTCCCGTGCTGCCCTGAGAGAGGTGGAACCCGACAGGGTCCAGGTGAGAATGGCGGCCGCATTCAGGGTTTCGGCCACCTGGCGGGCGGCGGCACTCAGGGCGTCGGCCGTGGTGGGTTCCGGCTCGCTGCGCTGGGCGGCGATCAGGCTGCGATAAAGGGGGTCGGTCTCGATCTGCTCGGCAATGCGGTTCATCATCGCCACCGCCTCCACCGGATGTTCGCCCGCCGCACTTTCGGCCGACAGCATCACGGCATCCGCCCCCTCATAGACGGCGGTCGCCACGTCCGAGACCTCGGCCCGTGTGGGCGTGGCATTGTGGACCATGGATTCCAGCATCTGGGTGGCGACCACCACGGGCTTGCCGGCGGCACGCGCCGCCCGGGTCAGGCGTTTCTGGATCGCCGGCACGGCTTCCAGCGGCAGTTCCACGCCCAGGTCGCCACGCGCCACCATCAGGGCGTCGGCCAGTTCGATGATCTCGTCCAACCGCTCCAGCGCCTGGGGCTTTTCGATCTTGGCCAGCACGCCGGCGGCGCCGCGCACCACCTTCTTGACCTCGGCCACGTCCTCTGGCCGCTGTACGAAGGAAACCGCGATCCAGTCCACCCCAAGGTCGAGGGCAAAGCCGAGGTCGCGGCGGTCCTTGGGGGTGAGGGCCGAGAGGGGCAGCACGGCATCGGGCACATTCACGCCCTTGCGCTCCGACAGGCGGCCGCCGGTGCGCACGGTGCACTGGGCAAAGTCTGGCCCGTTATCGTCGACCGAGAGGCGGATGTTGCCGTCGTCCAGCAACAGGTTCATGCCCGGCGCCAGGGCCGCAAAGATCTCGGGATGGGGCAGGTTCACCCGGCCAAGGTCGCCAGGGGTTGCATCAAGGTCGAGGCGAAAGGCCTGGCCAGCCACCAACTGCACCGGCCCGTCGGCAAAGGTGCCCACCCGCAGCTTTGGCCCCTGCAGATCGGCCAGAATGCCAATGGGCCGCCCGGTTTCCGCCTCCAGCGCCCGGATGATGCCGTGGCGCACCCGATGGTCGGCATGGCTGCCATGGCTCATGTTCAGGCGGAACACGTCGGCGCCGGCCTCGAACAGGGCGCGGATGGTGGCGGCATCGCTCGAGGCGGGGCCAAGGGTTGCGATGATCTTGACGTTACGCTGTCGCCGCATCGCGCCACTCCTCCTGATGCTGTGTCCCACTATGGACCGGGGGCGGCGTGCGACAAAGGAAATCCCGCACGCCCCGGTTTCACCCCCCCCACCAGGATGAGGCGAATGTCGTTCACATTGGTCCGCGTGGGGCCGGTGTGCAGCAGGTCGCCGAGGGCTGCGAACACCGCCCGGCTGTCGTGCCGCGCCAGGGCGGCGGGAATGTCCATGCCAAGGGCCTGTGCCCGCGCCAGGCTGTCGGGCGCCACATAGGCCCCGGCATCGTCCGCGCTGCCATCAATGCCGTCGCTATCGCCCGCAAGGGCGTGAATGCCCGCTGCGCCTTCCAGCCCCAGCATCAGGCCCAGGGCATATTCCTTGGCGGGGCCACCCTGGCCCAGCGCACCGGTTGCCGTCACCGTCAGCTCGCCCCCTGACAGGATCAGGCAGGGTCCCTTGCCAGCGGCGGCTTGCGCGCGCGCCAGCCGGGCGTGGGCGAGGCCCACCTCCACCGCTTCCCCCGCCACCGCATCGCCCAGATCGATCACGGCGAGGCCCCAGCTGCGGGCAAGGCTGGCGGCCGCCTCCAGCGCGTCGCGTGGCCGGGTGATGACCAAAGTGCTGGCGCGGGCAAGGCGCGGGTCGCCGGGTTTCGGCGTCTCGTCTGCGCCCCGTTCCAGATGGGCGGTGACCGCATCGGGCAGGCTTAGCTGATACCGCGCCACCACGGCGCGCGCGTCCGCAAAGCTGGTGGGATCGCCCAAGGTGGGGCCAGAGGCGATGACCGAGGGGTCGTCCCCCGCCACGTCCGAGACCACCAGCGCCCGCAACCGCCCGGCACAGGCCACCGCCAGCCGCCCGCCCTTGATGGCGGAGATGTGCTTGCGCACCGTATTGATGCCCTCAATTGGCGCGCCAGAGGCCACCAGCGCCCGGTTCGCCGCCTGCTTGTGCGCCAGTGTCAGCCCCGGTGCCGGCACCGCCAGCAGCGACGAACCACCGCCCGACAGCAGCACCAGCACCGTATCCTCCACTCCGGCCGTGGCGGCGAGTGCCAGGATCTGCGCCGCAGCCTTTGCCCCGGCGGCATCGGGCACCGGATGGCCGCCTTCCACCAAGGGCACCAGCCGGGTGGGCACGCCATGGCCATGGCGGGTAATGGCCAGCCCCTCCAAGGGCGCCCCCCAAGCCGCCTCCACCGCCTGCACCATGGGGCCAGCACCCTTGCCCGCCGCCAGCACCAGCACGCGGCCCGCCGGGCGCGGCCCCAGATGACGCGCCACCGCCGCTGCCGGATCGGCCGCAGCCACCGCTGCATCAAACAGGGTGCGCAGGCGGGAACGCGGAGAGGTGTCGATGGTCATGGCGCTGGCTTTGCAGGATTGCGCCCCGCCACCATGATGCCGCCAATCACGATGGCGCCGCCCAATGCCTGCAGCGGGCTGACGATCTCGCCCAGCACGATCCAGGCGGCAAGGGCGGCCGCCAGTGGTTCCAGCAGGATGACCAGGGCAGAAAAGTTGGCGGGCAGGCGCCCCAGCGCCTCTGCCACCATGCCCTGTCCCGCCACCTGGCTGACCAGCGCCATGCCCAGCAGCACCACGGCGCTAGAGAGGGTCTGGGGCATCACCTGCCCCTCCAGCAGCAGGGCGATTGGCAGCAGGGCGAGCGCCGTGACGGCACAGGACCAGGCCATGAGCCGCGCCGTGGGCAGGCGCGCCCGCAGATCCTTGATGGCCAGCACATAGGCGCCAAAGCACAGCGCCGTCAGCATGGCGATCAGGTCCCCCTCCACATGGCCTGCAGATACCCCGGCGCTTGCCCCCACCAGACAGGCGGCGCCCACCAGCGCCAGCAGCAGGCCGGTGATGAAAGCCCGGGTTGGCCGCTCGCCAAACAGCACCCAGGCGCCGCCCGTGACCATCACCGGCGCAAAGCTGGCAAAGACCGTGGCATTGGCCACCGAGGTCGCCAGAATCGCCAGATGCCAGGTGGCCAGATCCCCCGCAAACAACAGCCCCGCCAGCACCAGCCGCCGCCGTACCCCGGCGGGCAGGGCCGGTGCCTGCTGGCTGTCTGGTGGTTGGCGACGGTGCCCCCAGATATCCCATAGCCAGAACAGCGGCGCCGCCAGCG
>CANCOY010000111.1 GCA_947379865.1 Acetobacteraceae bacterium
ATGGGGCGTTCCGGCTTGGCCGAAAAGCCATAGCCCGGCATGGACGGGATCACCACGTCAAAGGCATCGGCCGCATTGCCGCCATGGGCCGCCGGATCGGTAAGGGGGCCGATGAGGTGCATGAATTCGGTGAAGCTGCCCGGCCAGCCATGGGTGAGGATCAGCGGCAGGGCGCCGGGGCTCTTGGCCCGGACATGCACGTAATGAATGTCGCTGCCGTCGACATTTGCCATGAAATGGGGCTGGCGGTTCAGTTCCGCCTCTACCGCGCGCCAGTCATAGCGGGTCAGCCAATGCTCAACGAGGGCGCGCAGATAGCCAAGGTCCACGCCATAATCCCAGCCACCGCCGGGCAGGTCGTCGGACCAGTCGGCATCGGCCAGGCGGGCGCGGATGCGCGCCAGCACGGCCTGCGGCACAGCAATCTGAAAAGGGCGGGGGGCATGTGTGGCTGTCGTCATGCTGGCCATCTTGGCCGAGGCGCCAACCTGCGTCTATCGTGGCGGAACGTCGGGGGAGAGAAACCATGTTCGAAGGCTTTGTTGAGCGCCGCGTGGCCACATCGGGGCCTACCATCGCCGCCTGGGTGGGGGGCAGCGGTCCGCCGCTTTTGCTGCTGCATGGCTATCCCCAGACCCATGTCTGCTGGCATCTGGTGGCGCCCGCCCTGGCGCAGCATTTCACCGTGGTCGCCACCGACCTGCGGGGCTATGGCGACAGCGAAAAGCCACCGGGCGACAAGACCCACATGGCCTATTCCAAGCGGGAGATGGCAAAAGATCAGGTGGAGGTGATGGCGGCCCTGGGCTTTGCCCGCTTCCGGGTTGCCTCCCACGACCGGGGTGCGCGGGTCGCCCATCGCATGGCCCTCGACCATCCCGAGCGGGTGGAGAAACTGGCCGTGATGGACATTGTGCCCACGCGCGAGGTCTTTGCCGCCATGGGCCAGCGCCTGGCCACGGCCTATTATCACTGGTTCTTCCTGATCCAGCCGGCCGATTTCCCGGAGCATGTGATTGGCCAGGACCCTGATTTCTGGGTGGAGCGCAGCCTGGCCGGCATTTCGCGCACCCTGCCCTTTTCGGCCGAGGCCCTGGCGGAATACCGCCGCTGCTTCCGCGATCCGGCGGCCATCCATGCCTCGTGCGAGGATTATCGCGCCGGCGCCTCCATCGACCTGATGCATGACGAGGCCGACCTTGACGCGCGCATTGCCTGCCCGCTGATGGTGCTGTGGGGCGCCAGGGCCGCCCTGCCCCATTTCCACGACGTGGAGGGCCTGTGGCAGGCCCGCGCCGCCGGCACGGTGGAAGGCCACGAGATGCCAGCCGGCCATTTCATCCCCGAAGAGGCGCCGGCCGAGACCATCGCCCACCTGCTGCGGTTCATGGCCTGACATCCACCCGAACGCTCTGCAGACTGATCATTATGTGCGATGATGGGTCTCGCAAAACACCTCGGGTGGTAACGGATAATGGAAATCGAACTCAAGTCAGAGCCAAAGAGCCGCAATCTGAACAGTGCCGTCGCCATGACGGTGGTTGTGCTTTCCATGGTCATGGCCGTCGGCAAGATCAAGGATGACAATATTGTGCAGGCCATGCAGGTGGCCAAGGCAACGACCCTTGATACATGGAACGAATATCAGGCGGCCCGCATCAAGATGCGGATGGCGGAAAGTACCCTGACGCTGGCAAATGCCGCGCCTGCCACGCAGAAGGCGGCCCTTGAGGGCGCGCTTGCCGAACTGGGGACGCGGATCGCCAAATACGAAACAACCTCGGGAGACCTTCAGCAAAAGGCGAAGGATCTTGAGGCCAGCTATGACGCGATGAATTTCCGCGATGACCAGTTCGACGTGTCGGAAGCGGGCATGTCGATCTCGCTGTCACTGGCAGCGGTTGCCGCCCTCACCGAACTCTGGTGGCTGCTGGCGACATCGTGGGTGTTCGGCTTCTTTGGGGTGGGCATGACGGTCGCGGCCTACATGCAATGGCCCATTCATCCGGACTGGCTGGTCAGTTTTCTGACCTGAGCCGTTGGTGCCCGGCGGCCGTGCCCCAGGGGGCAGGTCGTCTGGAGAATGGGGTGGGAGGCTGGACAACGACCCAGACCGGGTTCGTTACGGCTGCTTCCTTCCGGATCTGACCGGGTTGGCGAGTGATCTGCCCGCCGCCAACCTCCCGGGGCACTATATCGGGCGGTTCGCGCGCCGGGGCAAGGGTCCGGCCAAGCTTTTCATGCGCTCCCACGCTTGTCCGGCGTGGCCGTGCGGGTGACACTGCGCGCCGTGACCGAGGGCCGGCAAACGGCCCGGCATCCGGGGGGAGCCTGAACGTGAGCCATAGCCCAAGCGCCGATAATGCCTTTGCCGGCAACCCACTGGACCGCGCCAGCCACCTGCGCAATCGCGCCGACTGGCTGGCTGAGCGCCTGACGGCGCCGGCAACCCTGATCGTGCCGGTCTGGCGCACCCGCCCGTTCGTCACCGGCGGCAGGCGCCCAGAAATCGGCTGGCTGCGCCCCGGCGTGATCGACGATCTGGCGGCCGGTGGCGAGACGGTGTTCCTTGGCATGCACGGCGATGTCGCCCATTTCGCCCTGGAAATCCCGGCCGACCGCGATCCGGAAAAAACAGGCCCGCTGGTGGGCCTTGGCAATTTTGCCGATCTGCGCCAGGCGGTGGCGGTGATGGACCCGGGCGAGGCCTCGATCCTGGCCCAGGCCAAGGCCATGATCGACTGGCACGCCCGCCACCGTTTCTGCGCCGTCTGCGGCGCGCCCAGCGAGGCGCGTTCGGCCGGCTACAGCCGCACCTGCACCAGCCAGGCCTGCAAGGCGGAGCATTTCCCCCGCACCGATCCCGTGGTGATCATGCTGGCGACACGCGGCGACAAGGCATTGCTTGGCCGCCAGAAGATGTTCCCGCCCGGCATGTATTCGGCACTCGCCGGTTTCGTTGAGCCGGGCGAGACCATCGAGGAGGCGGTGCGCCGCGAAGTGAAGGAAGAGGCCGGCATCGAGGTGGGGGCCGTGCGCTATCACTCCACCCAGCCCTGGCCCTTCCCCTCGTCCCTGATGATCGGCTGCCTGGCCGAGGCCACCAGCGAGGTCATCGAACTCGACGGCGAGGAACTGGAAGACGCCCGCTGGGTCGACCGGGAAACCCTCGCCCGCTCCATGGCAGGCGACCGTTCGGCCGGCATCTTCGTGCCGCCGAGCTTTGCCATTGCCCATATGCTGGTAAAGGCCTGGGTCGAGGAAGGCTGAAAAACACCCGCTTTCCGCGCTACCGGCAGCCTCAGTCGGCGTTGGTGGCGCGGAAGGGGGCGGCGGGATAGACGCCGAGGATGGTGACCTCGCTGGAGAAGAACCGCAGTTCCTCCAGCGCCAGTTCCACATTGCGCTGGGCCGGATGGCCCTCGATATCGGCATAGAACTGGGTGGCGTTGAAACTGCCACCCAGCTGGTAGCTCTCCAGCTTGGTCATGTTGACGCCATTGGTGGCAAAGCCGCCCAGCGCCTTGTAGAGCGCCGCCGGCACATTCCGCACCCGGAAGACAAAACTGGTCATCACCGGCCCGCTGGCCGCAGCAGGCTCTGGCTCGCGCGCCAGCACCACAAAGCGCGTGGTGTTGTGCTGCGCGTCCTCCACATCGGCCATCAGGGTATCAAGGTCATAGATCTCTGCCGCCAGGGACGAGGCGATGGCGCCAATGGCGGGGTCGTTCCACAGGGCCACGTCGGCGGCGGCCCCTGCCGTGTCGGCATGGATGACGGCGGTCAGGCCATGGCCGCGAATGATGTTGCGGCACTGGGCGAGCGCCATGGCGTGGCTGTGCACCACTTTCAGGCCCGAAAGGCTCGCCCCCCGTGGTGCCAGCAGCTGGTGGCGGACGCGGTGAAAATGCTCCCCTACGATGGACAGGCCCGAACCCGGCAGCAGGTGGTGGATATCAGCCACACGCCCGGCCAGGGAATTCTCGATGGGGATCACGGCCCGGTCCGCCCGCCCCTCGGTAAGCGCCGCAAAGGCATCGTCGAAGGTGCCGCAGGCGAGCGGCGTTCGGTCGGGAAAGACCTCGCACACGGCCAGATGCGAATAGGCGCCGGGGGCGCCCTGGAAGGCCACGGTGGTGCGGGGGTCTGACATGGGTTCAGGGTCCTGATGCTGCGTCTATTGGCCCGCCAGAATGGCGCGGGCGCGGTCGAGGTCGGAGGGGGTATCGACGCCAAGGGGGACAGTATCGACGATGGCCGCATCAATGCGCATGCCGGCCTCCAGGGCGCGCAGCTGCTCCAGCCGCTCGCGGCGCTCCAGCGGGGCCGGGGGCAGCGTCACGAAACGCACCAGTGCCGCCCGCCGCCAGGCATAGAGCCCGATGTGATGATAAAGCGGCCCCTCGCCCGAGGGTGCGGTGGCGCGGGTGAAATAGAGCGCCCGGGCAATCCGGCTGTCGCCCTCCACCGAAAGAATCGCCTTCACCACATTGGGGTCCGTGCGTTCGCGTTCCTCGACGATCTCCACCGCCAGGGTCGCCAGATCAACGGCCGGGTTGGCGAGCGGCGCAATGGCGGCGCGCACCAGCGCCGGATCAAGTGTCGGCAGATCGCCCTGCAGATTGACCACGGTTTCCACAAGGCCCTCGGGATCAAGGGCCTCCAGGGCCTCGAACACGCGGTCCGAGCCTGAGGGATGATCCGGCCGGGTCAGCACCGCATGGCCGCCCGCCTGTTCCACGGCCCAGGCGATCTCGGCTTCGGCGGCGGCCACCACCACGGGGCCGATACCGGCCTCCATGGCGCGGCGCCAGACGTGCACGATCATCGGTACACCGCCGATGTCGGCCAGCGGCTTGCCAGGCAGCCTGCTGGCCGCCATGCGGGCCGGAATCACCACAAGGGTGCGGGGCGTTTCGCTCATCACAGAGGCGCTTTCGGGCGATATGCGTCAATAAGCCACAAGGTTGAAGGGGTGCGCAGACGCCGTCTGGCGCGCTTGCGTCGTCGGGCGAGACTTATACGGGTTGCACGGCGCGCGCGGAAGCGATTACGTTGCGCCGCGCCTGCGGACAAAGGGTCGGCCCTCCGACCATCCGGAGTGCGCGGACTGCAACGAGCCCAGGTCGGGAGTGGGGAATGGATTCCTTCGAGTTCAACAAGATCGCCGGTGCCCTTTTGGGCAGTGTGCTCCTCGTCCTCGTGCTCGGCCAGGTCGGCCATGTGCTGGTCGGCGGGCATGAGCCCGAGAAGCTGGCCTATTCCGTGGCCGTACCAGAAGCCGCCGCTCCGGCCGAAGGCGCCTCCGAAGCCGCCGCCGCGCCCGAGCCAATTTCGCCCCTTCTGGTGAAGGCATCCGCCACAAATGGCGAAGCCATCGCCAAGAAGTGCGCCGCCTGCCACGACTTCTCCAAGGGCGGCCCCAACAAGGTTGGCCCGAACCTTTACGGCATCGTCGGCAACAAGGTCGCCCATCTGGGCGATGGCTTTGCCTATTCCGAAGTCGTGAAGACCCATGGCGGCAACTGGGATTACGAGAGCCTGTCCACGTTCCTGACCAAGCCGGCGGCCTACTTCAAGGGCACCAAGATGGCCTTCGCCGGCCTGGGCAAGGCAAGCGAGCGGGCAGACGTGATCGCCTATCTGCGCACCCTGTCGGACAGCCCGGTTCCGCTGCCCAACTGATAGCTGCCCAACTGATAGCTGATTGCCACCCCTGTCCCGCACCGCCGGGACAGGGGCTGCGATCCGTTAAATGGGCTTTCCGGTCGCGTTCACTCTGCCGGGAAAGCGCATTACACTCGGGGCATGAAACGCTTCTGCTCCGCCCTTGTCGCCCTTCTGCTTGGCCTTTCGGCCGGCCCCGCTCTTGCTGAGGGTGCCAGCCATGGCATCTCGCTTTACGGCGACCTGAAGTACCCGCCGGGCTTCAGCCATTTCGACTATGTGAACCCGGACGCCCCCAAGGGTGGCACCCTGCGGCTATCCGCCACCGACGGCTTCGACAGCCTCAACCCCTATATCGTGCGCGGCCGCCCGGCGCAGGGCCTCGAATATCTCTACGAGACCCTGACAGTGAAGAGCGAGGACGAACCGTCCTCTTCCTATGGCCTGATCGCCGAGACGATCGAGGCAGCCCCCGACCATTCCTGGGTGATCTTCACCCTGCGCGCCCAGGCACGCTGGCACGATGGCAAGCCGATCACCGCCGACGACGTGGTGTGGAGCTTCGAGACCCTGCGCGACAAGGGGGCACCTGCCTATCGCTTCTATTACAAGAACGTCGCCCGGGCAGAGGTCCTCGCCCCCAACCGCGTGAAGTTCACCTTTGATGCGGCCGGCAACCGCGAACTGCCCCAGATCATGGGCGAGCTGCCGGTGCTGCCGAAACACTATTTCGCCACCCACCCCTTCGACGCCACGACCCTGGAAGCCCCCCTTGGCTCTGGCCCCTACAGGGTCGCCACTGTCGACCCCGGCCGCGCCATCACCTATGACCGGGTGGCCGACTATTGGGGCCGCGACCTGCCGGTGAACCGGGGGCGTTACAATTTCGACCATGTGCGGTTCGACTATTACCGCGACGACATCGTGGCTTTCGAGGCCTTCAAGGGCCGGCGCTTTGATGCCCGCCCCGAAAGCTCGGCGCGGCAGTGGGCCACGGCCTATGACATTCCCCAGGTGAAGGACGGCCGCATCATCAAGGAAGTCCTGCCAGTGGAGCGGACGGAGCCCATGCAGGGCTATTTCATGAACACCCGCCGGCCCCAGTTTGCCGACCGCCGGGTGCGCCAGGCGCTGGGCCTTGCCTTCGACTTCCAATGGGCCAACCGCAACCTCTTTCACGACCAGTACGCCCGCACGTCGAGCTATTTCGAGAACTCGGAACTGGCCGCCAAGGGTCCGCCCTCAGCCGAGGAACTGGCCCTGCTGGAGCCCTTCCGCGACAAGCTGCCGCCGGATGTCTTTGGCCCTGCTTATGAGGCGCCGGTCTCTGATGGGTCGGGCGCCGACCGCAATAATCTGCGGGCCGCCCGAACCCTGCTGGAGGCGGCCGGCTGGACCGTGAAGGACCGCAAGCTGGTAGGCCCCGACGGCCAGCAGATGCACATCGAGATCCTGCTGGACAACCCGCTGTTCGAGCGGGTGGTGGCCCCCTATCTGCAGAACCTTGCCCGCCTTGGCATCGATGCCACCCAGCGCACGGTGGACAGTGCGCAATACCGCAACCGGCTGGACGAATTCGATTTCGACATGACCGTGAACTCCATCGCCCAGTCGCTGTCGCCGGGCAATGAGCAGCGCATCTACTGGACGGCAGCCGCCGCCGACGTGAAAGGCAGCCGCAATATCCTGGGTGTGCGCGACCCCGTGGTGGATGCCCTGGTGGAAAAGGTCGTCTTTGCCAATGACCGCGCCGCCCTGGTGGTGGCCTGCCGGGCGCTCGACCGGGTGCTGACGTGGAACCATTACGTGGTGCCGCACTGGCACTTCAAGGGGCTGCGTCTGGCCTCGTGGAACCGCTTTGCCCGGCCGGCCAAAAGCCCGCGCTATGGTTATGGCTTCCCCGAGACCTGGTGGATCGACGGAAAGCTTGATGCCGCCCTTGGCCCGGCGGACTGAGACACGCCATGGCCGCCTATGTGGCACGTCGCCTGCTGCTCATGATCCCCACGCTGTTCGGGATCATGACCATCAATTTCTTCATCGTGCAGTTGGCCCCGGGCGGGCCGGTGGAGCAGATGATCGCAAGGGTTACCGGCACCGCCGTTTCCGCCACGGCGCGGGCCGGTGGCGGCGGTCCCGGCGAGACGGCCCAGGGCATGGCACCGGGCCTGCGCCTGTCGGGGGAACCCTCGGCCTATCGCGGCGCCCAGGGCCTCGACCCGCGTTTCATCGCCGAGATCGAAAAGATGTTCGGCTTCGACAAGCCCCTGCATGAACGCTATGTGCAGATGCTGTGGAACTATGCGCGTTTCGACTTTGGCAATTCCTTCTACCGCGACACGCCGGTGCTGGGCCTGGTGCTGGAAAAGCTGCCGGTCTCCATCTCGCTGGGCCTGTGGACGACGCTGCTGACCTACCTGATCTCAATCCCGCTCGGCATTGCCAAGGCGGTGCGCGATGGCTCGCGCTTTGATCTGTGGACGTCGACCGTCATCGTGGTGGGCTATGCGGTGCCTGGTTTCCTGTTTGCCGTGCTGCTGATCATCCTCTTTGCCGGTGGCAGCTTCTGGGAATTCTTTCCCCTGCGCGGGCTCACCTCCGAGAACTGGGAGGGCCTGACAGCCACGGGCCGCATCCTCGACTATCTCTGGCACATGGTGCTGCCGGTGACCGCCATGGTGATCGGGGGCTTTGCGACGCTCACCCTGCTCACCAAGAACTCGTTCCTCGACGAGATCGGCAAGCTTTATGTCACCACGGCGCGCGCCAAGGGCCTGTCGGAAAACCAGGTGCTTTATGGCCATGTCTTTCGCAATGCCATGCTGATCGTGATCGCCGGCTTTCCGGCCGCCTTTGTCAGTGTGCTGTTTACTTCGGCCCTGCTGATCGAGGTGATCTTCTCGCTGGATGGCCTGGGCCTGTTGGGCTTCGAGGCGGCGGTGGGGCGCGATTATCCGGTGATGTTCGGCACCCTCTATCTCTTCACCTTGCTGGGTCTGGTGACGAACCTGATCGGTGACATCACCTATACCCTTGTCGATCCCCGCATCGACTTTGACCGGCGCGACCAATGAGCATTCTCAGCAGGCTGGCCGGTTCCGGCCCCGTAGGCGAGCGGCGCCTGGCCCTGTTCAAGGCGAACCGGCGCGGCTATTGGGCCCTGTGGATCTTCCTTGTGCTCTATGGCCTGTCGCTCTGTGCCGAGGTGATCGCCAACGACCGACCCATTCTCATCATGATGAACAGCCGGGTCTATGTACCGGTGGCGGTTACTTATGCCGAAAGTGACTTTGGCGGCGATTTCGAGACGGACGCCGATTACCGCGATCCCTATCTGGCCAAGCTCATCGCCGATGCAGGCGGCCGCGTGATCTGGCCACTGATCCCCTTTGCGGCCGGCACCATCAACCGCAATCTCGACGTGCCCACACCGGCACCACCCTCCCCGGTCAACTGGCTGGGTACGGATGATCAGGGGCGCGATGTGCTGGCCCGGCTGATCTATGGCTTTCGCCTGTCGGTCAGCTTTGGCCTGGTGCTGACGGTCCTCAGTTCGCTGGTCGGCGTGGCGGCGGGGGCGGTGCAGGGCTATTACGGCGGCCTGACCGACCTGATCTTCCAGCGCTTCATCGAGATCTGGTCGGGCCTGCCCACACTCTACATCCTGATCATCCTCTCCAGCGTGATTGCCCCCAGTTTCCTCACGCTGCTGGCCATCCTCTTGCTGTTTTCCTGGATGAACCTCGTTGGCGTGGTGCGGGCTGAGGTGCTGCGGGCGCGCAACTTCGACTATGTGCGGGCGGCACGTGCGCTTGGCCTTGGCACCACGCGCATCGTGCTGCGCCATGTGCTGCCCAATGCCATGGTGGCCACCCTCACCTTCCTGCCCTTCATCCTTTCAGGCTCCATCACCACGCTCACCTCGCTCGACTTTCTTGGCTTCGGCCTGCCCACGGGATCGCCGTCGCTGGGCGAACTGCTGTCCCAGGGCAAGACCAATATCCAGTCGCCCTGGCTTGGCATTACCGGCTTTCTGGTGCTGGCCATCATGCTCAGCCTGCTGATCTTCATCGGGGAGGCCGTGCGCGACGCCTTTGACCCGCGCAAGGCCTGGAAATGAGCGACGCCCCCAATATCCCTGGCGCACCACCCGTGGGCGAGCCCCTGGTCAGCGTCCACGACCTGCGGGTGGCCTTCACCACGCGCACTTCGCCCTTTGTGGCGGTGGATGGCGTCTCGTTCGACATTGCCCGGGGCGAGACCCTGGCGCTGGTGGGCGAATCCGGTTCCGGCAAGTCTGTTACCGCCCTGTCGCTGCTGCAGTTGCTGCCTTATCCGTCGGCCTTTCACCCCTCTGGGTCCATCCGCATTGCGGGTACCGAGATGGTGGGGGCGAGCGAGGCGGCCCTGCGCAAGGTCCGTGGGCGGCGCGTGGGTATTGTCTTTCAGGAACCCATGACATCTCTCAACCCGCTGCACACCATCGTGCGCCAGGTGGGCGAGGTGGTGGAACTGCACCGGGGTCTTGGCCGCGCTGCTGCCCGCGCGCGGGTGCTGGAACTGCTGGAACTGGTGGGCCTGCAGGATGCCGCAAGCCGCCTTGATGCCTATCCCCACGAGCTTTCAGGCGGCCAGCGCCAGCGGGTGATGATCGCCATGGCGCTTGCGGCCGAGCCCGACCTGCTGATCGCCGATGAACCCACGACAGCCCTTGATGTAACCATCCAGGCTCAGATTCTCGCCCTGCTGGCCGACCTCAAGACGCGGCTTGGCATGGCCATGCTGCTGATCACCCATGATCTGGCCATTGTGCGCCACATGGCCGACCGCGTGGCGGTGATGAAGGCCGGCCACATCGTGGAGACAGGGCCGGCGGCAGAGGTCTTTGCCAATCCCGCCCATGCCTATACCCGCACGCTGCTGGCGGCCGAACCGGCCCCGCGTGCGCCCCGCGCACCGGGCGATGCCCCGCTGGTGATCGAGGGAGACAATGTAAAGGTGCACTTCCCCGTGCGGGCCGGGATCATGCGACGCGTGATATCCCATATCAAGGCGGTGGACGGGGTGGATGTGGCGGTGCGCGCCGGCCGCACCCTGGGGATTGTGGGCGAGAGCGGCTCGGGCAAGACCACCCTGGGTCTTGCCCTGCTGCGCCTCGTCAATGCCACAGGCGCCGTGCGCTTTGAGGGGCAGGACATCTCCGGCCTGTCGGCGGCCGCCCTGCGCCCCCTGCGACCGCGCATGCAGATCGTCTTCCAGGATCCCTATGGCAGCCTTAGCCCGCGCATGTCGGTTGGCGACATTGTGGCGGAAGGGCTGGATGCCCACCATCCCATCGCCGACCGCGAGAAACGCCGCGATGTGATTGCCCGGGCGCTGGCCGATGTGGGCCTCGACCCTGCAACACAGGACCGCTACCCCCACGAATTCTCGGGCGGCCAGCGCCAGCGCATTTCCATTGCGCGGGCCATGATCCTGCGCCCGCGCCTGGTGGTGCTGGACGAACCCACTTCCGCCCTCGACATGTCGGTGCAAAAACAGATCGTCGACCTGCTGCGCACGCTGCAGGACCGCGACAACCTGGCCTTTGTCTTCATCAGCCATGACCTGCGGGTGGTGCGTGCGCTTGCCGACGACATCATGGTGATGCGCGGCGGGCGGGTTGTGGAAGCCGGGCCTGCCGACCGCGTCTTTGACCACCCCCGTGAAGCCTATACCCAGGCCCTGCTGGCCGCCGCCCTGCGTCTGGAAACGGCCCCCCACGGAGTGGTCTCGTCATGAAGGAGCGCGCCGCGCCATGATCACTCTGCTGTTCCATTCCGAGGTTGACCG
>CANCOY010000112.1 GCA_947379865.1 Acetobacteraceae bacterium
GAGCGGACCCAGCGCATCCGCCTTGGCACCGGCGTGCTGAGTGTTCCCTATCACAATCCCCTCTGGATCGCCGACCGCCTGATCCTGCTGGATCACCTGACGCGGGGTCGCGTGATGCTGGGCGTTGGCCCCGGTGCGCTGCCGACCGATGCTGCGATGATCGGCCTTGACCCCACCCAGACGCGGCCCCTGCTGGAAGATGGCCTTGCCGTCCTCATGAAGCTGCTGACGTCAGAAGAGCCGGTCACATTCAAGAACGACCGCTGGACCCTGAACAATGCCCGCACCCAGCTGCGGCCTTATTCCAACCCGATTTTTGATATTGCTGCGGCCGCTGTAGCCTCTCCCGCCGGGGCGCGGCTTACCGGGCGGCATGGCATTGGCATGCTCTCCTTTGGCGCCACAACGGCCTCAGGCTTTGACGCCCTGGCGCATCACTGGAACATCGCCGAGGACGAGGCACGGGTGCATGGCAAGACCATCGACCGCGCCAAGTGGCGGCTGGTGGGCATGGTTCATATTGCCGAGACCATGGAACAGGCCTATCGCGATGTGGAATATGGCATCGAGCAGTATTTCCACTACATGCAGAAGGTGGTTGCGGTGCCGCAGTTCAATCTGCCCGGCAACAACGTCAAGGAAATGATCGACCTGGTGAACGACACCGGCCTTGGCGCCATCGGCACGCCAGAGATGTGCACTGCCCAGATCCACCGCCTGATGAAACAGTCCAATGGCGGCTTTGGCGCCTATCTGCTGATGGCGCACAACTGGGCCAACACGGCGGCAACCCACAAGAGCTATGAACTGATCGCCCGCCATGTGATGCCCCACTTCCAGGGCCAGCATTTGCCGACTGTCGAGGCAACCGCCCGCGCGATCGAGGCCCGCCCCGGCCTTTATGCCCGCCACGAACTGGCCGTCGAACAGATGCAGGCCCGCCACGACGCCGAGGTCGCTGCCCGCGTCGCCTGAGGCGCTAAACTGGGCGGGGACGGGAAGCCGCCTTAATGCCCCTTGATGCCGGGGTTGAGGGGCAGGGCGGCGCCTGCCTCTCCACCAGCCTCATAGGCGGTGGGCGAGATGGTGCGTGCGCCGCGTCGGCTGGTGCGCAGGTTGAGGTTGAGGCGGTCCAGCTCTGCCTCAACCACCGAGGCCTTGAGCACCACAAGGTCGCGGCCGGTGCCCTGGTTCACCGCATCCCGCTCGGCCTTCATGGTCACCAGCTTGTCGGCGATGGAGGTCACCATGCCGAGGGTGAAGGAGGCGTTCACCAGATGGCGGTCCTGGTGGCGGTATTTCTGATAAGCGGCTGACGTCTTGTAGCGGCCAAGCTCCGCGCGGACGGAGCCATCGATCAGTTCCGTCAGATAATGCGCCACCTCCACGTCCGCGTGCAGGCCGAAGAACACATAGCGGTTTTCACCCGCTTCATTCTTTTCACGCCAGACCCGGCAATCGCAGAAATGGGCAATGGCGCCGACACAGTCATCAAGAGGGATGCGTTTCTTGCGAAAGGTCTCGAACGCGCGCTGCTCGCAGGCAGCTTCGCGCAGTTCGACGTCGCTGAGCGAAAGATCATGCCGGTCCAGCAGCTCGGCCACCTTGGCGGCGGCCAGCATGGCCTCGGCCTCTGTGCAGCCGTTCGCCATGGTCTTGGCACGCAGGCCCTGGATTCGGGTCTTGAGACGGTCGAGGGCTTCCGGGTCCTTGGTCTGGTTCAAAGGGATTCCGCTCCATCAATGACAAGGGCATGCCCCGTCATGAAGGATGACCTGTCGGACGCAAGATAAACAATGGCCTCGCCAATTTCTTCTGGCGTGCCAAAACGACCCATGGGAATGGCAGTGTCAACATAGGCCTCAAGCGCCTTGCGCCCCCCCATCTGCTGCTCGAAGCCGGCGTTGAAGGGGGTGTCGACAAAGCCGGGGCACAGCGCATTGCAGCGCACGCCAAAGCGGGCGTAGTCCACCGCAATCTGCCGTGTCATGGCGATCACGGCGTGCTTGGTGGTGCAATAGCTGATCATCTCGCGGTCATATTGAACGCCGGAATTCGACGCCGTGATGATGATGGAGCCACGCCCTTGCGCCTTCATCAGGGGCATGGCGGCCCGCGCCGCAATGAAATGGGACCGCACGTTCAGGCGCCAGGCCGCGTCCATCTGCTCTGGGGTGGTCTCCTCCAGCGTACCGGGGATCTGGATGCCGGCATGGGAGTGCAGAATGTCGAGGTGACCATGGCGCGCGGCAGCCTCCCCGATGGCATCGCCAAGGGCGGCGTCGTCAGCCACATCCAGGGCCATTGCCGAGGCCTTGCCACCCAGCGCCGTGATTTCCTCAGCCACCACCCTGGCGCGGTCGGCCGAAAGGTCGGTCACGACGACGTAGGCTCCCTCGCGGGCCATGGCCAAAGCGCCACAGCGGCCAATGCCAGAGCCACCCCCGGTCACCAGGGCCACACGGTTGGAGAGCAGCATGGATCGCTCCATCAGGTGGTTGGGCGACGCCCGCGTTGCAGAATGAACTGGGCGATGACGAGCAGGCCAAGCGAGACGGCCAGAACCATGGTGCCAATGGCGTTGATTTCAGGCGTCACCCCGCGTCGGATCGACGAGAAGACATAGATGGGCAGGGTCGTCTTCGAACCCGCCACAAAGAAGGCGATGATGAAGTCGTCAAAGCTGAAGGTGAACGACAGCAGGAAACCCGCCAGCATGCCAGGAAAGATCTGGGGCAGGGTGACCTGCCGGAAGGTGCCCCAGGGTGTGGCACCCAGATCATCGCTTGCCTCGATCAGGCTGCGGTCCATGCCGGCGATGCGGGCACGGACAATGATGATCACCAGCGCAATGGCAAACAGGCCATGGGCCGCCACCAGCGAGCCATAGCCCATGGAGAGTTGCGGCGCCGCCTCGGCAAAGGGCCATAGTGCCACCAGCAGGGGGTTGAGCCAGCCAAACACCGTCACCAGGGCGATCAGGGTGGCAATGCCGATCACGATGCCGGGAACCATCACCGCGATATAGATCAGCGCATCGATGATGGTGCGCAGCGGCCCCCGCACCGAGGGCAGGGCCAAGGCCGCCAGGGTGCCAAAGATGGTGGCAAGTGTGGACGAGGTCGCGGCCACCACAGCGCTGGTGTGCAGGGCATCAACCACAAAGGGGTTGTTCAGGGCAATGCCATACCACTTGGTCGAAAACCCCTGAAGCTGGGCCGCATAGCGCCCCGCATTGAACGAGAACAGCGCAATGATCCCGATGGGGATGTAGAGGAAGAGATAGACCGCCAGGGCATAGAGACGCATTCCGCCCTCACATCAACGACAGGTCATCGCGGCCACCGGCCCAGCGGCTGGTGAGGCGCATATAGGCGGTTACCGTAACCAACATGATCACCACCAGCGCCACCGCCACGGCCGAGCCAAAGGCCCAGTTCCGCGATTGCAGGAACAGGTCCACCAGGGCATTGCCGACAAAGAACACCTTGCCGCCCCCCAGAATGGCCGGGATCAGGAACTCCCCCATCAGCAGGATGAAGACCAGCATGCAGCCCGTGGCCACGCCCGGCATGGACAGGGGCAGGGTGACCTGCAGGAAGCTGCGCCAGGGCGGCGAGCCAAGATCAGCAGATGCCTCAAGCAGGCGCTTGTCCAGGCGCTCCAGCGAGACATAGATGGGGAAGACCATCAAAGGCAGATAGCCATAGACAATGCCCGTCAGCACAGCAAAGGGCGTGTTGATCAGCTTGATATCGCCCAGGCCCATGGCACTGATCAGGGCGGGAATACCCTGCCCGCCCAAGATGAATATCCAGGCATAGCTGCGGATCAGGATGGACGTCCAGAACGGCACGATCACCAGGACCAGCAGCAGGGTGCGCCATTTCTCGCTCGCCCGCACCGCCAGGAAATAGGCCAGCGGATAGGCGATCAGCAGGCAGGCAAGGGTGCCAACAGGCGCCAACGTCAGCGTGTTCTGGAAGGCCGTCCAGCGCGCCGGCAGGTTGAAATAATTGTCGAGGACGAAGGCGGGGGAATAGCCACCGGCTTCCCCCCGCTCGCCAAAGCTGAACACCAGCACAACCACAAGGGGCAGCACGAGCATGGTTACAAACCATGCCCCTGCCGGCAGCAGGAAAAGTGCCGTCCTGTGGCGTGCCTGCATCAGCCGGTCCTGCCTCAGGCTGACTTGAACCGCGCCATCAGTTCGGCACGGTGCGGATCGGTCAGGGTAACGGCGGCGCCGAACTCCAGTGCATTCAGCAGTTCTGCCGCCGGATGCAGGATGGGATCCTTGAGGATTTCCGGCGGCAGCAGGGCATCAACCCGCTTGTCGGCCACAGGCTGGCCGTGGAACAGGCATTCCTTGGCGTTGACCTTGGGATCAAGCAGGAAGTTGATCAGGGCATAGGCGGCCTTGGGGTTGGGCGCGCTCTTGGGGATGGCATAGAAATCGGACCAGATCTCGCCACCTTCCTTGCCCAGGACAAAATGGATGTCGGGCAGGTCGCGGTTCAGCTGCTTGCCGTCGCCGGTCCAGCAGATGGTAAGCCACGCGTCGCCCGAGCGCATGCCCGGCTGATAGTCAGACGTGATGGCAAACAGATGCGGCTTGGCCTTCATCAGCAGCTTCTCGGCATCGGCCAGCTCCTTGGCATCGATCGAATTGAAGGAATAGCCGAAGTACTTCAGCGCATTGCCGATGGTGGTCAGCTGGTAGTCATGGACCATGGTGCGGCCAGAGAATTCGGCCTGCGTCATGTCCCAGAATTCCTTCCAGGTGGTGGGCGAGGCCAGCTTGCCCAGCTTGGCGGTGTTCACGGCGAAGCCTGTGGTGCCCCAGTTCTTGGACACCGCATAGATCTTGCCATCCACCGTACCCGGGCCGGCAAAGCGGGTCTCGAAAGACGCAACGTCGTAATTGGCGATCTGCTTCATGTCGAGGGGAACGATCAGGTTCTCCTTCACATAGGTGCTGATCGTGTAGTTGGTGGGAACAAACACGTCCCAGCCCGAGCCGCCGGCCTGAAGCTTGGCCAGCATCTCCTCGTTCGAGCCAAAGACGTTCATGTCAACGGCGGCGCCGGTCAGGGCCTTGAAGGCCTTGAAGTTCTCGGGGTCGTGATAGTTCGGCCAGGTGGCCAGCACCACACGGTCGCCAATGGATTCCGCCGCAGAGGCCGCCCGTGGGCGCAGGCCGGGCATGGCGGTGCCCAGCACGGCGGTTGCCACACCAAGGCCGGTGACGCCCAGGAAATGCCGGCGCGTGACCGAGCCTTTCCGGAAGCGCTCGAGTTCGGCCATGAATTTTTCGCGCGAGATGGTGTTGTTGCTGTCAGACATTTTTGTCTCCCTGTTGGTTCAGCTGTTTATGCGTCTTCAGGCAGGATCAGCGCGGTTCCATCGCGCCAGATGGCAAAGGCGGGCTCGCCCGGCTCAAAGCTTCCCTCAGAAGCTTCGGCCTGGCGGGGAACAAGCACGAGGAACGCCCCCAGGTCGTCGTGCTGCACCAGATATTCCGTGTGCTCACCCAGAAAGATACGGTTGACCACGCGCACGGGCACGCAGGTGGTGCCATCAGCGGTGGTGGTGCCGTGGGCAAGGCTGATCTGTTCCGGCCTCAGGCTGGCACTGGCTGTCTGGCCTGGGGCAAGGCCGGGGGCGGCAGTGCCGATGATGCGCAGTCCACCTGCCACGGCCAGAGCCGTGCCTGTTGCCTCAACCCGGCTGACAGTGCCTGCAAAGAAATTCGATTTGCCCACGAAATCGGCCACATAGCGGCTGTTGGGGCGGTCATAGAGTTCGCGGGGGCTGCCGATCTGGACAATGCGGCCGGCCCGCATGATGCAGATGCGGTCCGACATGGACAGCGCCTCTTCCTGATCATGGGTGACCAGGATGAAGGTGATGCCAAGGCTGCGCTGCAGGCTTTGCAATTCGATCTGCATGTCCCGGCGCAGCTTGCGGTCAAGGGCGGCCATGGGCTCGTCCAGCAGCAGGATCTTGGGCTGGTTGATGATGGCGCGCGCCAGCGCCACGCGCTGCTGCTGCCCGCCCGACATCTCCCAGATCCGCCGCCGGCCATAGCCGGGCAGACGCACCGTCTCCAAGGCCTGCTCAACCGCCTGCGCCACCTCGGCAGCGGCCGGGCGTGGGCGTCGCTGGCGCAGGCCATAGGAAATGTTATCGGTTACATCAAGATGGGGGAACAGGGCATAGTGCTGGAACACCATGTTTACCGGGCGGCGGTGGGCGGGCAGGTCGTTGACCCGCTCACCGTCGATCAGCACATCGCCCGAGGTGGGGGCCTCAAAGCCCGCCAGCATGCGCAGCGCCGTCGTCTTGCCACAACCAGATGGCCCGAGGAATGAAAGAAATTCGCCCTTGCGAATGGATAGGTTCAGGTCGCGCGCGGCGCCGACCTCGCCAAACATCTTGGTGGTGGCGCGAAACTCTGCAATGGGGGGATCAGTGTCCGGCTGCAAGGGTCTGCCTATGCTTGAGGTCAGACAAAAGCGTAGGAAGCGGCCGCTGTCTTGTATATATCACAAAATGCATATCTTGAGATGCGGAGGGCGGATCACTGCTTAAGCCCACTTTCCTCGACCGCCTTGGCGCCAGCATTGCCGCCATTGGCGAGGCGCAGTTTCCCGCCTGTCTGGCAGCGGTGCTGCGTGAGGTTGCCGCTTATGATTACACCGTGGTCTTTGGCTATCGGGGCGAGGTGCCGCCGCTGGACCTTTACGACGACTTCCCCGAGGGCAAGCGCAGCACGTTTGTGGCGGACTACCAGATAGGGCCCTATCTGCTCGACCCATTCTATCTGTCGGCCACCCGGCCTGTGGCTGCCGGGCTCTACCGCCTGCGGGATCTGGCGCCAGACCGCTTCTATCAGGGCGAATACTTTCGCACCTACTACAGCCGAACGGGCCTTGCCGAGGAAATCGGCTTTTTCACCGATGTGGGTGAGGGGGCCATGGTGGTGCTGTCGCTGATGCGGGCCGAACGGCCCTTTGCCACAAAGGAGTTCCGCGCCCTCGACACACTGTCGCCGGTGGTCCAGTCCTGTGTGCGGCGGCATTGGGCCGATCTGGCAAGCCGCTTTTCGCCCCTGCCGGCAACGGCTGCCGGCAGCCTCATGGACCTGCGCATTGCCGAATCGTTCCAGAGGTTTGGCGCGGGCGTGCTGACGGCACGCGAACGCCAGGTGGTGGAATACACCCTGAAAGGCTATTCAGCCGAGGCGGCGGGGCAGGCCCTGGGCATTTCCCCTGGCACCGTGCGCATCCACCGCCGCAACATCTATACCAAGCTGCGCATCAGTTCCCAGGGGGAACTGTTCTCCCGGTTTATCGGCACCCTGGGCCAGGGGTAGGGGGGCCAGGGGTAGGGGGCCCAGATCAGCTTGCGGCGGCCAGGCGGCGGAGGGCCAGTTGCCGGGCTTCCAGGATCTGCCAGCCGATCAGTCCGGGCAGGCCAAGGCCGATCTCGCGCACACGCTTGACCAGCGACAAGGCGATGGCGGCATCGGCGCCAATGCCAAAGGCACTGCACACCAACACGTAGCCACCCTCCTGCACCGCGAGGGCGCCTGGAATCATGAAGCCCACGGCCTTGCTGGCCTGCCCCAGGCTCTCGATCACCAGCCCCTCGCGCAGGCTGATATCGTGCCCCAGGAAATGCATGATCAGCATGATCTCGAGGCCGCCCAGCAGCCAGGAGATCGTGTGATGGGTGGCCGCAAGGGCAAAGGCGCGGCGACGGCTATAGAGGTGCTGCACGGCGTCATGCAGGCCGTCGAGCGTGCCGAACTCCACCCAGGAAATCTTGTCGGCCATGCCCAGCAGCAGACGTTCGATCATGCGCATCAGGCCCACGCGCTGGGCTGCCAGCAGGCCAGCCGCCCCCACCGCCGCCAGCAGGCCACCAAGGGCCGCCCATTTGGCAAGGTCGGAGGTATGGTCGAGTGTGGCCAGCAGGCCAAGGCCCATCAGGGTGAAGCCGATCTGGGTCAGCATTTCCACCGTCAGGTCGACGGTCACGCTGGCACCCGCCTCTGACAGGCGCTGGCCGCGATGGGAAAGCAGGCGTGCGACCACCACCTCGCCGCCGATCTGGGCCACGGGCAGCAGATTGTTCACGCCCTCGCGGATCCAGCGCAGCAGAAAGAAAAAGCGAAAGCCGCCGCCATGAGGCCAGGGCGAGGAAGCCTGCCAGGCCGCCGACGAGAAGATCATCTGGACAAAGTGGAACCCCACCACCGCCACAAGGCCCCAGCCCATGGCCGCCACTGCATTGATGGCGGGCAGCAGGTCATAGAGCAGGGCCATGAGGGCAACCAGCGCCAGTCCGCCGGCCAGACCCAGCCAGGCCGACCAGGCGATCTTGCGCTTGGCGCTTTTGATGCTGGCGGCTGCGGCCGCCTCGACGGGCTGGTTCATGGCCTAGACGCGGAAGATGTACTTGTCGCCAGGCTGGCGGGCGACATCAGGCGGGAACGCAGCAAACTTGTCGGCATAATAGGCCCCCAGCTGGTCACCATGGGCGGCCGCGTTATAGGTGAGGTAGAGCACCCGGCGCGGCTCGGCCGTGGCATTGATGGCCGACTGGTGCGGCGCGAAACTGTCGAACAGCACCACGTCGCCCGGCGCCGTGGGCAGGGGCTGCATGTTCATCTGCGCCACCGTGCCATCGGGAATGGGCTCCCATTCGGGGCTCAGCAGGCCCTTGTCGTGCCAGCCGGGCGCGATCTCTAGGCAGCCGTTTTCAACAGTGGTCGCATCGATCGTCACCATGGCCGTCACGAAAAAGGGCGCATAGCGGCTCCAGCCGGCGGCCTGGTCCTGATGGGGGGTGAAGCCCGGCGCGCGCGGCATCTTGAAGTTGATCTTCTCCTTGAAGAGAAGGGCCCGGTCTCCCAGCAGATTGGAGACGGCGGCGCTCAGCCTGTCGTGGCGCACCAGGCGGTCAAAGCCGGTATGGAAGGGGCAGAAATTCTCGATTCGCTGGATCACCCGCTCAACCGGTTCGGTGCGGGTGTTCTCCCAATAGACCCAATGGCGGCCAACCTCTTCCGGGGCGGCCTGCAACTCCTTGGTCCACTGTGCGATCTCTGCAGCTTCGGCGGCGGAAAAAAAGCCGGGCAAAACCACCATGCCATCGCGCGCAAAAAGCGCGCGCGCTTCCGCGTCGCCCATGCCGCCAATAGTTCCGTCCGCCATCTTCTTCTCCCAGGCTTCCATCCCGGGAGCACTTTCATACGAACGTCACTGCTTTGTCACCCCTTGGCAGCTAAACTGTCTTGTATTTGGGAGGTTTTGTAACGAAATCCTGAAAACGGCGCCTCTACAGGCGGTCACGCGCCTGCAGAACTATTCGGACGATGAGAATGCCGGGCACCGCCTCACACCTGTCAGGGTGTGAGGACGCTCTCAGGCCCAAATCCAACCGGGACTCACTCGGCGTTGAGGCTCTTCAGGGCATTGCCGGGAACGATCATGGGTTCAACCCTGAAGATATTCCGGGTTGTGGCATCGACCGTTACCTTCACCCAGTGCACGTTCGGGCTGCCAAAGGTCTCGAGGCGGGTGAAGTTTGGTAGCATGTGGGTGGCGTTGGCCAGGGGCTTGTCGAGTTTGAAGAAATGGGTGTCGCCGTGCACCAGCAGGACCTGCCCGGCAAAGGCCTTGGTTGCAGCAGTCAAGGCATCAAGGAAGGGTGCATAGCCATCGCGTTCAGGCAGGTGGCTTTCGTCATCTTTCTCGGATTCAGGAACGTCAAAGCCCATGTCGGCCTGAAGCACGATCATGATGCCCTTGAGGCCGCCCGCCTTGGCCTTGGCAAAGCTTTGGTCAAGCCACTGGATATTGGCGGCATTGCGCTCAGCCCATTCGGCATTGTCGGCCTCGCATTGGGCGGGGGTGCGGGCACTCTTGGCCTTGCAGATTTCTTCGCCGTTGACCTTGTTGTTGTTGCTGCCCGGCACATTCAGCATCACGAACATGACGCCGTGCTTCACATAGCGCGTGTTCTCGGAAAACGTCTCGCCCGGCTTGCCCTGATGCTCAAGCACCAGATGTGTACGACCAAAGCTCTCTACCGAGGAGAACATGGTTTTACGGATATGGGCGAGGCGCTCGAGATTGTCGAAGCCACCGTTGTTGGTGCGGTGACAGTCCGTCCACTCATTGTCGCCGGGTACATAGATCACCGGCTTGGCCAGCGTGTTGAACATGTCCATGGTGGCGGCATAGACATCGTCCTTGCACTCGGAACTGCCATCCTTGATGTCGCCATCATAAATGGAAAAGGCAATGTCGGAGCCATTCATGTCGGCCAGAAGTGCCGGCATCGCCGCCTCGTCCTTGGCCTTGGCATAGGGCATGTCCCCCCAAAGCCCCACGGTGAACCGGCTCTCGCCCGCATAAGCAGGCGCCGACCAGAGAGCAAGAAGCGCCGCACCAGCGGCCAGTGTGTTCAGTGTGTACGTGAGAGGCTTCATGGCAGCTAACTCCAAGTTGCGGGAGAGAACTGTATCGCGCGCGTCCGTGAAGCGCAGATGACATGCGGGGGGTACGCCAGGGGGAGGCTGTGGCGTACCGGTCCAAATGTTTCCACCCGCCATGTGGCCAATGGATTTATTGGCGGGCGGTCCTATCTCTTGTGCATGGAAAATGCCCCCGACACCCGCGTGCTCTACAACGCCAACTGCCCGGTCTGCAATTTTGAGATTGGGCACTACGCGCGCTATGCGGGCAATGCCGGCTTGCCGATCAGGTTTGACGACCTCAATACCGAGGTGCGGAGCCAATGGGGGCTGGATGCCGACACGGCAGCGCGCCGCCTCTATGTGCTGCACAACGGCGTGCTCACCTCTGGCATCCCGGCCTTCCTGGTCCTGTGGGCCCAGATGCCCCGCTATCGATTTCTGGGTCGGCTTGTTGGGCTGCCGGGGATCAGGCAGATCGCCACCCTTGCCTATGACCACGTCCTGGCGCCGCTCATCTACCGCTGGCATCTGCGCCGCGTGCGCAGGCAAGCTGCCCGAGCCGCGCAGTAGCGCCA
>CANCOY010000113.1 GCA_947379865.1 Acetobacteraceae bacterium
TCGCAGTGCTGGCAGCCCTGCGGGACAAGCTTGCGCGCTGAGGGCCATGGCGGCTGAGGGCACCCTGCGGCTGGACAAATGGCTCTGGCATGCGCGATTCGTGAAATCGCGCAGCCTGGCCGCCCAGCTGGCCGAAAAGCGCCTGCGCCTCAACGGCACGGTGGTGAGCAAGGCCCACCAGCCCGTTCGCCCGGGCGACGTGCTGACCTTCAGCCTGGGCAACCGCGTGCGCGTGATCCGCGTGCTCGCCCTCTCGGCCCGCCGCGGCCCCCCCGCCGAAGCCCGCCTCCTCTACGAAGACCTAAGCCCCGCCCCACCCCCAAGGGAATCCCATGTGCCGGGCGGGGAGGAGGAGGAGGATGGGGATGGTGACTAGAGTAAGGCCCGGGCCCAGCCAGTCATAATCCCTGTTGCTGTGCAGGATCGGCGCACCCTCCAGCACCGCCTTGCGGGCAGTGGCTTTATCGCACCCGTAATAGCCGAGCACGAATGACGTGGCGAGACGGCTCACGCAGCTTTGGGCTTTTTCCGAGACTCGCCGCCGAAGGCGACACGAAGCTTCCCCTTCTTGGTGTAAATTCCAGTGGCCATCAGTAGATCACGGGAAGCTTTTTTCGAGACGAGCACTTCTTTCGTGCGCTGCTTGATCAGAGCAATCAAAAGTTGCGTGCGTTCATCATCTGTCATTTCCCACTCCCGGTATCTGAGGTGGATGGGCCGTCTGCGGTAAAATTTTTGGCCGCAGGACGTTAAGATACCCGTAATTCCGGCCCGCCAATTTCGCGCCTGCACTATTGGCTTCAAGCCTGAAACATCTCCGCCCCCCTTGGCGCCTGCGGCCCATGCGCCAATCCGGATGGTTGGGGTTGTCGGCTCGCGGCATGCATGTTACGTGAGCCGATGTTGGATCGGTTACGTGATTTGTTTACGGCGGGCGGCAGGCGTCCGGGGCTGGCGGGTACCGGGGATAAGGCCCTGGCGGCGGCGGCCCTGCTTATCGAAGTCGCGGCCATCGACGGATCGGTTGCAGCCGAGGAACGGCTGGCTGTTGAGCAGGTGCTGGCGCGGCATTTTTCGCTGCCGGCCGAAACGGTGGCCAGCCTGGTTGCCGAGGGGGAGAAGGCGCAGGCCGGTGCAAACCAGCTGCTGCGCTTTACCCGCACCATCAAGGACCGCTTCGATGAGGCGGAACGGGTGGCGCTGATGGAATTGTTGTGGGAGGTCGTTCTTGCCGATGGCGTGATCGACCACCTGGAGGCCAATCTGATGCGGCGCCTTGCCGGCCTGATCTATGTCACGGATCAGGACTCGGGCCGGGCCCGCCAGAGAGTAGTGGAACGCCGACGGGCCGACGGAACTGCCCCGCTTGCTCAGCAGGCGGAGGACCGGTCGGACAGCCGGCCGTGGGGATCTTCAAGGAGTGCCAGATGACGTATGTGGTGACCGAAGCCTGCATCAAGTGCAAGTACATGGATTGCGTCGAGGTCTGCCCCGTGGATTGCTTCTACGTGGGCGAGAACATGCTGGTCATCCATCCGGACGAATGCATTGATTGCGGCGTCTGCGAGCCGGAATGCCCGGCCGAGGCCATTGTGCCCGACACCGAGGACAACATCGCCCGCTGGGCAGAACTGAACCGCGAATACGCCACGGTCTGGCCGAACATCACCCGCAAGGGTGAGGCCCCGGCAGATGCCGACGCCTTCAAGGGCGTGGATGGCAAGTTCGAGAAGTTCTTCGATCCCAAGCCCGGCCAGGGCAACTGAGCCAAAGCTGACAAGACGGTGCCGGGGCTTCCCCGGCACCCTTTTCTCTCAGGACTCAGACCATCTGACCACCGCGCGCAGGTGCGCGGGGATCCATATGTATCAAAAGCTTCATTTCCGCCTGTCTTTGTGATAGGATGCTTCCTGTTTGGAGCAACCGGTCTCCGAACGGCCAGACCTGCCAGGGAAACCAAGGCGGGCGCCGGCCGCCTTGGGGCAACGGCACATAAAAGCGGCGGGAACATCTGGTGCGCGGGGCCTTTGGCAACGCGGTCCCTTGATTTCGCCGCCTGACTGGTTCGTTTTCGGACTGGTGAAGGATCGGCAATGGCGACCAAGAAGAAGAGCACGTCTGAGTTCGAAGAGGGCGATCACGTCGTCTATCCGGCACATGGTGTCGGCCGGATCATGGCGATCGAGACCCAGGTGATCTCGGGCATGACGCTTGACCTGATCGTCATCCATTTTGAAAAAGACCGCATGACCCTGCGGGTGCCGGCTGCCAAGTCGACATCGGTCGGCATGCGCAAGCTGTCGAGCCCCGACAAGCTGGAGACGGCTCTGGCCACCCTCAAGGGCCGCGCCCGCGTGAAGCGCACCATGTGGAGCCGCCGCGCCCAGGAGTACGAGGCAAAGATCAATTCCGGCGATCCGGTTTCCATCGCCGAGGTGGTGCGCGACCTGCACCGCAATGCCGGCCAGCCCGAGCAGTCCTACAGCGAACGCCAGATCTATGAAGCGGCCCTCGACCGGCTCGCCCGGGAAGTTGCCGCCGTCGAGCACATCGACGAGACGGCCGCCATCGAGCGCCTGGAAAAGGTTCTGCGCGCGGCCTGAGCGGCTGGCTGCCATTTTCGGCACCCGCGTGACGGGGTTTGCCCACGCCCCCCTGCCCTCTGGCAGGGGATTCCATGCGGAGGGCGCCCTGGCCGATGGACCCTCGATTTGCGAACTGAAGTATCGCAAAGTGCGTGGGTGCTCATTGCCGGATGGTATGCAAGTGTAATGAACCGCATGCGAAGCGAGATATTTGCCGAACTGCACCAGCCTGCCCGCGTCTGGGCGGTGGCATCCGTGCACGGCGAAGTTGCGCGTCTGCGGGCGGTGCATGATCATATCGCCGCCAACTCTGAACCGGCCGACCGGCTGGTCTATCTTGGTAATTTTCTTGGCCGTGGCCCGGATGTATTCGGCACGATCGAGGAATTGCTCGACTTCCGCGCCCAGTTCCTGGCGCGGCCTGGCGTGGAGCCCTGGGACATCGCCCATCTGCGCGGGGCCCAGGAAGAAATGTGGACCAAGCTCCTCCAACTCCATTTCGCGCCGAACCCGCTTGAGGTGCTCGACTGGATGCTGGGCGAAGGCCTGGGCGCAACCCTTGCCGCTTATGGCATTGACACGGATGACGCCCGCCAGCGCTGCAAGGAAGGCACGGTTGCCCTGACACGCTGGACCAATGACGTGCGCGAGGCCATGCGCCGTCACGACGGCCACGACCAGCTGCTTGCCTCCCTCAGGCGCTATGCCATTACCGACAACGACCGGGTGGTGTTTGTCAGCACCGGCCTCGACCCCGAGCGTCGCCTTGGCGAGCAGGGCGACACCTTCTGGTGGGGCGGTAACAGTTTCGAGCGGATCGAGGGGCCAATCGGCACGATCCAGCGGGCCGTGCGTGGATATGATCGCCTGCAAAAGGGCGTGGTCGAGACGGATTGGCGGATCAGCCTTGATGGCGGCTGCGGCTTTGGCGGCGCCCTTGTCGCTGCCTGCTTCACCCCCGACGGCGCCGTGGTCGACATGGTCAAGGCCTGAGGGCCTGAGGCCCCGGAAATCCCGCGTTTCAGCTGCCTGCCGAAATATGACGTTTAATCATATTTGGAATTGATCCAGACTAGGGCCTGCTGCGTATCTGATCTGACGGCTGAACAGCGCCGTTCTGCAGAGAGGCGGGTGCCCCATGGCCTTCATCGACACGCCCGAGACACAGCGCGCCAACCGCCGCTTCATCCAGGCCGCCATGCGCGCGCCCCTGCTTGACCCCAAACACGAACTGGACCTGGCGCGGCGCTGGCGCGATTGCGCCGATCAGGAGGCCCTGCACGAGCTGACCGAGGCCTATATGCGCCTTGTCATCTCCACCGCTGGCCGTTTCCGCAATTACGGTCTGCCCATGGGTGATCTGGTGCAGGAGGGCAATATTGGCCTGATGCAGGCCGCCGCCCGTTTCGAGCCCGACCGCGAAGTGCGTTTTTCCACTTATGCCACCTGGTGGATCCGCTCGGCGATCCAGGACTTTGTGCTGCGCAACTGGTCGATTGTCCGCACCGGCACTACTGCCGCCCAGAAGTCGCTGTTCTTCAATCTGCGCCGTCTGCGGGCCATGATCGACGATGGTGGTTCGGCGGTGCTCTCGCCCGAGGGGCGGCAGACCATTGCCACCAAGCTTGGGGTTGAGACCCATGAGGTGGCGATGATGGAATCGCGCCTGTCGGCCAGCGACCGTTCCCTGAACGCCGTGGTCGGCGAAGGGGGCGAGAACGAGTGGCAGGATTTCCTGACTGACGAGCGCCCGCTGCCGGAAGAAACCGTGCTGGAGGCCCGCGACGCCGAAACCCGCACGCGTTGGCTGAACCGCGCCCTGTCGGGCCTGTCGCCGCGCGAGATGACCATCATCCGCGAGCGCCGGCTGGTGGAAGAGGCTGTAACGCTTGAGGAACTGGGCCGCCGCCTTGGCATCTCCAAGGAGCGCGTCCGACAGATCGAGCACCAGGCCCTGAAAAAGCTGAAGACGGCCCTGACCACCGAAGTGGCGGATCCGGTTGAGGCGGGGCTGATCTCCTTTTCCTGAGGCCACGCATTATCGCCTTGCCCGCAGCCGGGCGGTTTGTCAGGCTGCGGGCATGTGGCGCACGGTTGTTTGTACAGGCCTGTTCCTTCTTGTCGCTTTGCCTGTGGTAGGACAGGAAGCACCCCCGGAACTGGTGAGCCGCGAGGCCACCAAAGTGGCCAGCGTGGTTGCTGCTGATCGTCTGAGGCTGGCCGACGGGCGGCTGGTGCAGCTGGCCGGCATTGATACGCCCGACCCCTCGGCCCGCCGCTTGCTGACGCGTCTTGTGGGCAAAGGCCGGGTCGATCTGCTGGCCGCCAGCACCAGTATTCCCATGGACCGCCACGGCACCCTGCGCGCCCAGATGCGCAGCCACGCCCGGGTCTGGGTGCAGGGGGCCCTGTTGAAGGCGGGGCTGGCGCGGGTTGTCCCGGGCATTGATGGCCCTGTGGCCAGCCGGGAGATGCTGGTGCTTGAAGCGACCGCCCGCGCCGCCCGGCGGGGCCTGTGGTCGCACCCGGAATATCGGGTGCGCACGCCTGACACACTTGGGGCGGCTGTGGACAGTTTCCAGCTGATGGAAGGGCGGGTTGTCACCGCCGCCTTGGTTGGTGGCCGGGCCTATCTGAATTTCGGGCCAGACCGCATGACCGACACCACGGTGATCGCCGACCCGCCGGTGGCCGCGGCCCTGGCCCGCGCCGGCCTCGATCCCGCCCAACTTGCCGGGCATCTGGTGCGGGTGCGCGGCTGGGTGGGAAAGCGCAAGGGACCAGAGATCCGCCTTGCGGCGCCAGAGGCGCTGGAAATCATCGAATAAACCAAAGCCGCTTTCCCTTGCCCTCCCCTTCGCCTAGAGTTTCATCCTTAACGAGGGGGGACGGAATTGTGACTCTGCGTGTAACATTTGCGGCGCTGGTTTCTGCCGCCCTGATCCTCACCGGATTGACTGGCACCGCCAGGGCGCAGGCCCCCCGTGACCCCAGCCCCGATCTGCTGGCCCTCAGCGTTGGCTGGTACGATGCCTTGCACGATACGGCTTCTGCCGTGCAGTTCCGTGGGGAATGGCGCTCGGGCAAGGGTTTCTGGAAGGTCAGGCCGCTGATTGGCGTCATGGGCACCACGGACGGCGCCTATCATGGCTATGCCGGCATACTGGTGGATTTCCAGGTTGGCAACTTTTTCATCACGCCCAGCTTTGCCCCCGGCATCTATGTGCGTGGCAATGGCAAGAACATCGGCGGGCCTGTTGAATTCCGCAGCCAGATTGAACTTGGCTACAGGTTGCCAAACCATGGCCGCATTGCGGTGAGTGTGGATCACATTTCCAACGCCGGCATCTATCAGCGCAATCCAGGCGTTGAATCGGCCATGCTGACCTATGGAATCCCGCTTGACCTGATCATGAACTGAGGCATCGGGGCCATGGCACGCAGCGGCGGCGAGATCCTGATCGACGCCCTGGTGGGGCATGGCATTACCCATGTGTTTGGCGTGCCGGGCGAGAGCTATCTGGCGGCACTCGATGCCATGCATGCGCGGGCCGACCGCATCACCTTCATTGTCTGCCGCCACGAGGCCGGCGCCGCCAACATGGCCGAGGCCTTTGCCAAGCTCACGGGCCGGCCGGCTGCCTGCTTTGTGACCCGTGGGCCGGGTGCCACCCATGCTGCCATCGGCATCCACACGGCCTTTCAGGATTCGACGCCGCTCCTCCTGCTGATCGGCCAGGTGGCGCGGGAGACCGAGGGCCGCGAAGCCTTTCAGGAATTCGACGTGGCCCGCCTGTTCGGCTGGACCACGAAATGGGCCGCCGAGGTGCGCGAGGCCCGGCGCCTGCCTGAACTGGTCGCCCGCGCCGTGCAGACCGCCACCAGCGGCCGCCCCGGCCCCGTTGCCCTTAGCCTGCCGGAAGACATGCTGGTGGAGGTCGCCGAGGTAGGGGATGTGCCCGCCGTGGTGCCGGTTGAGGCCCATCCCGGCGCCGGCGACATGGAACGGCTGCGCGCCCTGCTCCTCTCGGCTGCACGGCCCCTGATGATCGTGGGCGGCGGCGGCTGGACGGCTGAGGCCGTGGCCGATATCGCTGCCTTTGCCGAGGCCTTTGACCTGCCCGTGGCAGCCTCTTTCCGCTGCCAGGACATTGTGCCGCCGGGCCACCCCTGCCATGTGGGCGAACTGGGCACTGGCACTGGTCCCGACCTGCGCCAGCGGGTAGCCGCGGCCGACGTCCTGCTGGTGGTTGGTGCGCGCCTGGGCGAGATCACCACCGGCGGCTACGACCTGGTGAAGGCCCCCGTGCCCGACCAGCGCCTGATCCATGTTCATGCCGATCTGGGCGAGCTGGGCCGCGTCTATCATTGCGCCCTTGGCCTCGCCGCCAGCATGGCGCCCTTTGCCAGGGCCGCACGCGCCCTGCCCCGGCCCCCACAGCCGCTGGCCTGGGCAGACTGGCGGGCGAGCGCGCGGGCAGAGTTTGTGGCCGGGCGCGCGGCTGGCGGCACCTCTCCCGGGCCGCTGGACATGAACGTGGTCATGGCAGAGCTGCGCCAGCGCCTGCCGGCCGACACCATTGTGGTTAATGACGCGGGTAATTTCTCGGGCTGGGCGCAGCGTTTCTGGCCCTATGGACCCTGGCGCAGCCAACTGGCCCCCACCAGTGGCGCCATGGGCTATGGCGTGCCGGCGGCGGTGGCCGCCAGCCTGGTGGCGCCGCAGCGTCGCACCCTGTGTTTCGTGGGGGATGGTGCCTTTCTGATGGCGGGACAGGAACTGGCCACCGCCATGCAATATGGCGCCACGCCCCTGATCATCCTGGGCAACAATGGCATGTATGGCACCATCCGCATGCACCAGGAGCGGAACTATCCAGGGCATGTCATGGGCACCGGGCTTGCCAATCCCGATTTCGCGGCTTTTGCCCGGGCCTTTGGCTGTGCTGGTTTTGCGGTGTCGCAGACGGCCGAATTTGCCCCGGCGCTGGCGGCGGCGCTGGCAGCCATGGACGCGGGCCTGCCGGCGCTGATCGAACTGCGCCTCGATCCGGAGGTCATCTCCACCCGCACCACCCTGACCGCCGTCCGTGCGGCGGGTGAAGCAGCGCAGCAGCAGGCAAAGCCCTGATCAGACGCCGGTTTCGGCCGTCACCAGGGCGCTGAACGCCTCCATCAGGGCCGACGTGACCGGGCCGTGCCTGCCGGCCAGGGCGCGCCCGTCAAGCTGGGCCACAGGCAGAATTTCCATCAGGCTGTTGGTGAAGAAAACCTCGCTTGCGGCGGCCAGCAGACCCTGATCAAGGGCGCATGCCTGCGTCTGCAGGCCAGACTGCCCTGCCAAATCGAGCACGGCGGCGCGCACAATGCCGGGCCGGCAGCCGCTTTCGACCGAGGGGGTCAGCAGTCGCCCCTCATGCACCAGAAAGAGGTTGGAAACCGTGCCAGAGACCGGGGCGCCGGCCAGGTTCAGCATGACCCCCTCCGCCATGTCCCGGCTCTCCAACTCGCGCCGGGCAAGGATATTGGGCAGATAGGCGCCGGTTTTCCACGCGGGGTCGAGGCATTCCGGGGGGATGCGCCGGGTGGCGACCGTGGCGGAAATGATGCCCGCCTCCCCCGCGGCCAAGCGGCTGTCGGCAAAGGGTCGCACCCAGATGGACAGGCGCGGCGCGGTGCAGGCGGCGGTGGCCAGCCCCCCCGGCCCCACCCCACGGCTGAGGGTGAGGCGGACGGCCGCCTCGCCCAGACCAGAACGGGCCAGGGTTTCCCCGACGCAGGCCCCAAGGGCCTCGCCCGCCGGATCCAGCGCCATGCCAAGGCCGGCCGCCGCCGCCTCCAGCCCGGCCACGTGCGCCGGCAGCCGAAAGATGCGCCCGCCATAGGCCCGGGCGGTGGCAAAGACGCTGTCGCCCAGCAGATATCCCCGGTCCAGCAGGGGCACCCGCGCCTCTTCTGGCGCCATAAACGCCCCGTCCATCCAGACCAGTCCCGCCGCCATGCCCAAGTCTCCCCGCTGGCCCACCACCCCGACGCCCGCATTGCCCTGAGACGCGGCCTGCAATAAGTTTATCAGCGGGGCGTCCGTAGCTCAGCAGGATAGAGCACAGGATTCCTAATCCTGGGGTCGTGGGTTCGAATCCCGCCGGGCGCACCATCCATCCCCAAGCCGTCCAGAGTCCAACCGCTGCCACCGGGGCAGCGCGGCCCCATCATGCCGGTTTGCTGGCGACGATGTAGAACTGCTTGCCCAGCAGGCGCCAGGCCAGGGGCACCTTCAGATAGAGCCAGACCAGAAGCGGATGGGTGGGCAGCGAGCCTTGTGTTGAATAAGGCAGGAACCTGTCAATGCACAGGTCGATCTCAAAGCCCTTCAGCCGCAAAGCCTCACTCAGCGACAGATGGGTGAGGCCCAGGTGATGGTCATAGAAATCCCAATATTCCCCGGGCAGATAGCGCAGGTTCGGCCCAAGGATGAGATAGCGTCCGCCCGGCTTCAGGGCCAGCATCACCTGATCGAGAAAGAGATCCAGGGTCTTTTTATCCGGCAGATGCTCAAGGAAATTCGAGGTGAACACCACGTCTGCCTCGTTGTGGACAACAGAGGCCAGTTCAGTCGCCGGGCATTGGTGGAATTCCACATCGGGCGCCAGGAATGTGCGTGCATCGGCGTTGAGGTCGATGCCGATCTTGCGGCGCGCCGCAATGTTGTTCAGTAATTCCCCATAACCGCAGGCGACATCAACGACCGTATCTGCCGGATCTACGAATTTATCAATGAAATTTCCACATATGACTCGCCATATGTCGTTTTTCCGCGAAATTTCATTCTCAGAAAAGCGTATTCTGTAAAGTTTTGACAGGTCAATGGTGCTCAACTCGCGTTTCCTTGAAAGCAACAAGTTTATAGAACAGAAAGCTCAGGAGTGCGGGGAGGCTTACGGACAACCCGTGCGCAACTGCCTCAGTATATGAGGTCATTCCCAAATTCCGCAATAGTTTTTCAATAAAAATTGATGAAAATAATACAACAGGCATAAACAAAAAATTAATTATCATAAAATCACGTGCCTGTTTTAATATCGGCCTTTGCGATGCATTAAAAACAAAAAACCTATTCAAAATAAATGCTGACGCCATTCCTATCATATAAGCAATAAAAACAGCCACTGGAAAAGAACAAAAACTGCTGATAGCCAATCTTGAGGACCAATTTATAAGTGCTGCCGTTCCGCCAACAAAAAGAAACAGAGCGAACTGCCGTGTAAAGAAGTGTCTGATCATTCGCTCGCCTGCCTCGCCATCGCTCGCCCGAAGCCTATGCTTTCGGAAATGCCACGGTCTTCGGGATAGTAATAGCTTGTGTCCGCCACCCACAGGCCGCCCACCGGCAGGGCAACCGGCGGCAGGCTGGCCAGATAGCCGGGGTCGCAGATGGGCTGGGCATGGCGATAGCGGCTGGCCCTGATATCAATGAAGTCGGCGTCGCTCAGGGCCGGATTGATTTTTTTGAGGTAGCGCCGGACCTTGTCGATGAACACGTCATCGCCATCGGCAAATTTGGGATGCTCGCCTGGCATGTAGAACGGCACATAGACGACGTGCTGGTTGAGGGGGCGAAGGTTGGAATATTCAACCACCCCGGGAATGTCCATTTCAGGATCATTGGTGTTCAGCCAGAAATTGCCGGTCACCCGCTTGGCAAGCTTGGCGATGACACAGACCACCGCGATATTCCGGATGGCCCTGTACTTTGCCAGGATCTCCTCAGGCAGGTCGGGCATCAGCCTTGGCACATAGGGCAGGGGAATGGTGCTGATGACCTTGTCAAAGGCCTCATGGCCGCCTGCCACATCCACCCCAGTCACCCGCCCTGCGGCCAGCACGACACGGGTTACAGCTTTGCCCAGACGGATCTCGCCACCGCCGGCCTCGATCGCCTGTTTCATGGCGTCGAGCAGGGTGGAGGACCCGCCTTCAAGATAGCCCAGCTTCTCGCGGAACAGGCTGTAGCGCGAGCGGCCGATGCGGCGAATGCGGCTCCAGATCCAGGCGGCCGACAGGCCGTGGGTATAGTCATAGAACTTCAGTTCAAAGAGCTTGCGCCACAGCACCTCATAGGCCTCATCCCCCACCCAGCGCCTGATCCAGCCCACCGCCTCCACATTGTCCAGCGGTCGCCAGTCGTTGCGCCGGGTGCACAAAAAGGCATGCAGGCCATAGCGAAACTTGGCCACCAGCCCCAGGCCACGGAATTTCAGCAGGGCCAGCGGGTTACCCCAGGCCTGTAACCTGTTCTGATACCAATAGCCCATGCGCGTCTCGAC
>CANCOY010000114.1 GCA_947379865.1 Acetobacteraceae bacterium
GCCCCGGCATTTCAGCCGGGGAATGCAGCGTCGTCAAAGAGTGGTACCACAACCGTTCCCACCCGCTTCAATGAGGCCCCGGCATTTCAGCCGGGGAATGCAACAATGACGCCTTGGCCATCTCTAGGGATGCGTTGCTTCAATGAGGCCCCGGCATTTCAGCCGGGGAATGCCCGATGAACGGCCGCCAGCCAGCGACGAATGGTGACGCTTCAATGAGGCCCCGGCATTTCAGCCGGGGAATGCATGCTGGAATGGCTGGCGGCGCATGCTGAGTAAAAGCTTCAATGAGGCCCCGGCATTTCAGCCGGGGAATGACTTCCAGCCGAACAGCGACCCGACGATGAACGCCTGCGCTTCAATGAGGCCCCGGCATTTCAGCCGGGGAATGAGCCATTCATTACCGCTTTGGATATGCTCTTGTAAATCTGTCGTTTGCGAGCGGCGTCTCGGAACAGACCGCTGGACTGTCTCAGAGACGCGGTGCACGGTTTGCACGATGAGAAAAAGCGTTGATCCCACTTGCCTTTTGGCATTGCGAGCGGGGTGGGCATCGCGGGCGGTATCGAGCCGCTCGCCAAGGAGAGTGGCAGGGATTGAGGGCGGTGTCCGGTTAGATGACGATGGCCTCGCGGCGGATGTAGTCGAATTTTTTGCCCATGCTCTCTATTTTTGGCTCAACGCTCTCGGCGGGGCCCAGGTCCATGATGAGGATATGATCTTCGCTCTGCTTGATTTCGCTTTCCAGGCGCCCGGCCATCTCAGCCCTCCGGCGGTCGGTCAGGCGGCACTGGAAGACTGACAGTTGAAGCCACCGTCCATAGCCCTCCATGGCCTTGAACACTCGCCGCAGTCGTCGAGGGTCAGCGATATCATAGGTCACTATGTAAAGTCGCTCGCGGGCCTGCATTTCCTTAAACTCCGCCGGCAAGCCCCACGCTTCAGCGGGGCATGTAATGGGGCAAGTGCGAAATCTCGCCTTTCAGCAGCCGGGCAAGCAGCCGGGCCTGTACCTGGACGAGCTGGCGCATCGTGATCTCGTAGCCAAATGCGGGATGTGTCACCTCCTGGTCGAGGCGCCGTTCGAACGCCTGGATCAGTGTTCGTCTGCCATGGGTGGTCAGGTTGCACCCCGGACCTACGCTGACGAAGTCACCGGGCCCGATCTCGGCCGTGTTCAGCACGGTCAGCACGGTGCTGTCGGAAAAGATCGGCCTGAACGGCTCCATCAGATCAAGGGCGAGGCTGGGCCTGCCCGGCCGATCAGCGTGAAGGATCCCGCACCACGGATCGAGCCCGGCAATCTCCAGCGCCGAAGCGACGAGACGTGTCAGCAGCGCGTAGCACAGGGAGAGGCAGGCGTTCACGGGGTCTGCCGGCGGTCGCCGAGACCGGCGTTCGAAGGCAAATGCCGGCAGCGAGGCCGAGCGTTCGTTCAGCATCGACGACCATGAGCGGAAATAGAGGGCGGCGGCTTCGCCCTCCAATCCCATCAGGCCGGCGCTGTCCGGCGCATGGGGTATGCGCGCGACCAGATGGCGCAGCCGCCCCAGCACACCTTCGCGCGCTGCCTCGTCTCCGCGCCAGTTTCGCCGCAGTATGGTTCGCTGGTTGCGAACTTTTGCCTCTATCAGGCCCCGGGCGATAGCAAGACGTTCGGAGGTGCTCTCACGCACACGGTACTGCCCAAGCCGACCCGCAGCGCTGCGTGGCCCCCGGATACCCGTCGCGCCGAGGAACCAAAAGCCGGAGGTCATCCAGGCTACTGGTACCTCGGCACGGATCAGGGCATGCAGGGCGGGTGTCGACAGGCCGACTGGGCCAGCGAGGATCAGTTCCGACACGTCGCCTATGGGTACGCGTCGCACGCTTGGCACGCCCGGACCGGCATCGTCGTCACGCCCATCCTGCCCGTGCCTTGGAGGCGGCGGAGAAATAGTCAGCGTATCAGCGTCCTTACCCACCCGGGCGCCCGGCTGTTGCACATAGAGCGGACGCGCACCCGATTGAGCCGGCGGTGGCGAGCGGGGCAGTGCGCCGGTACGCACGAAAGTTACCTCATCCGGAAGGCAGATCGTCAGCAGCGAACAGCGATGGCATTTCGGGCTGTTTTCAAGCGGTGGCGGAATGCGTCGCGTGCCGAGTGCCAACCTCAGTTCGCTTACTGCTGACAACGTTCGGGCACGCAAGTCGGCGTCAAAGACTACGGGCACGCGCTCCCGACTGGCCGCGAACCAGAGGAAGCCGGATCGCACGCGATAACCATTGTCCTCCAGGATCAGCGCCTGGACGCAGAGTTGGACGCGCTCAGGCTCGTAAGCGCCGCCAGCGACGTGGGGGCGGCGGCCTTTCTTGTAATCGACCGGGGAAACGTGGCCATCATCATCCTCGACGAGGTCCAGTTTCGCGACGAGCCCAAGACGCTCCGACGAAATTTCCACCGCCTGAGCACGAAAGGGGGGCGCATCTTCACCCGTGTCCGCCGGCGGCGGCAGCGCACCCTTTGGCGCGTCCACCCGAGCGTGCGCCCGGCGACCCTGTGCTGTATCGGCGTTGTCCGCCCATTCGCCATCAACCCATTCAAGATAGGCTAGGCGCGGACAATAGACCCATTCATTGACCATGCGCGCCGGCACCGGCACGTCGTCCACCCCCGCGGGCGGTGCTGCCAGTGGCAGACCGAATTGCCAGCCGCCATCGTTCGAGGGTGGTCCGTCGGTCATGCCCGCCCTACGCCGCGAAACCGGCCGCCGCCCCTGTGCGCGTCCCGGCCCAGCAGGATCGGCCCCCGCACTGGAGCCTGAAAAGTCAGAGTGATCGTGATGGGTGCCGTTTCCGCCTTGCCCGCAACGACCACCTCAACGGTCTTCGGGGTTGGCAGGCCACGCCGCGCGCATTCCAGCGCCACGTCCTCCCGGATCGCTGCCTCTCCGCGCGGGCCCTTGGCATGGCGGGTCATCCGGTACCCAGTTGCGCAGGTCCAGGTGCGCGCCGTATCCATTGGCATGAGCTCTGGGGGGGCCAGTGACAGGACGCCAAGCGGGCCCGCGGTCACCCGCGCGAGGCCCGCCGTGATGCGGGCGAAATCCGCCCGCTGCTCCGCGTCAGGTTGCCAGCTACGGTCAACACGCCATGGCGCGATCACCGCCAGATGGTCAAGATGCCCATCGCCGTCGGCATCCTCTGCCGACAGGTAGACGTGGGCGTGCCTGCCAGAGCGCGCCGGCCCCGGCCCTTCATCATGGCCTGAGAACATCGGGTGCACCCCACCGTCGGACGTCCGAGCCAGGCTCATCAGGGCACGGCGCAGGGCGTCGGTCAGCGCGTAGGCGTCTCCGCTGCGAAGGGCAATTTCGTGCGGCCGGATCCGGAAGCGCAGAGCGTCGGCATCCGGCGGGGCAAGACGGACCTGCGCTGGGCCCGGCGCCATCAGGCCGAGGCCCAGATATCGACCATCACCAATCACGATAGGTCCGGACACCGGTTCGGCAAAGGTAATGGCGACGTGCCATAGTCGGCGCGCCGGAAAGCGCGGGCTTCGGGCAAAGCTGTCGGCATGGACGTGCCGGCGCCCCCATCCTTCACGCTGGACGCGGATCGAGGTGGGTTTCGCCGTTATCCCTGCCTGTCGCAGCGCCGCGCGTACCGCCTGCGCTGCCTGAACCTCAACGGCAAGACGATCTGCCCCGCTGTCCCTGCCCCCTGACCTGTCGAGGGGAAGCGCCGCGGGCGTAACTGTCGACCAGGCCTGCGCCGGTGCATCCGGCAGCTTTCCCGCCACCGCCACCCCATAGTGCCGGACCATCCGCCAGTCAGCTGCCTCCGCCAGATGGAGGTCATCGGAACCGTCGGACAGGGGAAGGTCGAGACCCGGAAAAACAGCTGCAACCTCGTCCGCAGGCAAAGGGCAATCTGCCGGAATTGCCAGAAGCAATCTCCGGATGGCCGGATCGGTGAAAGTCATGCCGATGGACGGCAGTGGGATCAGGCGGATCCGCCCGACCTTGTCCGCCGCCTCAGCCCCGCGCCCGATCAAGAAACGTTCGACGAGAGCAGCTCTGTCGGGCAAGCGCAGCGCCAGAAGCCGGGCAGCGGCATCACGCGTCTTTTCGACGAGTGCCACGGCATCCTCCACTGGCCAGCGTGCCGGGCCTGCGCCGGTGCGCCGAAGTTCGAACAGCCGCAACGTTGCCGGCCGGTCGTAGGCGACTGTCCGGAAGATCGGCTTTTGCGGGCGAGTCAAGACGGTCACGGTTGACCGCCCACGAGGCACCTTGGTGAATTGAGCGACACCGTCGGCGTATTGGCGCTGCAGGCTTCGCAGGGACCCCGGCACGGGGCAGGGGGGATCTGCCGCCCTACCGGCGCCGCCCAAGCTTGGGGTCACGCAGGTTCCGGGGTGGGCCGCTATGCGTTCCTCTGCCCTTGTCCAGTCGCAGAGCTCCGCCCTTGCAGATGCAGCATCCACTCCAGTTCCAAGGGTATGGAGCCGATCCGCAAGTTCAACGATTGTAGCGGCCTGGCCTTCCCCTTCGGCAAACCGCCATGCATAGAGGATGCTTGGCTCATTCAGTATATGGCGTGGACGAACGCTCTTGGGCACGCGGATTTCAGGAACCCTGGCGGGATCGCCGCCCACGGCGTCAATGCTGTTGTTTGGAACGTAGTAGGTGATGGCGCGCCCATCGCGGGCGGCTGGCGCAGAAATCCACGGCGGGGCCAGTTCCTCGAGCCAGCGGAATGCCTGGTCCTTGTACCCCGACGGCTCTCCGGCCCACCGTCCGCCATAGGCACCCGCGACCAGTGCCTGGAACAGCCGGAATGGCGCAGGTGGCCATGGACCCGACGCATGGTAGAGGGGTGCGACCAGGCGCACCTCGATGAGGAGTGCTCGGGATCCAGCAACAGCGCGCGCCATGACCGGCCTCAATCCTTGCTGTCGGACTTGCCCGCCTTGGGCTTTGCGGCAATGTCACGCTTCGCACGATCCTTTGAGAAGGGGATGCGGCGGCTTTCACCAACGCCAAAGGCTGCAGCCGCTCGCTCAGCCTGCGTGCGGGCAATCTCCGGGGTAAGCGTGACTGCGGTGCGGCTGCCGTCGCGGGCAACCAGTGTCCATTGCGAGGGCTGCTCCGGATCGGGGGTAAGCAGGCATCCCTGCCGCAGGAACGCGTCAGGCGGCTCGGCCGCCGCGACCAGAGCGAGGCCGAGGACGTAGCGACGCAGGGCGCTTCCGTTCTCCCGGCCGTCCAGCTGCCGCAGGGCGACGAGGTTCACCGTCACCGTCCGCAGGATGCCACCACGCGCGATGATGCCGCCCGGAGCATCGATGGCGGGGACATGGACATACCCTCGCTGTGCTTGCGGGCTCTTTGTGTCCTTCTCGGCCTTGACCTTGTCTTCCTCGCCAAACACACCAAGCGCCGTGTAATCGGCCGCCGGTTCAAACTGGGCAGAGCGATGAAGCACCTCGACACCGAAGGCCCGTATCACCGACTGCACGATGCGCGGCAGCTTTGCCTGGGTGTCACGGCTGTCCCAAGCGCCAAAGACGAGCGAGGTAGGGGCGACGCGCGCGATCTCGCCAGCGTCGCCCTCGTCGCGGTAGCGCCTGAACGCGGCCTGGGCTTCGTCGCCGAGCCCGGAGGCCCGGATCAGGGCGTCGCCAAGGCGATGGCCTGCCTCCAGCAGAGACACCGTTTTCTCCACTTCCTTGCCGCCACCGATGACGATGTCGATCTGAGGCACGAGGGCGGAAAGCGGGTTCTCCGGCTGGCCAGGCAGAGCGGCCTTGAATAGGGGTTCCATGCGGTTGGCCTGGGAACCAACGCTGTCGATCTGGGCGACCTTTGTGCCATCCGACAGGGTGTCGATGGCATAGCCGATCTCGGCATAGGTCGGTGGGAAGATAACGGCGTCGGGCCCATCCTCCACCGCGCGTAGCTTCTGCGTCAGGGTCAGTGCCACCGGTCCACGTGGATCATCGGCCCAGCGATCGATGGCGTCTGGGGTCAGGCTGGTCGGGTCATTCATTGTTTTGTTCCTCCAAAGCATAGCGGATACGGCGGGCCTGCCCTTCCTTGCCGGGCCAGCCGAGGTTCATGAGAAAAGTTCGCATCGGAAATCCGATGGCGCCGCCCCCCAGGACGGCGCGCGCCAGTACCGTCGGTAGGCATGAATGCGAAACAGCGTAGCGATAGGTGAGCTTGTCGATACGCTGGGGACGGGCATTCTCGAGCCCAATCGCCGCAAGCAGTTCAACCAGCGGATAGCCGTTCATGACGTGTGTGCTTGTGTGGTCGTTCAGCGAAAAACCGATGTCAATCGGGATATAGTCGCGCCGCCAGTCGAAGCGGAAGGAACTGGTCATAGGCGCCGCAAGCGCGAAGGGATCGGCGTACGCACTGTTCAGCAAATCCACCTCTCCGACGGCATCCAGAGCATCGCGCGCAAGCGCTGCACCCGAATAGCCGCCAGCGCCCGCCCAGAATTTCACGTTGTCACGCCCGACGTGGGTGCCATCCACCCAGTGACTGATAGGCACACGCTGGCGATCGCTGGAGACGAGGATGGCGGGCAGCGCGCTTGGCGTATCGGGTTGCGGGCAGGGATAGATGCCCGGATGTTCCTGCATCGTGCTGACATCCTTCTCCTTTGCTTCGAGGTTACTTCCCGACGGGGCAAGGGCTACCGCCTCTGCCTCAGCGAGGAAGGCAAGGATGTCGCGCAGCGGATCAGCCACGCCAGGAACGGAGAGACGGAAGCGGGTCCCGGTCTCGTTGGCTTCATAGAGGAACTGTCCCTCGGCAGGGCCGCACAGGATCTCGGCGGCCTCCATCAGCCCAAGACAGGCGAAGACCTGACCGGGGCTCAGAAGGTCGACGGGGACGGTGACCTCGGCCATCAGGCTTTCTCCTCGGTTTCGTCGAGCCTTCGCGATGCCCGCTGGTCAGCGGCCCGCAGCACGGCCTCCCACCAGGCCAGTCCCCATGGACCCCATCGCCTTTGCATTCGGGCAAATCGCAGGGCGACGTCAACCGCGCGGGCGCGGCTCACCGCCAGCGACAGATCTTCCCTCGGATCGAGGGCCGCGATGCCGGGTCGGGAATGCCCATGGTGAGCCGCAACGAGGTGCAGGGCGAGATCCCGCATCTCCGGCGCGAGGGCTGTAAGGCGTGGATCATCCTCCGCATCGGCGAGGCTACCGAACTCATGGCGATAGGTGATCCCACCGATGCGCAACAGGCTCGGATTTGCCCCCTTGCCGGTAGTCTTGGCATAGACTTTATCGCGCGGCGCACCCATCGCGCGCTGCCAGAGGCTGCGGTTCTTGCCAAGATCGTGGAGTGCGCCTGAGAGCCCCAGAACCTGCGCCATGCCAGGTAGGAGACCCAGTTCGCCCGCAAGGTGCAGCGCTTCCAGTTCAACCTCCATCAAGTGCGCGTCGAGCGCTTGGGCGCGTCGGCGCACGGCGGGATCACCTACGTCGCCTGGATCGCCAAGACCCTTGGTGGAGGTACGGCGAACGCAGACAACCAGGATGCGGGTTTTCTCGTCATCCCCTTCTGGGATAGAGATCCTGTCAGAGACGGCCCAACCGTCTGGCACCCCTTCGTTCTCTTCAAGGGCCTGCAGACCGAGGTCAGATTGTGTCGTCTCGTCCCATCCGGCATCAAGGGTTCCCGGCCAATGCGTGGCATCCTTGCGGCCCGCCGTGAGATCGACGAGGCCACTGGCTGACGCGGCCAGAAGACCATCTCGGTCGAGGCCACCAAGAAACGCCGAGACGACAAGGGTACCTCTAAGGTCGCGTTCAAGCTTGTTGCGTGCAACGCCCCTCAGATCGCCAACATTCAGGCATGACGACCGTGCATCCCATGGATCTAGCATGACCAGGGCAGGCGCATCGTCCGGCAACTCAGCCGCCTTCGCCCGCTTCAAGAGCACGTCAAGAATAAGAGACCGCGGCGCCTCCAGCAGTTCGGCCATCTGCACAGGGAGAGCCTCGAAGAAGCGTGTGACTGCCGCCGCGTCGGGCTTTGGCGCACCCGGCCCCCAAGGTAGCCAGCGGCGCCAGGCCACGCTCAACTCGGGTTCCTCATCCTCCTCGGGCCAGCCACGAAGCCAGGGCGCGATATCTGGGCGGCCGGCGTGGCTGTCGAGGCTGGTCATGGCCCAGGCGTCGAGGGTCGCCCGCGTCAGCGGTGGATGGAGGGGGGCAGGGGTTATGGCCGCCTGCCAGAGGCCCGGAACCCTTAGACGCGTTGCTGCGATGGCGGCCGTGCTGGCCTCGTAGCCTCCAGCGCTTTGCGGCAGTTCCTCAAGGAAGTGGCGTGCTGCGCTGCGCCGCGCCCGGGTGGCCTCGCGTTCAGCCTTCGTGCAAGGTGCGTCGATGACCTCGATCAGCGCCAGATGGCCGATCCGGGCGCGACGGTTTACGCGGCCGAGGCGCTGGACCATGCGCTCCGCCGCGACGAGATCCATGACCGCATGATCGGCATCAAGGTCGAGGCCGACCTCGCCGGCGGCCGTCGCAACGAGAACGCTTGGGGCGCCATCGGGCGTTCCGTCGGCGCCAATGAAGCCGGCTGCCTGCAGGTGCCGGGCGACGGCTTCGCGCTCATGCATGCGTCGCGCACCGGTGAGTGCGATAACCCTGTCGCAACGTCCCTTCAGATCCTTGCGGAGACCGTCCAGCACCTTCTGGGCCATCTCGCGCCCCGTGCAGAAGACGACGATGCGCCCACCGGCATCCACCACCAGGCGCGCCGCGCGCTGGATAAGCTCTTTCTCAAGCTCGGCGGGTGTTTCACACGCGGTGATGACGATTTGCTTGGCCGCTGATAGCCGCGCCGCGATGGTGGGATCTTTCCGGTCTTGGTCATCAAGAGCAAAGGCATTTTCCGACCGTCCCGTTGCCGAGAGCGACATCATGCGCAAGGGCGGCGGCAGGTGCTTTACGGCATCTGCCTCGCCGCGAAGGTCGTCACCACTGCTGACGCGATGCAACAGCGCCTCGAATGGCGGGCAGAGATGCGCTTCGTCGAGGACGATCAGCGTGTCGTAACCAAGCAGGCCAGCCTGGTAGGGGCGCATGCCACGCGACACGCCGTAGCCGCTTAGAAGCAGACGCGAGCCGACCATGTCGACTGTGCCGACGACGATGGCAGGCGCCGATGGATCCTCGAGCCATCGGCGGTTGTCGATATGCCGGCCGCGCAGGGTCGAGATCGCGAGGTCTTTGATCCCCAGGACCTCTTCTGCCTTGGCGGCCAGCGTCTCCGCGACCTCCGTTGCTTGATCAACCACTACGCGCCGATCGACGACGTAGACGAGACGGCGCGGCACGGCATGCCCCCAAGCCCGCGCAATCAGCCAAAGTGCCATGACAGACGTCTTGCCAAGCCCCGTAGGAAGATCGACCACGGAAGGAGTTTCTCCAATCGCCAGATGGTCTTCAAAGAACCGACGTTGCCAGCTGAGCGGAGAGAACCCTGTAAGGCGTTTAAAGGTGTCGTCGAAGCTGCCCTGCTGCATTGCCGTGACGTCCTCGTTTGCGTTGATCAATCGTACACATCACTCTGATATCAAAATGATGTACCGGCAATCTAATTGTCTACTTCCATCTCATATCATCAGTGTAAAGCGTGTCAGAATTGGTCACACTGAGAGGCAGCCGGTTTGCGCACTTGGATGCGCCGCCTCCTAGCCCTACTACAGCCGAAGTTTGAACTGCCCCAGGATGGCCGGGGGGGCATCACCCGTCACGGTGGGTGGCTGTAGTGTCAATAGCGCAGAAGACCGGCTGCGTGCCGCAGCCGCTCTGTGAGTAGATCAGGGAGGGAGATACCTTAATCAAATCGAACACCTCCAAGGTTTCAGTAGGTATAAAAGATAATGCAGCGGCGCACCGTACTCATCTTACGCTGCGTCGCTTAATGCGCTCAAGTCGATAGGACTTCCGACGATTGCCCACCCCCTCAAGCCCCATCCCACTTCCCTGTCACCCGGAACATTGCCTTGATCTCGCGCCGGTCGATCTCGAACTGACGTGGTTCCGGATTGTACTCCGCAAACCGCACATACGTGTCCGTCTGCTTGACGAGCGTCTTCACCAGGGCGCTGCCATCGTGGAGTTCGACGAGGACGGCGCGGCCGGCTTTCACGCTCATTGAGGGGTGGATGAAGACGATGTCGCCGGGGTCATAGGCGGGGGACATGCTGTCGCCCACCATGTAAACGGCGAAGGCGTCGCGCACATTGGCGAGTTGGGGTGGGCGTTGCACCCAGTCGATTGGCGTTTCCTGACTGAAGACCATTGTGGCCGAACCTCCGCGTGCGGCCCCCAGTACGGGCAGGTCGCGGGTATGCGCGATCTGCATCGTAAACTTTCGGCCCCCCACAGTATCCATGCTGGGGGTGACAGATTTGGACCTGTTGATAAGTGTGGTGGCGAAGGTTGCCGGGTCGCGGCCGGTGAGGATGAGCACCTCCTCGCGGCGGATCGGCGGCGTGCCCAGGCCCTCCAGCATGTCGGCCAACCGCTCGGCAACATCCGGCTTCAGAAAGTCCGAAATGTACCTTTCCGTCTCGTAATGCTGGTAGCCGGACGGTGTCTTGTAGCCAAGGCCACGGGCGAGGGTGGCCATGGATAGGCCCGAACGCTCCCGCAGGTCGCGCAGGATTCCGGGGATGCGGCTGGTATATGTCTTGGTCATGCGGGCAAGCGTACGCTAAGAGCGTTCTCATTTCAAGCTTGACGTTGTAACGTTAAAAAACGTAAACACGGTGCATGAGCAATG
>CANCOY010000115.1 GCA_947379865.1 Acetobacteraceae bacterium
ACCCGCTGGCGCTGTCCACCCGAAAGCTGCCCTGGCCGGCGCCCGCCGAGCGCGGGGAGGTTAACCATCTCCAGCATCTCGGCCGCCTGACGCAGGCGCTCAGCCTTGGGAATCCCTCTGACCATGAGGCCATAAGCGACATTGTCGGCAACGGTCATGTGGGGGAACAGGGCGTAGTCCTGAAACACCGTATTGACGTCACGCTCGTAGGGCGGAATGCCAGAGGTATCGCGCCCATGCAGGGTGACAGTACCGCTGCTTGGCTGGTCAAAGCCGGCAATCAGTCTGAGACAGGTCGTCTTGCCAGAGCCAGACGGCCCCAGCATGGCAAAGAACTCCCCGTCTGCAATGTCGAAACTGACCGCGCGCAGGGCTGCCACAGTGCCAAAGGACCGGCTGACGGACTGAAAGGAAATCGCCGTGCCCGGCACGGCCAGGCCGGCGGAGCCCGGGGCCGGCGGAACAGGGTTGGTCATGTAACTCGCCGAAAAAGACGTCCCCTGCGCAAGGCCGGCAAGGCCGCGCAGGGGACGAGGCTAATCAACTCAATTGCCGCCCTGGATCGCCTGATAGTCGGTGGTCCACTTCGAATAGGGCACGCAGGTCCGGCCATTGCCGCAGTTGGCAACCGGGGTGCGCCAGAAGGCGATCTTGTCGAATTCCTCAAAGCCGTTCGCCTTGCAGCCCTCATCCGTCAGCAGGGCATTGCCCTTGCAGGCTGCCGGCACCACCGGCACCGAGCCGAACCAGGCCGCCACATCGCCCTGGATCTTGGGCTTCAGGCTGTGCTCGATCCACATATAGGCGCAGTTCGGATGCTTGGCCTTGGCGTGCAGCATGGTCGTATCGGCCCAGCCGGTCATGCCTTCAGCAGGCAGTGTGGAGGCAACCGGCTGCTTCTGGCCAACCAGGGTGTTCACCTGAAACGGCCACGAAGGGGAGGCCACGACGCCTTCCGAGGTGAAATCGGTCACCTGGACATTGGCGTCGTTCCAGTACTTGTTCACGATCTTGCGCTGGCCGCGCAGCAGGTCGAGGACCGCTGCATACTGCGTCTCATCCAGGGCATAGGGATCGGTGATCCCCAGTTCCGGCTTCTTTGACTTCAGATAGAGGGCGGCGTCAGCAATGTAGATGGGGCCGTAATAGGCCTGGACCCGACCCTTGTTCGACTTGCCGTCGGCCAGGGTCTGTTCCTCGAACACCACACTCCACGAGGTTGGTGCCTCCTTGAAGGCCTTGGTGTTGTACATCAGGACATTGGGTCCCCATTGATAGGGAACGCCATAGTGCTTGCCCTCAACCGTGTGCCAGGGCGCATTTTGCAACCGGGCATCAAGCGTCGACCAGCTGGCGATGCGGCTGGTATCTATTTCCTGCACGGTCTTGCCGGCAACCATGCGCAGGCTGGCGTCACCAGAGGCGGTAACCAGATCAAAACTGCCATCCTTCATCAGGGTGACCATTTCGTCGGAACTGCCGGCCACCTTGACGGTCACCTTGCAGCCGGTTTCCTTCTCGAAGCCGGTTACCCAGTCGTAGTTCTTGTCGCTGTGGCCACGCTCGACATAGCCGGCCCAGGCAATGATGGAGACCTCGCCCTCTCCCTTGCCGGCAGCAGCAGCGTTGGCAAGGTCTATGCCTGCGAGTGAAAGAGTGGCGCCAAGTGCCAGAACCCGGCCCATAGCCCTGAAAGGTGTCCCCGACATCATCTCAAGCGTCATGATTTCCCCCTTGCGACAGGATTCGAGCCCAGGCTCGTCTGGTCATCAGCCTAGCAATGCCGACATCCGGTCACAATGAGGGAAACCGGCACCAGACAGGCAAAATCGCCTGTTCTGGTGTAACGCCCGGCGGCTGGAAGCCGTTCAACCAGCCCGGCTCTGGATCAGTTCGATCTTGTAGCCGTCAGGATCCTGGATGAACGCGATCACGGTCGAGCCGTGCTGCATGGCGCCTGGCGGGCGGGGAATGGCGACGCCGTCGGCCGCCAGTTTCTCGCAGGTGCCAAAGATATCAGAGACACCAAGGGCAATGTGGCCATAGGCGGTGCCAATCTCATAAGGCTCCTTCTGGTCCCAGTTATGGGTGAGTTCCAGAACGCTGTGAGCGGACTCATCGCCATAGCCAACAAAGGCCAGCGAGAAACGCCCGCCCTCAAAATCGGCCCGGCGCAACAGCTTCATGCCGAGGTGGCCGGTGTAGAAGGCAAGTGATTTCTCAAGGTCGAGCACGCGGAGCATCGTGTGCAGCAGACGGAACTCATCCTTGGCGCCAGTTTCAGCTGCAGCGGTGGGGGCATTGGCATTCATTGCGGGTTCTCCTCTTGGACAGGCATAACGAATCCTGGGGGCAGGCGGCCACGGGCTGCCAGTACATCAAGCACGGCGCGGGCGGCGCGTTCACCAGGCGGCACGCCACCCTGGCCAAGTGCCTTCAGGAAATCATCCATTTCGCGAATCTGGCGCGCCCTCGCCTCTGGTTCAACCAGAATATGGGCCACCGCCTCGGCAAGCCTTGGCCCGGTGCAATCGGCCTGAATGAATTCAGGCACGATCTCGCGGTCGTTCATGATGTTGATCAGGCTGGCGTGCTTCAACCGTGTCAGGCGACGGACCGCAAAGGCCGTAATCGGGTTGACCCTGTAGGTCACCACCATGGGCACCCGGGCCAGTGCCAGTTCAAGCGTAACCGTTCCCGACGCCGCCAGCGCCACATCCGAGGCTGCCATGGCAACCAGTTTCATCTCGCGTTCGGGAACCAGCACAGCCCGCACCGGCCACGCCGCTGCGGCCTCTGCCACCTGCCCAGCCAGATGCGGGACCGTGGGGACGATGGCCACAAGGCCCGGGAACTGTGCCGCCAACAGCGCCAGCACCTCGGCATAGCGCGGCGTCAGCAGGCTAACCTCGCTGCGCCGGCTTCCCGGCAGGACGCAGATAACCGGCGCCTCAGCCACGATGTCATGGGCTGCGCGAAAGGCCCTGCCGGCCTTTGCCAGTTCCGCCGGCGGTGGCGCATCCTCGACCACGGAATGCCCCACAAAGGTGCAGCCAAGGCCCACCTTGGCAAACCAGGGGGGCTCAAAGGGCAGCAGGACCAGCAGATGGTCCAGAAACCGCGCAATAACCCGGGCGCGGCCCGGGCGCCAGGCCCAGACGGTTGGCGCCACATAGTGAACTAGGGGGATGCCGCTCCCCTTCAGCCGCTTGCCGACGCGAAAGCTGAAAGCCGGGCTGTCGATGGTCACCAGAACATCGGGCTTGTTCGCACGGGCCGCCGCCACAACCTCCGCGACACGGCCAAGCAGATGGCGGGCCTTGGGTAGAATCTCGACCACACCAATGATGGTCAGTTCCGACATGGGAAACTGGCTGGCCAGCCCCTCTGCCGTCATTGCCTCCCCGCCGACGCCTGAGAAGGCGACATGGCCTCCCGCAAGGCGGCGCAAGGCCCGCATCAGCCGCGACCCCAGAAGGTCGCCCGAGGGTTCACCGGCGACAAGCATGACGCGAAGCGGCCGCGCGACCACCTCAGGCGTCATCAGTCACGATCCCGATGATAAAGATCCCGGCTTCATCAGCTGCTTTTGCCGTGGCCGTCCTGTCCATGATGATGGCCTGGCCGGCCTCGACAGCGATCCCGGCAAGCCGGGCCGCCACGGCACCCGCCACAGTCTGCACGCCAATGGTAGGCAGATCGACACGCCGTTCCTGTCCCGGCTTTGCGACCTTGACCAGTGCGCCGGCCGGACCTGCCGGGCCATGCTGGACGCGCAGAAGGGCAACACGGGCGAGCATGGCATCGGTGCCATCCACCACCTCAACGCCAAGGATGGCGCCATCAACGGCAACGGCACCCTGCCCCACATCAAGGCCACCCATCACCTTTGCCACCTGCATGGCACGGGCAACATCGGCGCGCGCCGCATCATCCGGCCTGATCGCCCCAAGCGGCCCCGGGCCAACAAGCAGGTTCCCCAGCACATCATCAGCGCCGACAACCCTGAAGCCCTCTTCCTCGAAGACCGCGATCAGGACATTGAACAGGGCATTGTCACCCTTGCGGGCCGCCGCTGCCACTCTTGGCAATAGTTTGATGCCGCGCCAATCAGGCCGCAGACGGGCGAAATCGGGGCGGCGAACGGGCCCCGCCATGACCAGTTCAGCACAGGCATGGGCCTTAAGAAGGTCGATCGCGCGCCCAACGGCGGCGATGTCGACCAGTTCCACCTGAACATCTGTGAACGATGCCGGCTCGGCGGCACCGGCAATTGCCAGCACAAACACATCCCGCCCGTCACGCCGGGCCGCTTCAACAAGGCGGTGCGGCAGCGCGCCCGAGCCTGCGAGAATGCCAAGTTTTGGCCTGGGCCGGGGATCGGTCATCGCGGCCCCACCGCCGCTCAGGCGGCGCGCTCTGAGCGCGGCGTGCAGAACGAGCGTTCGGTTTTCGCCTGCATGAACTGCAGGATCATGCCCACGGCCTCGTTCTCGGCAAAGCTTTCGGCGACATCGGCAAGCCGCTCCTGCAGGGTGCCTTCCGGCGCGAACAGCAGGCGATAGGCCGAGCGCAGCGAATGGATCTGTTCCCGCGTGAAACCGCGCCGCTTAAGCCCGACAATGTTCAGGCCAGAGAGATGGGCACGGTTGCCCATAACAAGGCCATAGGGAATGACATCACTCTCCACGCCGGACATGCCGCCAATCATGGCGCCAGCGCCGATGCGCACGAACTGATGCACTGCCGATAGACCGCCCACAAAGGCAAAGGGGCCCACTTCCACATGGCCCGCCAGGGTACCGCAATTGGCCATGATCACATGATCGCCAACCCGGCAGTCATGGGCCACATGGGCGCCGGCCATCAACAGGCAATGATTGCCAACCACCGTCTCCATGCCCCCACCCTCGGTACCGGGGTTGATGGTGACATGCTCACGGATCATGCAATCCGTACCCACCGTCAGGGTCGACGGCTCCCCCTTGTACTTGAGGTCCTGGGGCTGATGACCGATCGACGCGAAGGGAAAGATGCGGGTGCGGGCACCGATTGTCGTGCGGCCCGTCACAACCACATGGGAATCAAGGGTCACACCATCGCCAAGTTGTACGTGCGCCCCAACAACGCTGAAGGGGCCAACGTTGACGTCGGCACCAATGCGGGCGCCGTCTTCGATAATGGCAGTGGGATGGATCATCTCAGTCACCGGTCCATGATCATGGCGGCAAATTCCGCTTCGGCCACCTTCACGCCGTCAACCTTGGCAACCCCATTGAAGCGCCAGACATTGCCACGGCTGCGGTCCTTGACGACCTCGACACGCATGGTATCGCCCGGCGTTACTGGCCTGCGGAAACGGGCATTGTCGACCGTCATGAAATAGACGAGCTTGCCTTCGGCGCTCTCGCCCAGTGTATGCACAACCAGCACCGCCGCCGTCTGGGCCATGGATTCGATGATCATCACCCCCGGCATGACCGGACGGGTGGGAAAATGCCCCTGGAAAAACGGCTCGTTGACGGTGACGTTCTTGATGCCCACGGCACTTTGGCCGGTGACCATGTCGACAACCTTGTCGATCATCAGCATGGGATAGCGATGGGGGATCATCTCCATCACCCGCACGATATCCACGCTGGCCACCGTCGTGGGTTCGACCGGCAGGGGGGCGTTGACGTCACTCATTCGGTTTGGCCTTTCGTTCCGAAAGCTTCGTCAGGGTTGCGTGCCGGCGGAAAAAGAATTTGAGCGGCATGGCCGGAATACCAAACCATGACTCACCGGCAGGCACATCGTTCATTACGCCACTCTTGGCGCCAATCCGGGCACCGGAACCGATCTTGAGATGGCCGGCAAGACCGACCTGCCCGCCAATGGCGACAAAGTCGCCGACGTGGGTGCTGCCGGAAATCCCCGCCTGCCCGGCCATGATGCAGCCACGGCCCATGCGCACGTTGTGGCCGATCTGGACAAGATTGTCGATCCAGGTTCCATCCCCGATGACGGTGTCGGGACCACTGCCACGGTCAACCGTGCTGTTGGCCCCGATTTCGACGTCGTTGCCGATGATGACACGGCCAAGTTGCGGAACCTTTACATGGCCCCGGGGGTCCGGCGCGAAGCCGAAACCATCCTGGCCCACCCGCACACCCGGATGAAGACGAACGCGATCCCCAATCTGGCAATGGCTGAGGCTGGTACACATGCCGATGTGGGTATCACTGCCAATCTCGACATTGCGTCCGACCACGGCATTGGCGCCGATTGAGCATCGGGCACCCAGTCGGGCGCCTGCCTCGATCACGACGCCAGCCGCGATGTCACAGTCGGGGCCGATAATGGCCGATGGATCCACATGCGCCGTCGGGTGGACATTGCCGGTGGATACGGGCTCTGGATAGAAGGCCTGCGCTGCCAGCGCATAAGCCTTGTAGGGCTCGTCGGCAACAAGCAACGCCATGCCCTCGGGCGCACGTAGCCCGTCGCGCTTGCCGATGACGCAGGCGCCGGCCGCCGATACCTCGAAAGCACCGACATATTTCATATTGTCCAGGAAGGAGAGATCTTCCGGGCCAGCCTTGTCCAGCGGCGCCACGTCCATGACAAGGTGGTCAGGGTCGCTGCCCTGCCCTACCTTTGCACCGATGATCGCTGCAAGCGAACCGATGGTGAACGGACCACGGCGAGTAAAAAATCGCGCGTCCGGCATCAGTTTGCCGACGGCAACTCGACCTTCACCTTGGTGATCGCCTGATTGAGACGCTCAAGAGCCTGCTTGGAGATATCAAGCGAGGCATCGGCATAAAGGATCGAGGACGTGTCGAGCAGAACCGTGGCGTTCTGGGCATTCATGATATCGCTGAAAATCGGAACAATGGCCTGACGCAGCTTGTCGGTGGCGTTGTTCAACGCCGTCTCAAGCTGGCGGTTGCGCTCCTGCACCCGGCGCTGCACATCGGCCACCTTCTTCTGGAAGGCGTCCCGCTGCTTGGCGAAGGCATCGGCAGAAAGCGAGGCCTGCTTGCCGCGCAGGGCGTCTTCGTCCTTCTTCAGACCCGCCTCATCAGCATCGACGTCTTTTTGCATCTTTGCCTTGAGCGCCTGGATCTGGGTGCGGATATCGGTCGCCGCAGTCGCCGTGTTCAGCAGGCCGTTGTAATCGACAACGAGAACGGTTGCAGGCGGCATGGGACCCGCCGCCGGTGCGTCCTGCGCGAACGCAGGCGCGCCAGCCAGAAGGGGAAATGCGGCAGCCATCAGGCCAAATCGACGGATGGTGGTGAAGCAGATTTGCATATCAGAACCGCGTGCCGAAGTTGAAACGGAAGATTTCGGTCTTGTCATAGCTCTCTTTCTTGTAGGCCTGCGCGAGCGCCACGCCAATAGGCCCGAAGGGAGAGTCCCACGAAACTGCCACGCCGCCAGCGGCGCGGATTGAGCCGGAATCGACGATCCCGGAGTCCTTTTTGTCGATGCCGGTCAGCGTGCCCACATCGTTGAAGAAGCTGGTGCGCACACCAAACTGCTCCGGCAGGCCATTGGGGAATGTCATCTCCAGTGTGCCGACGCCATACATGTTACCGCCCAGCGCATCTTCCGACTGCAGTTCACGCGGACCAAGGCCACCACGCTTGAAGCCGCGGAAGTCTGTTCCACCGATGTAGAAGCGGTCGTTAAGGCGAATATCCTCACCAAGGCCAACGATGTGACCGCCGTCGAAGCCCGCACTCGCCACAAAGCCTTCGGCAACCTCGTAATAGATCGTCGCCGACGCAGAGGTGCGGAGGTACCGAACCGTACCACCAAGACCCGCAATGTCATTGCCGAAGGTGAAGTTGATGCCCTTGGTCGGGATCTTGGCATCGTCGCGGGTGTCATAGGTGGTGTTATAGCCAACCGACGATGTGATCTCGGTGCCTGCTGACTCGATGACCGCGCGGGAAGCATAGTATCCGATGTTGTCGATCGTGTCCTTGCGGAGCGTATATCGACCAACGAAACGGGTGTACTCGCTGAGTGGGAAACCACCGCGCAGGGCAAAACCCAGGACCTTCTGGTCGTAGGAACTTTCGGATTGCAGATTGCGCCTGATGTTGAAGATGTCAAACCCGGCCGCAATATTGCGGTCCATGAAATAGGGCTCGGTAAAGCTCAGATCAATCTGCGAACGCTTGGACGACAGGCTGAGGCCCAGCCGGAGATCCTGGCCACGGCCCAGAAGGTTGCGCTCGCGGATCGAGATGTCGCCGACCACACTTTCCGTCGTCGAGTAGCCGGCGCCCAGCTGCAGTTCGCCGGTAGACTTCTCCGTCACCTCAACATTGATGTTCGTGCGGTCCGGCGCTGAGCCCGGCACCTCGTTGATCTCGACCTTGTCGAAGAACGAGAGACTCTTCAGGCGGTCCTTCGAGCGGCTGAGCTTGGCCGAGTTGTAGGCATCGCCCTCGACCAGGCGGAATTCACGTCGGATGACCTTGTCGAGCGTGCGCACGTTTCCGGTGATGTTGATCCGGTCAACATAAACGCGCGGCGCCTCGTTGATCTGATAGGAAACGGAAATGGTCCGCTGCTCGCGGTGATGGACGATCTTGGGCCGGATATCGACAAAGGCATAGCCGAGCCGACCAGCCTCGAACGTGAGGTCGTCGATGGTCTTTTCGATCTTTTCAGCATTGTAGACGTCGCCAGGCTGCGTCCGGACAATTTCCGACAGACCTTCTGGATGAAGATCCGCGATCTTGCTCTCTACAGTGCTGCTGGAGAAGGTGTAGGGCTCGCCCTCATCAAGCGAAAAGGTAATGAAGAAGTCTTCGCGATCGGGCGAGAGTTCCGCAACGGCGGAAACAACGCGGAAATCCGCATAGCCGCGGGTGAGGTAATAACGACGCACCAGTTCGCGGTCATAGGCAAGGCGATCCGGGTCGTAATTGTCGCTCGACGACAGGAAGCGCCACCAGCGAGTCTCGCGCGTGGCAATCGCATCGCGCAGAGTGGAGTCGGAAAACTTCTTGTTGCCGATGAAATTGATGCGGCGGATGCCGGTGGTCGGCCCCTCGTTGATCTCGAAAACCAGATCAACCCGGTTCTGGGCGAGCTGGATTACCTTCGGCTCAACCGTTGCGGCGAAGCGGCCCGCGCGGCGATAGACCTCGACCACGCGCTGCACATCGCTCTGCACCTTGGCGCGGGTATAGATCACACGCGCCTTGAGCTGGACTTCCTTTTCAATCTGGCTGTCCGAAACGTGATCGTTACCCTCGAAGGCAATACGATTGATGATCGGGTTCTCGAGCACGTTGGCAACCAGCAGGCTGCCGTCGCGGCGGAGGGAGACATCGGCAAACAGCCCGGTTGCAAACAGCGCCTTCAGGGAAGCGTCGATCTTGGCCGGGTCAAACTTGTCGCCGGGGGCAATCGTCATGTACGAGATCACGGTCGCGGGCTCAACGCGCTGATTGCCGACAACCTCGATGCTGGAAATCACATCAGAGGGCGACCCATAGGCCGCGGAGGGAGCCACACCGGCTGATTCGCCGCCAAAGGAAGAGCCGCCAAGAGAGGGCGCCACCAACGGCCCCACACCCTGTGACGGGCGAGAGCCTCCCAGAGCGCCGCCAATCACGTTCTGGGCAAACGCCGATCCGCTCCCGATGAACGAGACCAGAACCACCCCTGCCAAAGCGGCTGAGAAGGCCAGCGCTGTCGCTCGAGACTTCATGATGTGCGCCACGTGTCGTCCCCTTATGGCGGTCAGGATAGCAGACCGGAGACGAATGCCACGATCCGGAAGTGCACTAGATCATTCCAGGTAGCGAAGACCATGAGGCTGAGCACCATGACCAGTCCAAGACGGAAGCCATATTCCTGAATTCTCTCGCCAAGCGGTTTTCCGCGCAGCGCTTCGAAGGCATAGAACAACAGATGCCCGCCGTCCAGCATGGGAACCGGAAAGAGGTTGATCAGCCCTAGGTTTACCGAAATCATTGCGGTGAACCAGATCAGGGTCACCAGCCCGGCCTGGGCCATCTGGCCCGACATCTCGCCGATCCGCAGCACCCCGCCCAGATCCTCGGTGCCGCGCTGGCCGCGCACCATCTGGCTCATGTGGGTGAGGGTCATGTCGATGATCGAGGCAATTTCCCGAACCGAATAATAGACCGCGGCCGGCGGGCTGCGGTGGACATATTCGGCGGCGCTGCGCGAGACGCCAAGAAGGCCCAGTCGCTGGGTGTTGCCGAACGTGTCGGTGGTGGTCGTCACCTTCGGAGTAGCGGTGAGGCTGATTTCGTTGCCCTGGCGTTGGATGACCATGGCCAGCGGCGTGCCCTGGTTGAGACGGACAAGCGCCTGCATGTCCTCGAACCGCTCGATCGAGGAGCCGTCGATGGACACAATCCGGTCGCCCACCAGCAGGCCTGCCTCGGCGCCCGCGCTGTCCGGCGCCACCGAGCCGACGACCGGCGGTGTAAAAGGCTGGCCAAAGGCAATGAAAAGGCCTGAAAGCACGACAACCGAAAACAGGAAATTGGCCAGCGGCCCTGCTGCAACGACGGCAAAACGCCAGCCCAGCGGCTTGTGCTGGAAACTGACGCTCTTGTCCGCATCGCTCATCTCGGCAATGGCCTCGACATCGGGCTTGGAGGAGGCGTCGGCGTCACCGAAGAAGCGAACGAAACCGCCAAGGGGGAGCCATGCCAC
>CANCOY010000116.1 GCA_947379865.1 Acetobacteraceae bacterium
GACGCCTTGACGCCAGAGTACTCCCAGCGATTGTTCACCTGGCCAAAGGCCAGACCGCCGGTCGCATAAATCAGGGCCTTGTCGAACGCGACGCCGACCCGGGCGCGTGCAGAGCCAAGGGCGCCGATGCGGCTGGTGGTGCAGTAGGCGCACGGCTCATAGGAGGGGCCGTAAAACTCATAGTGGCGACCTGCGTCGAGCACGCCAAGGTCGGCCTCGACACCATAGACAATGTTGCCACGCTGCAGGTTATAACCAGCATCAAGGCTGCCCATGATGCTGGAACTGTAGGTGCGGGTGGTCTCGGCGTAGTTGTAGAAATCAAGGTCCGCTGCCGTGCCATTGGCACTGGCAAGGCCAAGGGACGCGCCGGCATAAAGCCCGGTCCAGTCATAGGGGGCTGGCGCGGGCGCGTCAGCCAGGGCGGCGGTCGACAGCAGGCTCAGGGCCAGTGCTGCCGCAAATCCACGGATCATAAATTCATCTCCTGATACCGGGGAAAATAACTGCACCTGAAAACCATCGTATGCTTACGATATATTTTTAGAAGTGCCCCCTTCGCGAGCTATCTAGATTTTAAATTACCGATATACAATGTTATTCAAGCCGTACACGGCAGATATACGGTGACCTGTGGTATTTGCACCACCCAGGCTGGCAGCCAGGGTGCTTGGCGAAAACAGCTGAGACCCGGGACTTGATCAAGGCCGCCCCCTTCCCGAAGCTGGGCATCCCAAGCGGAGAGACCCCATGCCCCAGCTGAGCCTTGACCTGACGGAGGGTGTCGCCACCGTCACCATCACCAACCCGCCCCTGGCCACCATGGACCCCGGCACCGTGGCCGAGATTGCGGCCCTGATGCCGCGTCTGGCCGAGGCGGATGTGCGGGCGGTGATCTTCACCGGTGGGATTGAGGGGTTTTTCATCCGCCATTATTCCGTGGTGGAGCTCGACCGTTCGGCACAGGGAGAGGTGGCGGCCAGACCGCTGGTGCCAGTGAACCTGCATGACCTGCTGCTGGAGATCGAAAACCTGCCCAAGCCGGTGCTTACCGCCCTCAATGGCACGGCCATGGGCGGCGGCTGGGAGTTTGCCATGGCCACCGACATCCGCGTGGCCAAGGACGGGCCTTTTCGCTTTGGCCTGCCAGAGGTCTCGGTGGGGATCCTGCCCGGCGCCGGCGGCACCCAGCGCCTGACCAATCTGGTGGGCCGCAACCGCGCCATCGAGATGATGCTGCGCGCCCGCACCGTGCCCCCACAGGAGGCCCTGGCCCTTGGCATGATCGAGGAACTGGTGCCCGCCGACAGCCGGGAGTCCGCCCTCGACCGCGCCCGCAGCATCGCCCGCGAAATCGCCGCCCGGCCGCCGCTTGCCGTGGCCCATATCAAGCGCCTCGCCCGCGCCGCGGTCTCCCCCGTCAGCCGCGACCTCCTCAGCCTCGAATCCCGCCTCTTCGCCGAACTCATGCAAACCCCCGAAGCCCGCGCCCTGCTGGCCCAGGTCGCCACCGCCCACCGCAAGGGCGAGGCGGATTAGGGGGGCCTACAAAATAAACTTCGACAGGTCCGTATTGGTGGCGAGGTCGCCGATGTGGCGGCGGACATAGGCGGCGTCGACGATCAGGCTGGTGCCGGGCTGGTCGGTGGCGGCGAAGCTGATTTCGTCGAGGACGCGTTCCAGCACCGTGTGCAGGCGGCGGGCGCCGATGTTCTCGACAGAGCCGTTCACGGCCGCCGCCACGTCGGCGATTTCGTCGACGCCGTCGTCGGCAAAGCTCAGGGCCACGTCTTCCGTGCCCAGCAGGGCCACATATTGGCGGATCAGGCTGTGCTCCGGCTCGGTCAGGATGCGGCGGAAGTCGTCGCGGGTCAGCGCGTCCAGTTCCACGCGGATGGGCAGGCGGCCCTGGAGTTCGGGCAAGAGGTCGGAGGGCTTGGCGAGGTGAAAGGCGCCCGACGCAATGAACAGGATGTGGTCGGTCTTCACGGCCCCATGCTTGGTGGCCACGGTGGTGCCCTCGATCAGGGGCAGCAGGTCGCGCTGCACGCCTTCGCGGCTGACATCGGCCCCCATGCGCTCGGAGCGGGCACAGATCTTGTCGATCTCGTCGAGGAAGACGATGCCGGCATTCTCGGTGATGGCAATGGCCTCGCGCGTGACCGTATCGGGGTCGAGGAGCTTGTCGGATTCCTCGGCCAGCAGCAGGGCGTGGCTCTCCTTCACCGTGGTGCGCTTGCGCTTGCTGCGCTGGCCAAAGGCCTTGCCCAGCATTTCACCCAGATTGACCACGCCGACGCCGCCCGGCATTCCCGGCACCTCAAAGCCGCCGGGCGTGCTGGTGTCGGCAACAGAGATTTCGATCTCGCGGTCGTCCAGCTTGCCGTCGCGCAGCAGCTGGCGGAACTTGTCGCGGGTCTCGCGGCTGGCGTTCTCGCCCACCAGGGCTTCCACCACCCGGGCCTCGGCGTTCAGCTCGGCGCGGGCGGCCACGTCCTTGCGGCGGCGCTCGCGCACCATGCCGATGGCCACTTCCACCAGGTCGCGGATGATCTGCTCGACGTCGCGGCCCACATAGCCCACTTCGGTGAACTTGGTCGCCTCCACCTTCAGGAAGGGCGCCTGGGCAAGGCGGGCGAGGCGGCGGGAGATTTCCGTCTTGCCCACGCCCGTGGGGCCGATCATCAGGATGTTCTTGGGCAGCACTTCCTCGCGCAGGCCCTCGGGCAGTTGCTGGCGGCGCCAGCGGTTGCGCAGGGCAATGGCCACGGCGCGCTTGGCGGCGGCCTGGCCCACGATGTGGCGGTCGAGTTCGGAGACGATCTCGCGCGGGCTGAAATCGCTCATCGGGCGGCCTCGATGGTTTCAACGGTCAGGTTGGTGTTGGTGTAGACGCAGATCTCGGCGGCAATGGCCATGGCGCGCCGGGCGATCTCCTCCGGGTCCATGTCCACCGGCACCAGAGCGCGGGCGGCCGCAAGGGCATAATTCCCACCCGAGCCAATGCCGATCACCCCGTCGTCCGGCTCCAGTACATCGCCGGTGCCGGTCAGCACCAGGGCCGTCGTGGCATCGGCCACGATCATCATGGCTTCCAGCCGGCGCAGATAGCGGTCGGTGCGCCAGTCCTTGGCCAGTTCCACACAGGCCCGGGTCAACTGGCCGGGATGGCGCTCCAGCTTCGCCTCCAGCCGCTCGAACAGGGTAAAGGCATCGGCCGTGGCCCCGGCAAAGCCCGCGATCACCAGCCCGCCGGCGCCGATGCGGCGCACCTTGCGGGCGTTGGACTTGATCACCGTCTGGCCCAGGCTCACCTGGCCGTCGCCGGCGATCACGGTCTTGCTGCCCTTGCGCACGCACAGGATGGTGGTGCCGTGCCACAGGCTCTGGGTCGTATCCAAGGGAAATCCGTTCATCGAAAGACGCACGCCGGCCACCCCGGCAGAGGTGAGTCATGTGGCGATTGCGGGGCGCCGGTCAAGGCTTGGGCTGCGGGGAACCAGTTTAGCGGTAGACGGCATGGCTGCGGTCGAGGAACACAAGGAAAAACGCCTCCCTCACCCGGAAGCCATGCACCCGGGCCTTGCCGCTTACCCGCAACTCGAACCATGTCAGGTCCGGGCTGAACTGCGAAAGGTCGGGATGCTCCGGCAGGACAGAAGGGTTCTTGTGGGGTGTGTAGCCAAGGCCTGATTTGTGGCCGCTGCCGCCCCCGCTGCGGTAGATGTCCTGCCAGCGCATCTGCGCCATGGTGCGGCAGAACCTGCTGAAGCCCTTGAGTTCGTCAGGCTGCCAGTCGGAAAAGCATTGGTGATCGGGCCAATAGTATTTCAGGTTCACATGGGCGCAGGCGGCATCGTCGCCCATCCCGCCGCCCAGCAGCGCTGCTTCCCGCAGGGTCCGCTGGTCGCGGGTTCCCGAGGCGGCCCTCGCCTGCCGTTCAGCGGTTTGCCGCAGCCAGTCTTTCTTCGGCATCGGCACTGCGGGCGTAGAGGGCGGCGTAGAAGCTTTTCATGTGGTCCTTGGGGATCACGGCCCGGGAGGCGCAGTCTGGCGCCAGATCGCCACGGGCCTGGCGCCAGGGGTCCTCATTGTGGGTCATCGCCTCAAGGCGCCTGGCCGAGAAGTCGCCATAGGCCTCCATGACCGCGAGCAGATGGGCCTCATCCTCCGGCGCCAAGGCAGCCAGACGGTTGGGCGGCGGTAGAGCTTCAAAGCCGTATCTGCGATAGGCCCGGAACACAGTCTCGGCCACGGGGCCGTGCACCCAGGCCTGCATGTCTTCCTCGAACAGGGGACGACCAAGCAGGCAGAGCGCCCAGGCCTGGGCATAATAAAGCAGCTTCTGGAGCTTGAGATGGGTGATGGAATCGCCCGCCTCGCGATCAACGCTGGCGATGATCCAGTCTGCAATGTCGAGGGCAGAATAGTGTGCAGCCATGGGCCACCTCTGAAATCCCACTCAGGATACATGTATTTCTGGCGGGAATCACCCTCAAAAGTGCATAGGCGCCGGGGCTGGCCGCCCCATCTACCCCAAAGGCTGGCACCGCCCGGTCCTTCTTGCTAGAAGAAGTCTTGCTCCAGACAGGACCTGCCCATGCGCCGCGCCGAGGTCGAACGCTCCACCAAGGAGACCGCGATCCGCGTTGCCGTCAATCTTGACGGCACGGGACAATACCGTGTTGCCACCGGTATCGGTTTTCTTGACCATATGCTGGAACAGCTCTCGCGCCATTCCCTGATCGATATCGAGGTGGCGGCCAAGGGCGACCTGCACATCGATTTCCATCACACCACGGAAGATGTGGGGATCGCGCTGGGCGAGGCGGTGTCGAAGGCGCTGGGCGACCGGCGCGGCATTGCGCGCTATGGCTCGGCCATCATCCCCATGGACGAGACCTGCACCCGCGTCTCGCTGGATGCCTCCAACCGGCCCTATCTGGTGTGGAAAGTGGTGTTCAGCCGCCCCAAGCTGGGGGAAATGGACACGGAACTGTTCAAGGAATGGTTCCAGGCCTTTGCCCAGGCGGCGGGGCTGACCCTGCATGTGGAAAACATGTATGGCGAGAACAACCACCATATCATCGAATCCTGCTTCAAGGCCTTGGCCCGCGCCCTGCGCCAGGCGGTGGAGGCCGACCCGCGTGCCGCCGGCACCGTGCCCTCCACCAAGGGCGTGCTGGGCGGCAGCCTGTGAGGCGCTGATGGGCCTGCGCCTCTATACCGTCCACGGCACCGGCCATCCCGACGATCTGGACCTGGTGCCGGAAGGCTTTTCCTGGGGCGCCTTCGTGCTGGGGCCGCTGTGGCTGGTCTGGCACCGGCTGTGGTGGGCGCTGGCCGGCTGGCTGGGTGTAGCCCTGGTGCTTGCCCTCGTCGCCCGCTGGCTGATGCTGGGGGATGCCCAGCAGGGGGTCTTGCAGCTGGCGCTCGCCTTTGCCCTTGGCCTCCTTGGCCACGACCTGCGCCGCCAGCGGCTGACAGCAGGCAAGCGCCCGGTGATTGGTGTCGTAAGCGGCGAGACGGATGATGCGGCCCTGCGCCGGCTGATGGATGCGCGGCCATGAGTGCGGGAACTGTTGCCGTCATCGACTATGGCTCGGGCAATCTGCGCTCCGCCGCCAAGGCGCTGGAACGCGCTGCGCGGGAAAGCGGGCGTGACCCCGGGTTGATCAGGGTTACGAGTGACGCCCGCGTAGTGGCTGCGGCCGAGCGGGTGGTGCTGCCGGGTGTGGGTGCCTTTGCCGATTGCATGGCGGGCCTGCAGGCCCTGCCGGGCATGATCGCGGCGCTTGACGAGGCGGTGGCCCAGCGCGGCCGGCCGTTCCTTGGCATTTGTGTGGGCATGCAATTGCTCGCCACCGAGGGGCTGGAACATGGCCATCATGCTGGTCTTGGCTGGATCAGCGGCCAGGTGCAGGCCATTGCGCCTGCCGATGCCAGCCTGAAGGTGCCGCACATGGGCTGGAACAACCTGCGTTTCAGCGAACGCGGCCTCGCCCATCCCGTGCTGGCGGGGCTGGCAGACCTTGGCGGTGGGCACGCTTACTTCGTGCATTCCTATCACCTTGCAGGGGCGCATGCCTCGCAGGTGCTGGGCGAGGTTGATTATGGTGGCCCGGTTACCGCCGTGGTCGGGCGTGACAACATCATCGGCACCCAGTTTCACCCAGAGAAGAGCCAGGCCCTGGGCCTTGCCCTCCTCGGCAATTTTCTTGGCTGGCGGCCCTAGCCACCAGCCCATGCGGGGCCGATGCCCCGCAGGAAGGCAGTCGTTCCGTGATCCTCTACCCTGCCATCGATCTCAAGGACGGTGTCTGTGTCCGGCTTGTCCAGGGCGACATGGAACAGGTCACGCGCTACAACCCCGATCCTGCCGCCCAGGCCCGCCTGTTCCGCGCGCAGGGCTTTGGCTGGCTGCATGTGGTCGACCTCAACGGCGCCTTTGGCGGCAAGCCGGAGAACCGCGATGCGGTGGCCGCCATCATGCAGGCGACCGACGTGAAGGTACAGCTGGGCGGCGGCATCCGCACGCTGGAGGCCATTGATGCCGCGCTTGAGATCGGCGTTGCCCGGGTGATCCTCGGCACCATCGCCGTGCGCGACCCCTCGCTGGTGACCGAGGCCTGCCGCCTGTTTCCCGGCCATATTGCGGTGGGCATCGATGCCCGCGCTGGCAAGGTGGCGGTGCAGGGCTGGTCGGAAATGTCGGAGCTGACGGCCCTGGAACTGGCCCGCCGCTTCGAGGATGCGGGGGTTTCCGCCATCATCTATACCGATATCGAGCGCGACGGCCTGCTGGGCGGTGTCAATGTGGAGGCGACGGCGGCGCTGGCCGCCAATGTGCGCCTGCCGGTGATTGCCTCTGGCGGGGTGGCGGGGATCGAGGATATTGCGGCGCTGAAGGCGGTGGGCGGGCGTGGCATTGCCGGCGCCATCTGCGGCCGGGCGCTTTATGATGGCCGGCTTGAGGCCGGGGCCGCCCTTGCCCTGGCGGCCGCCTGAGACCGGTGGGTACGACCATGCTGAAGGCCCGCATCATCCCCTGCCTCGACGTGAAGGACGGGCGCGTGGTCAAGGGGGTCAATTTCGTTGGCCTGCGCGATGCCGGTGACCCGGTGGAACAGGCCCGCCTCTATGACGCGGCCGGCGCCGACGAACTCTGCTTTCTCGACATCACCGCCTCCAGCGACCGGCGCGGCATCATCCTCGACGTGGTGGCCGCCACGGCAGAGCAATGCTTCATGCCGCTGACGGTGGGCGGTGGCGTGCGGGTGGTGGAGGATGTGCGCCGCCTGCTGCTGGCCGGTGCTGACAAGGTTTCCATCAACACCGCCGCCGTGGACCGGCCCGACTTTGTCCGCGAGGCGGCCGAGAAGTTCGGCACCCAGTGCATCGTGGTGGCGATTGATGCCAAGCAGGTGGCGCCTGGCCGCTTCGAGGTGTTCACCCATGGCGGCCGCAATGCCACGGGGCTGGATGCGGTGGCCTGGGCACAGCACATGGTCTCGCTTGGGGCGGGGGAAATCCTGCTCACCTCCATGGACCGCGACGGCACCAGGGCCGGTTTCAACCTGCCGCTTACCCGCGCCGTGGCCGATGCCGTCAGCGTGCCGGTGATTGCCTCTGGCGGGGTCGGCACGCTCGACCATCTGGCCGATGGCATCATCGAGGGGCACGCCACCGCCGTGCTGGCCGCCTCGATCTTTCATTTTGGCGAACACACCATCGGCGACGCCAAGGCCCATATGGCCCGGCGCGGCGTGGCCGTGCGCCCCTGATATAGCCCCGGAAAGGCAGACCCATGGCCCCCGCCGACGCCGCCATCCTCGACCGCCTCTATGCCACCATCCTGTCGCGGCGCGGCGCCGATCCGGCCTCCAGCCACACCGCCCGGCTGTTTTCCAAGGGCCGCTCGAAGATTGCCCAGAAGGTGGGCGAGGAAGCGGTGGAAACGGCGCTGGCCGCCGTGGCCGGCACGCCGGAAGAGGTTGTGGGCGAAGCCGCCGACCTCATCTTCCATTTGCTGATCCTGCTGGCCGACTGCGGCCTTGCCCCCGCCGACATCTGGGCCGAACTCGCCCGCCGCGAAGGCATTTCAGGCATCGCGGAAAAGGCGGGGCGTGCGCCTTGACACTGGTTCTCGCCGAGGCTCAGTCAGCAGCCTTGAGGCGCGGATTGCGCGCATAGCCACGCGCCGCAGCCATGCGCGCGGCCTCGGCACTATTCTCCCGTAGCTCTTGCCTTGTCGAGGCGAGCTCGGAGGATGTGTAGACGTGGTAGCCCAGTGGCCCGTCCGGCGTGGTGGCGTCCGATCCAGCTGAGGAGCCTTTGCCCCTCAGCTTCTGTAAGAAACGCTGCATCATGACCAATAACCTCCTTCCAGAAACCGGGAAACGCATCGCCAAAGTTCTGGCAGAGTAGCCTGAAGGTGGGGGTCGTCAGGGCAAAAGGCGCGTTTTTACCTTCGCTATTGGCAAGAGCAGTTGCACCCAGAACCTCGCCACCCTTTGCGACGATGAAGGAGCGCAGCGCCGCAAAAGTGCCCGCCGTCGTCACCACATCATCAGCAAGGATATACGACCGGCCCGGTTCGACGCCACCTTGAAATGACGGTTGCCACAAAAAGCGCGGGAACAAGTTGAGCTTTGTGCGCCCGACCCGTGCGGCCTGAACGATCTCAACATTCTCTTCCCCGCCCAGTTCGGCCTTCAGCCTTGCCACGAAGGCAAAGGGAATGGCATTGCGCGGACCTGCCCGGTTGCCCGCGTCCGCATCCACGGCCATGTCATCGTCAAAGGCTGGGGTGGGGAAAATCCAGATCGGCGAGACGCCACGCTCGAAAATCAGGTCTGCCAAGGCATCTGCCGCTCGCGAATCCCAGAGCAGATCGACCAGATCAAATGCGGCTGGCAGATCGTTGTCTGTCTTCGCCCGCAGATAGGCGTCGGCAATGTCTTGCGCCTTCCCGCCCCGGCCATCGCTTGATCCCTTAAGCCGCTCAAGCCTGCCGTGAACATGCACAACACGGCACTGGGAACCGCTCCAGGCCGCCCGCAGGTGAGGCGAGACGACGAGTGGCGTGCGCGCCACCGCAGCGATCGCTGGCTCAGTCATGGGCCGAGGCATCCCGCACGACGAACAAGCACTTTTCCCCCAACAGTGATGCCGGAGGAGAGTTTATATCGTCATGCGGGCATGGTGAACCCTTTGTTTCAGCTACCCCCCCCCTCAGAGCAGGTGGGCCACCAGGGTTGAGAGGGCGACTTCCGGGCGGGCGCCGATGTGGCTGATGATCTCGGCCGCCGCCACACTGCCAAGGCGGCCGCAGGTGGCCGGCGGCAGGTCGCGCGTCAGGCCAAAGAGGAAACCTGCCGCATAGAGGTCGCCGGCGCCGGTGGTATCCACCACGCGGGCCACCGGGGCGGCATCGATCACATGGACCTCGTTGCCCGCCAGCACCACCGAGCCATGGGCGCTGCGGGTGAGTGCTGCCATGGGCACCCGGCCACGCGCCTGCTGCAGGGCATCGTCGAAATCACGTGCCTGGAAGAGGGAGATCAACTCGGTTTCATTGGCGAACAGCACATCCACCTGGCCGTCGATCAGGCCGAGGAACTCGTCGCGGTAGCGGTCCACGCAGAAGGCGTCCGAGAGGGACAGCGCCACCTTGCGGCCAGCGCCGCGCGCCGCGCCAATCGCCTTGCGGAAGGCCTCTTTGGCCAGCGGCGGATCCCACAGATAGCCCTCAAGGTAGGTGGCCTTGGCGGCGGCGATCAGATTGGCGTCCACATCATCGGGGCCAAGGGAGACGCAGGCGCCCAGATAGGTTGCCATGGTGCGCTGGGCATCGGGGCTGACCAGCACCAGGCAGCGGGCGGTGCCGGGGCCATCGCTGGCCGGCGCCGTTTCGAAATGCACGCCCAGCGCCTTCAGGTCGTGGGCAAAGATGCGGCCCAGCACGTCGTCGCGCACCTTGCCCACATAGGCCCCCCGGCCCCCCAGCGAGGCGAGGCCCGCAATGGTATTGGCCGCCGACCCGCCCGAAGCCTCCACCGCCGACCCGACCTTGTCATAGAGCCTGTCGGCATCGGCCGCATCGATCAGGGTCATGGCCCCCTTGGCCAGCCCCAGGGCCGCCAGCGCGTGATCCTCAGCGTGGCTCAGCACATCGACAATGGCATTGCCGATCCCCACCACATCGATCTGTGCTGCGCTCATGCCCACTCTCCCGCTCATCACCCGCCCCGTCCGGGGCACATGCGGCGGGAGTATAGAGCCGGCGGGGGGGCGGGCAAGGAGGGGGTGATCGCGCCACCTCGCCGAACTCCCTCATTCAGTGTAGACAAACACAGAAATACCCGCATAGAGTTTTCGCGGTGTTCGAGGCGTTTGAGGCATTACGGGGGAGCAAGCAGGACGACAACGGGGCAGATGGACGATCGTGTCCACATGCTTAAACGCAAACTGCTGCTGGCAGTCCAGGATGAGTTGAGCGCGCGTGATTTCGAAGTTCCCGGTTCGGGAACCGATGTCATCAGTGCCCTGGCCGAATTGCTGATCTTCTTCTCCATCGGGGACGGAGACTATCGCAGGGCCTTGCCGGAGGCAGAGCATGCCTGGTGGTCAGGATTTTGCGACGCGCTCAAGGCAGCCGGAA
>CANCOY010000117.1 GCA_947379865.1 Acetobacteraceae bacterium
AGATTGCGGAACTCAACCTCTGCCTCGTTCACCACGTCGTGGCAGATGGCGGTGAATTCCTCGCGGCTCATGTCGACGGCGCGGATCTTGCGCGTCTGCTCCACCAGGCGTTCGGTGGGCAGGCCGTTGTCATCAAAGCCGATGGGGTAAAAGACGTTCTTGCCACGCATGCGCTGGAAGCGGGCGATCAGGTCCGTCTGGGTATAGGAATAGACATGGCCGATATGCAGCGAGCCCGAGACCGTGGGCGGCGGCGTATCAATCACATAGGACTGGTCGCGCGGCAGGCCCGGGTCCCAGGCATAGACCGACGTCTCAGCCCAATGGCGCTGCCAGCGGCCCTCGACCTCGCGGAAATCATATTGCTTTGGTGCGCCGTCCATGCTCGTCGTCCCCAGGGCCTCGTGCCAGCGGCTTTGCTTAGCTTCTGGGCCGCCCGGGCGCAATGGCGGCCTTGCGCCTGGGCAATATTTCAGCGCCGCGACTCCCCTCAGCGACGACGGGCCAGGTCAGCGCTTCCGGGCCCCGCTGCCGCGCCGGCCGGAGAGTTGCACCACTTCCCCCATGCCATCACCCATGGGCTCCCCATCACTCGACAGTTCCGCCGCGATCGCCTGCACCGCGCGCACCAGCACCATGGGGGGCGCACCGCCATCATCCAGCGCCCGGTCCAGGCGGCGGCGCAACAGGCGCACCGCCTCCCGCGCCAGATCCGCCAGCCCCTCGTCCTCCACCTCCTCCATGAAGGTGCGGGCATCATCAAGGCCAAAGGGCGGCGGCGGTATCCGCTCGATAATCACCACAGGCGGGGGTGGTGGGGGTGGCGGCATGACCATTGCCGTGACGGGCGCCGGCCCCGGTTCCTCACCCACCGCCACAGGGCGCACCACCGGCAAAACCGGCACCACGGCCCGCCTGCGCCGCACGGGCTTCAGCGGCGCACAATGGCCAAACAGATCAGGAACAGGTTCATCGCTCATGGAGGCTGCCGATTCGAGGGCGACCAGCTGAGACTAGAACATTACGTGAACATTGACGAGGGGGAAAATGGTGGGGGTGGGTGTCGGGGGAGCAAGGGGGGCCTCGTGTGGCTAGAACAGGCTCTTGCCAATCAGTTGTTGGCACTGGTTACCCGTCAGCATGACATGCGTCAGCTTTTGCCAGCTTCCGTCATAGTGGATCGGCAGCTGATAGCTGTCTGAGGCGGCACAGTTCCGCAGTTCTGTTGGCCAGTCGAGCGCTTCGTGGAAATGCCTCATGTTCGGCAGCGCCTGAACGATCGAAAACGCGAGGACGCAAAAAATGGGAACGGAGACCGCCCGCCCTGCATTTGCTGCCACCAGGAACAGCAGCCAGGCGAGAATGATGAACTGGAAGAAAAAATAACGCGGGCCCGCCGTTACGGGATGGATGATATCAAGCGGGGCGCGCATGACCGTTACAAGGGTAATACCCACAAGGGCGCCAAGCAGAAGCCAGAATTGCTGCGGTAACCGTGTGCGGTGCCAGACGACCAGAAGGACAAGAACAGGGGCAACCAGCAGCCCGACAATGATGATGACAGGCTCCTGCTGCAGGCCCGGCGCAACGAAATAGCCGAGGTATTTTCCGACGATCTTCCCAAGTGGCAGCTTCCAGACCTCAGGTTGTGACAGCCGGAAACCCCCAAGCATGGCCCAGGCCTGGACGGCCACAACCCCGACAGCAGCGGCCGCAATGATCCTGTCCGCCCGCAGTTTCATGGTCGCAGCCCTGAGGCCGAGCAGTGCCGCCACGGGAAAGATCACCGGCGAGGAAAGACCACCGAGCCCCACAAACAGCAGGCGCAGCCCAAGTTTCTGTTCAGATCGCTCCCACACAAGCGTCAAGACCAGAAGCAGGCCCGACCACCAAAGCGTATAGAGGGACACCCCAAATTCTTCCGGGTCCGTTGGAATGAGCAGCACATAGGCGGCGCACAACCAGCGGAAACGCAGGGCTGTGGGGCAAAACACAATCGCCTCGATGACAAGGATGGTGAATATCAGATTCAAAAAGGACGCCACTGCCGGGGCGTGGAATACAGATAAATTGTAGGCGGAATTTATGATCAACTTGGGGACCAATATGAGGTAGCCCCGCACTGGATAAAATACACTCCACCAATCATGCTCGATGAACGCACTTAGGTTGAATTTCCCGTCTTCGTTCCAGATATATGGGTGAAGAAATTGATCGGGCCGTCTGATAAAGAGAACTGCGGTCGTGACTACGGCAACAAGCAGCATGCGGACAAAAATCTGCCCTTCATCAGCCAGCAAACGATTTTTGGCCTGCATGGTCCGTCCACCTTCCCTCTGCCCCTGGCACTTGATGCCATCAGACTTGCCGGGGCATCAAGGCCTGCCGCATGATTGCGCCGGTTCAGGCAGACGACAAATGGGGGCTACGGACGTTGCAATCGCCCAGGCTTATCGTCATCGCGGGCATGCACCGGTCTGGCACCTCCCTGCTTGCGCAGCTTTTGCATGGTCTTGGCGCCCCCTTTGGCGATGAGGTGGAGCGCTATCCGGTTCCCTCGAACCTTGCGGGCCATTGGGAAGATGCTGGCGCCTGGCGCGCGGCCGAGCGGTTGCTGGGCGCGCTGGGCCAGCCCTGGGGCTCGCGGGCTGCGCCCTTGCCAAGCCGTTGGATGGAATGGCCCGAAGCGGCGGTGGCGCGGCAACAGTTTACCGACAGTGCCCGGCGGAATCTGGCCAAGGCATCAGTCTGTGCCGGGCCTGTCTGGGCGGTAAAGGATCCGCGCGCGTCGCGCTGCCTGCCGCTGTGGGCAGATGCCGCGGCCGCCTTGGGCACGCAGCTGGTTGTGGTTGCGGTGATGCGCCCGGCCTCTGCGGTGGTGCGCTCCCTCGGCCGACGCGACGGGGCCGACGCTGTTGAGGCTGAGCGCAGCTGGCGCCAATACAATAGTGAACTGATTGCCTTCGCCCGCCAGATGCCGATCCTGTTTGTCTCTTACGATGAACTTCTCGCCAATGGGCTGACGGTGGCGGCGCAGGTGGCACGCCACTGTGGACTGGCAGATGATCCGCTTTCCTGTAGGCGGGCGGTGGCATTCATCAACACGGCGCTGCGCCACAATGAACCCTTGGCAGACGACGCCCAGACCATCAGCGAGATCATCGCCGGGCTTGAAACCGGCGAACGTGCCACGGCACCCGAAACCCAGATGAAACGACCCATGCGCCTCTATCTCAATTCTTTCTGGAACGAAGCCCATCTGTTGCGCGCCATCAGGTCGGTGCTGGCGCAGACCCATAGCGCCTGGACAGTGGTCATCGTCTCACCCGCCAATCTGTTCCCCCTGATCCGGAGCAGTCTGGCGCCCTATGAGCATTTGCTTGAGGGGCGGATCACCCTGGTAACGCCACAGGATGCTGAGCCATCTGCTGCCCTGGCCGGTATCCACATTGTCGCGAGCGAGTTTGACGTCTTTGCCACCGGCTTTCTTGCAGCCGTGGCCGAGGAACTGGGCGCGGCAGGCGATGCGCTGGTGCCAGACGGCCGATGGCTGTCAAGCCTGGCCGAGGATGGTGAGCTGCGGCTTGTGGCCGAAGAACCGGCGCAAAACCCGCCTGATGATTGGGCTTGCGCAGCCCATTGGCCACATGCCACAGGGCCGTCTCCGCGCTCGATCGCAGAGACCATGTCAGCCGTGCGGCGCCAGGCGGCGGCAGGACGGCGGACCCTGAGGGGGAATTTGGTGGCGCGCGAACGCCCTGTAACCAGGGTCGACGATGCTACAACCCGCATTCAGGTGGTGGCGGCGGGCCAGATCCACGCAAAACGCCTGCTGGATGAAGAGGGGGAGACACAGGTCCTTGGGGTCTTGGCAGGTGCCGACATCGAACAGGCAGGCCCTCTGTGGATTGGTCGTGGCCCCGACCCACAGCTCCATTTCGCCCTCGCCGGTCGCGGTGCCAATCTCGGGCTTGCTGCCGGGCTTTATCTGTTGTGCCTGGCAACGCGCCCTGCCGGTGACGCCCCTTTCATGCGGGTGTACGCCAGAAGCGATGCTCACTTCTCCGAAGCCCAGTCTGCCCGCCTGCCACCACAGGGCGCCGGTACACAGGCCGCCGGTACACAGGGCGTGCTCATCAATGCCCCCGCCGGGCTCGCCGGCCTGCGGCTTGACCCGGCTGAGGGCCTGCCTGTGGCGCTGGAAATCGGGCGCGCCACACTCAGGCGGCTGTCGCCACCTCTTCCGTGCCTGCAGGCACCACGCGCCACGGCGCGTTTTCCCGATGTGCTCTGCATCGGCGCCCAGAAGTCTGGCACGACATGGCTGCATCACAACCTGCAAACCATGCCGGAAATCTGGGCCAGCCCGGTCAAGGAATTCCACCAGTTCGACGATCCGTGGAGAAAAAACAGCGCCCTACAGGCAGCCCGCCAGACAACCGGGCTGGAGATTTTGTCCACGGAGGATACCCACTTTCACCGTCTGGCCCTAAGCCATGCTTTCCCCGTGGATCATCCGTGGGGGGCCTGCCTCGATCTCTTTGCCGATGTCCCCGGGGACCGCAAGGTACTGGATTTCACCCCTGCCTATGCCACGCTCGACGAGACACAGGTTGGCCTGATCGCGCAGAACATGCCCGGGGTGAAAGTGCTGTTCATTGTGCGGGATCCGGTTGCGCGCTCCCTGTCGGGTGCCTTTCACGAGGCGCGGGTGCGTGGCCTGCCAGCCAGCGTCGACGTCATCACCGACCTTGCGCGCGAACCCGGCAACATCGCGCGCAGCGACTATCTGGCAGCCCTTGCATGCTGGCGCCGCCACATTCCCGCAGTGCGGCTTTGCGTGCTCTATTACGATGATCTGTTATGGGATCCTGAAGCGTTCCTGAGCAAGGTTTGCGCCTTTATCGGCGTTGACGCCAGGACATCGCCCACAGGCCTTCCAGCAATCATTGATCAGGGCGCACCTGAGCAGGACGCCGCCAGCCTGGCGCCACTGAAGGCTGAGCTGTCCATGCGCTTTCTCCCCATGCTGAGGGATCTTGCCGGCGAGTTTGGTGGCCCGTGCACACAATGGCTTGCGGCGGCAAATGCCCGCATCGCCGCCGCCCTCGTGACCGCCGCAGGCTCTGGCGCCGGACCCGATGCAAAAGGGGCTCACAGCGTTCAAAACAATCTTGCCCAATGGAATGATATCCATCCCTGGCCCATGGACGGTGACGAATGGTCGGGGCAGGCCGATGCCAGCGCCATGGATTATGGACACTGGAAGACTGCGGTGATGGAACGTTATGCGCCCTTCCTTGCCGATGCCGGGATATTGCTCGAAATCGGCCCTGGCCGTGGCCGTTGGAGTGCCTGGCTCGCCAGTCTTGCGCCAAGGCTTGTGCTTGTCGACATCGCCCCGAATTGCCTTGATGCCTGCCGACGCAAGCTTGCGGGGCGTGTGGGCCTGCGCACCCATGTGTCGACCGGCGCCGACCTGCCTGCTGACCTCTGTTCGCGCATTGGCGGGCTGTGGAGTTTTGACTGCTTCGTGCATCTCGACGAGGCAACGACAACCGCCTATCTCCATGAGGTTGCACGCGTGCTGCTGCCGGGGGCGCATGCCATCATTCACCATGGCGACGCGGCCTCCCGTCCTGCCGGGATGGAGCAGGGCTGGCGGTCTGGGACCACGGCAAGCATGTTTGCCGATTGTGCCATGGCCCATGGCCTCGAGGTTGTCATGCAGGAACGGGCTTGGGAAAACGGCGTCGGTGTGCCGCGTTTCAATGACCTGATCACCGTGCTCCACAAGCCTGTATGATCCGGACGCGGCATAATTTCCGGCCTTCGCAGCAAGACGTGTGGGCAAAAAAGGCTGCGCCAAACGGTGGCACGCCAGGCAAGACAGACAAGCTCAGGTAAGAAAATGACAAAAGGCATCATTTACATCGCCATCGGAGAGGCTTGGGTTCAGGAAGCAATCAATGCCGCCTCAATCGTGCGGAAACATATGCCAGGCATCCCCATCACCGTATTCTCGGACCGACATTTTCACGCGTCTTCGATCGATAGCGTCATTGTCAAAGAGCGTGACGACAATCCTCTGTTCACAAAAACACAGTGGATACGCCATTCACCCTATGAAGATACGCTCTGCCTTGATACTGATATTACGCTTTGTGACAGCATAGAAGACGTGTTCATGCTGCTGAACCGCTTTGATCTGGCGATACCTCATGCGCCCTATCGTCTGGCAAACATGGGACTGCCGGGCGGGCTTCCAGAGTTTCTCAGCAGTGGCGTTCCAGACTGTTTTCCTGGAATGAACACAGGAATGTTACTTTTCCGCAACTCCGTTAAGACCGATAAACTCTTTGATAATTGGAATTTATATCACGAGAAACTCTGCCAAATTCAGCCAAAAGCGCCGCAGCAACCTGCATTCAGAACCGCGCTCTATCACAGTGATTTACGGTTTGCCATAATTCCTGAAGAATATCATTGTCGGTTTATCTTTCCGTTCAAGGTATGTGGGAAGGTAAAGGCCGTGCACGGTCGCCACCCGGATATCGAGACCGTCATCTCACGTCTTAACGAAAAGACCCTGCCCCGAGTTGGCGAAGGGTATTTTGTTGAACTTGGCCGACAGCAAAAAAACCCGCCGGCTCTCAACGCCGGTCCATCGCCCCCCCTCACCCCCACACTTCCCGTGGACGGGATCCCATATGGTGGCTTGATCTCCCTGATATGATGGCGTGATTACATGCGTGGTACTTTTCATGCTAGGGACGTATTCAGCGCACCAGTTGCCAAGATCACCCGAACATGCCGCCAGAATGCTTTACCGCAGGAATTTGGCGTGGCGAAGCACTGAACTCTGCTTTGGCGTGTTTTATCAGTAAACGGATTGAACTGCATGCCGACAAGTGCCCATAGCAATCTGGACGAGGAAAGCCAGTTCCTGACGCGGCAACGTATCTGTAAGAAAATTGATTCCTTGCTGGAGCTTCTCTATCCAGGGAAAAGAAGGGCGACCGCGCCTGACTGGCATAAGGTCGTCGGTTTGCTTTACAGCATGCGGACGGAGTCCAATTTACCTGCCTTGCCGTTTTTTGACTCAGCCTGGTACGCTGATACCTATGATTTGCCGGGGGCTTCACCCATTGAAGCGTTCGGGCACTATGTATCACATGGGATTGCACTGGACTATTCTCCGGGGCCTGATTTTCATGCTGCGGCCTATCTGCTGTGCTATCCAGATGTTGCCGAAGCCGGGCACGATCCCCTGATCCACTTTCTGCTGCATGGTGCCCGCGAAGGCCGAAGCTATTTCGTTCATATTACCGAGCGTGAGCCTGTTGTCGAGGAGCACGGCATCCGCCTGCCCATGCCGGTTGACCCTGATCAGCTGGCACGCCTGCAGGACCCCTGGACGCCGGCCAAGGCGGAAGCCCTGCGGCAGGCCCTGGCGTGCTGCAGCGACAAGCCACGTATCTCGATCCTCATGCCGGTTTACCAGCCTGACCTTCTCCATCTGAAAGCGGCCATAGGCAGTGTCCGGGCCCAGCTTTACGACGATTGGCAGTTGTGTATCGCTGATGATGCCACGGGCTCTCCACAGCTTGCGGCCTATCTTGCCGGGCTTGCCAATGACCCGCGCATCAGCATAACCACAAGGCCGGCCAGGGGTCACATTTCGGCGGCAACCAATACGGCGGCAGAGGCTGCGTCAGGCCAGTTCTTCCTGTTGCTCGACCAGGACGACCTGCTGTCTCCCGACGCGCTGGCGCGCTGTGTCCTCGCCATCAACAGCCGCGCCGACGTTGATTACATCTACAGTGATGCCGACAAGATCGGCAGCGATGGTCAGCACTTCGATGTTGAGCGCAAACCTGCTTTTTCGCCTGAGCTTTTGTTGAGTTACATGTATGCGGGCCATGCGCTCTGCGTGCGGGCAACCCTCTGGCGGACGCTTGGCGGCATGCGCGAGGGCTTTGAGGGCTCGCAGGATCATGACTTTGCCCTGCGCGCCACCGAGGTGGCATGCTCAGTGGTACATGTGCCTGAGGTCCTTTACCACTGGCGTGCTGCTGCTGGATCAACGGCGCTTGATGGCCGGACAAAGCCCTTCAGCTTTGTGGCAGGACAGCATGCCGTGCAGGAAGCCCTTGACCGGCGGAATGTTACGGCACAGGTCATCCGCACAGAATGGGCCATCTCGAATGGGCTTGCGGCCTTTGATGCGGTCTTCCCGGATGAGGGGCCATCTGTCGGCATCGTCATTCCCACACGTAATGGTCTTGATCTCATTCGTGGCTGCATCGAAAGCCTGAGGCTGACGCACTATCGCAATTTCAAGGTGCTGGTGGTCGATAATGACAGCGACGACCCTGAAACCATGGACTATCTGGCTGGCCTTGCCGCAACGGAACCCTTTCCTGTCGAGGTTGTGCGCATCTCCAATCCAGCAGGCCAGTTCAATTTCTCCCACCTCGTCAACAGGGGTGTTTTGCTACTGGATACGGAATTTGCTGTTCTCCTCAACAATGATACGGCGGTCATCAGCCCGCATTGGCTCAGTACACTGGTTGGTTACGGCACAATGCCCGGGGTCGGCGCGGTGGGTTGCCTTTTGCTCTACCCGGATGGCCGCCTGCAGCATGGCGGTGTCTTCATTTCCGAACAGCCGCATCTGTTTGCCGGGCACCTTGGCAAGGGCACCTATCCCAAAAAAGGGCAGATCAGGTCTGCTTTCAACGTCGCCGCTGTAACCGCCGCCTGCATGCTTGTGTCGCGCCAGACCTATCTGGATGTCGGCGGCTTTGATGAGGCGCAATTTGCGGTTGCCTATAATGATGTCGATTTCTGCCTGAGGCTGGGCCGGGCCGGAAAACGCAGTGTCATGGCGGCGGGGGTGCAGCTGTTCCATTTCGAGGGCAAATCACGCGGCTATCTCGATAATCCGGCGGAGCTTGCCGCACTGATAAGCCGTCATGGGCCCTTGCATGATCCCTATCTCAGCCCGCATTTGCTGGTGGCGGAGACCCCGCTACCTATCCCGAGGCGCCTTGCCCTGGCCCAGGATCGTCCCTCACGGGTCCTGGTCGTAACCCACAATCTCAATCGGGAGGGCGCACCCATTGCCCTCCTTGAGGCCTGTGTTTGCCTCGCCGAGACCTATAGCGTTTCCATCACCGTGGAGTCCGCCCAGGATGGCCCCTTGCGGGAGGCATTTCTGCAGGCCGGCATGCAGGTTGAGATCAACCTGCCACCGTGGCTGGGTGACAAAAATGCCTCAGCTTATGAAGACGCAACATGGCTTGCCGGCCGTCGGTTAAGGCAGCAGGGTTTTGATCTTGTCATTGCCAACACGCTGCTGTCATTCCACGCCGTGGATGCCGCCCATGGGGCGGGCGTGCCCACGGTTTGGTGGATCCACGAGAACGACGGGGTTGAAGCCCATTTCGCGCGCCTGAACAGCAGCATCCGTCGGCGGGCACTGGCCTGTTTCGGGCACCCCTATCGTACCCTCTTCGTGGCGGCGGCGACGATGCGCAAATATGCCGCCTACAACTTTCACCACAATGCCGCTGTAATCCCGGGGGGCATTGCCGCGTCATGGGGCACCACCATAGACGGCACCCTACGCGATGCGGCACGCAGCCATCTGGGCCTTGGACCAGAGGACGTTGTTGTGTTGACCCTTGGCACGATCTGCGCGCGGAAGCGCCAGCGTGATGTGCTGGCCGGCTTCACGGCCGCTGCAGCAGCCAATGCGAACCTTGTGCTGCTTATGGCGGGTCCGGAAGAACCGGCCTATGCCGAAGCCCTGAAATCGGATATCGCGGCGCTGGAACCGGTCTTGCGCGCACGGATACACATGCTGCCTGCAACGGCTGAGGTTAAGCCCCTTTATGCTGCGGCCGATGTTTTCGTGCTTGCTTCGGAGGACGAGAGCTATCCCCGCACCATTCTCGAGGCCATGGCAGCAGGGTTGCCCATTCTTGCCTGCCCTGTTGGCGGCATTGAAGAACAGGTCCGCCCCGGGGTGAATGCTGAATTCTTCTCGCCGGGCGACGTTGCGGGCCTTGCAAGGCTGCTTGAGAGGTTCGCCTCCGAACCAGAGGCAAGGCGGCGCTATGGCCGCGCCTCACGCCTTGTCTGCCAGTCCCTCAATACCACGGAGCGCGCTTCAGCAGCCCTCTGGACAATCCTGTGCGAGGCCGTGCTGACCAGCCCACCACCCTCCCGCCTCTCCCAGATCTGAACCGGGGGGCGGCTTCACCCCCCGGCGGCGTGATGCGCCCGCCCTCAGGCGCCCAGTTTCAGTGCGGCCACGGTGGCGGCTTCGTTGGCGGCGTAGGCGTTGAAGGCTTCGAAGACGTTGCGGGTGCGGTCGCTGTCGAGGCCCTGGGCCAGGCGGATGATCTGCAGGCAGAACCAGCCCTGCACGCCCCACATCTGGATTGCGTCGTGCAT
>CANCOY010000118.1 GCA_947379865.1 Acetobacteraceae bacterium
CGGCGCCCTGCCAGCCTTTCAGCGGCCCAAGGTCGGCACGCGGGAAGCCTCGGATCTGATTGTGAACTGGTGGGCCCGGGTCTGGGCCGAAGATCTCTACGAACAGGTCCCCATCGCAACGCTCACCGAACTCTGGCTGCGGCGCAACGCGCCGGTGCTGGATCATCTCTCGGTCGTGCATGGGGATTTCCGGACCGGCAATTTCCTGTTCGATGAGGAGAGCCGCCGGATCACCGGCATTCTCGACTGGGAACTTGGCTATCTGGGCGACCGGCATGGCGATATCGGCTGGGTTCTGACGGATATCTATGTCACCCGCGAAGACGGCAGGCCATTCCATTGTGGTCTTTTCCCCAGCGAGGATGCGCTGGTGGAGGCCTATGAGGCGGCGGGCGGCTTGCCTATCAACCGGCGCACGCTCCACTGGCACAAGGTCTTCTGCACGTGGAAGGAACTGGTCCTGTCGTTGGGATCGGCCCTGCGGGCTGGTGATGGACAGTCGCACCAGGATGTTCTGCTGTCGTGGCTGGCCGGATGCGGTTACATGCTGTGCGAAGCCCTGCGCCGAATGCTCGAAACCGAAGCTTAATCGAGGAGTCCTCTCATGATCATGCCGGAAGATGTGCGGTTCCATACGCCAGCCGATGTCCAGTATGACTGGGCCGAGACCAATTTCTTTTCGTTCTACATTCCGGAAGCCAATCTGACCGGTTGGATCTATCTGGTGGCCCGTGCCGGTGTTGGCGCCATCGCGGCCGACATCGAGATGATCGACCGGATCGGCAGGGTCTCGGTTGATGCCGCCTATTTTGATTTCCAGCAGCATCTGCCCTTGCCCAAACAGCTGGAAAACTTCTCTTTGCCCAACGGGCTTTCCATCCGCGCGGTGAATGCACCCCGCGATTACCAGATCGATTATATCGGCGTTGATGACACCGAGTTTCATCTGCAGGTCAGGGGATTGATGGACCCCTTCGATATCCACGACCCTGCCATGGATCCCCTGGCATCACATGACCCCAATGCCAGTGGCTTTGGCTCAGCCTATGCCAACCATTTCGACATGACGGCCCATGTCACCGGCAAGGTCCGCGTCCGTGGCAAGAGCCACAATGTGGATTGCGTGACCACCATGGATCACAGCTGGGGCCCCCGAAACGAGCGGGGCATGCGCCCCATGGGCTGGATCAACGCAAACTTTGGCACCGAGTTCGCCTTCAACTCGATCTGGAGTTTTGATCCGCTGGCGTCCGACTGGGGCCAGTTTACGCTGGCTCATGGATACATTCTGGAGGCTGGCAAGGTCCTGGGCCTGGTCGCGGGCCGCATGCGGGCGGTGCGGCGTGGCCCCTTCCCTGTCGGCTATGAGTCGGTCCTCACCGACAAGACCGGGCGGGAGCATCATTTCGTAGGCACCCCCGTCGCCCAGCACCCCTGGGCCTGTTATGCGAACAGCCTGGCCATGTTCTCGACCGTCCGCTGGAGCCACAAGGGGCAGGAGGGTATCGGGCTGGCGCAGGAAAACTGGCCGCTGGACCGCTATGCCGGCATGGACTTCCGGGCCTGAGTGGCCGCACACAGAGGAATAGGCTGCCATGCAACCTGGGTTCGAGCTGCGCCTGACCACCATGATGAAGGCCCTGTCGGAAACGGTTCTGCCGGCGGTCGATGCCCATAACAAGGCCGCCGTGGAGCAGATGCACATCGTCATCGGCTCCCTGGCGCTGCTGCGCGAACAGATCGATTTCGCCCACTGGTTCGAGGTGGAGGAAGCCCGTGACATGGCGGGTCTGATAATGGAACTGGCGGCACTGGCGGCACTTCCCTCCACTGCCAGCGCCACAGATACGGCAAGACTGAGCCTTGCGCTTTCAGACCGCCACGACATCCGCCTGAGCACGCTGCGCCAAGCCAATGTTGATCTGCGCGCCGCAATTTCGCTTCTGATCGAGGAGGCGGCAGCGGCCGGTGACAACAGCGTCTTCGACCGTACCCAGGCCCTGGTTCTCGCCCATGGGAAACGTCAGATCGGCCGCGAGCGGGCCTTTGTCGCGGCGACAAACTTTGATGTCTTCCCCGACACCCTCCGGACCATCGAGGAAACGCTGCAGCAGCCCGCCGCTCCTTGAACGTGACACCGTGTCACCGGCCCAGGACATGGTCGGCCAGGCAGGGTTCATGCTAAACAGTGATGGTCAATGGAGCTTTGCAATGGTTGTCGAGTACGCCGTCAAAACGTCCCTTCCGGTGCGACCGGTTGGTGAGGCACTGCTGCGCGGCTTTCTCGGCCGCTGCCCCGCCTGTGGCAAGGGCGCAATGTTTTCGCGCTACATCAGCGTCAACGACGCCTGCCCGGCCTGCCGGGAGGAGTTGCTGCATCAACGGGCCGATGACGCGCCGCCTTATCTGACCATCATGGTGGTGGGCCATGTGGTGGTGCCGCTGGCCTTGGCGCTGGAGCAGGCGCGCCATCCGGAAATCTGGATCCACTGGGCTCTCTGGCTGCCGCTTACGCTGGTGCTGTCGCTGGTGCTTCTTCCCCGGTTCAAGGGCATGATGGTGGCCCTGCAATGGGCCTTGCGCATGCACGGTTTCGGCGGCCTCCATGACGAGGGCGCGACGGAGCCCTGACCGCTGGACTTTGCGGGGCGCCGGCATCAGTCTGCGACGCGCAATCCAGAAGCCCGCCAAAGGGCTCGTCCAGAGGGACAGAACATGGTCTTCGATCCTGCCGCCGCTGAAGAGAACAAGGGCCGCAAGGGTCCGGCAGCCCGCCCACGCGATGCCGCCACCCTGATCCTGACGCGCCGCGCCGGCTCCAGCGTCGAACTGCTGATGGGCCAGCGCCACGCCAGCCACCGCTTCATGCCCAATCAGTACGTCTTCCCCGGCGGCCGGGTTGACCGGGCCGACAGTTCGGTGCGGGTCGGCACCACCCTGCGCGAGGATGTGGCGGGCCGCCTGACCAAGGGCTGCTCCCCCACCCGTGCCCAGGCCCTGGCGCTCGCCGCGATTCGCGAAACGTTTGAGGAAACCGGGCTGATTGTTGGCCATCCGCTGGCGCCAGGTGAAAAGGCGCCGCGCACGGCTTCGTCCTCCTGGGCGGAGTTCTTCAATACGGGCCATCTGCCCGCCCTCGACAAGCTTGACTATGTGGCCCGCGCCATCACGCCGCCCTATCGGCCGATCCGCTTTCACGCCCGTTTCTTCCTCGCCGACGCGGCGCTGGCGCGGGGTGAGATCAAGGGATCTGGCGAATTGCTGAAGCTGCACTGGGTGCCGCTGGGCGATGCCAAGAAACTGGATCTGCCACGCATCACGGCGGTGGTGATCGACGAGATCGACAAGCTGGTCAGCGGCAAGCCCGATCCCCAGGGCGTGCCATTCTTCTATTTCAAGCACGGCAAGCCGGCGCAGGCCTGGGATTGAGCGACCTCGGCCAACCCCAGGTGCGGGTCCGCCCGCGCGACGCGGCAAGCCTGGTTCTGCTGCGCCATGAAGGCGGTGTTGCGCGGGTCCTGATGGGCCGGCGCAGCAAGCGCCATGCCTTTGCGCCTGATGTGTTCGTCTTCCCCGGCGGAAGGCTGGATCCGGGCGACGCCCGCATGGCGGCCGCCACCCCCCTCAGACCCGATGTGGCCCTGAAGCTGTCCCCCCGCCGGGCCGAGGCGCTGGCGCTGGCCGCCGTGCGCGAGACCTTTGAGGAGACGGGCCTCATTCTGGGCCAGCCCATCACCTCCCCCGTGGTGGCGCCTAATGCAGCCTGGGCAGAGTTCCTCGCCACAGGTCATGCGCCGACCCTGCACCAGATCGACTATCTGGGCAGGGCGATCACGCCGCCTGACAGCCCCATCCGCTTTCATGCCCGGTTTTTCATCACCGATGCTGACCATGCCACGGGCGCCCTTGGCGGCTCGGGCGAACTGATCGACCTCGACTGGGTGACCGTGGAAGAGGCCCTGCGCCTGCCGGTGCTGGACGTCACCGAATATGTCCTGGCGCAGGTGGCCGCCCGGGTGGCCGGCGAAGCGGCAGGCCCGACCCTGTTTTCCTATCGCAATGGCCGGGCGGTTTCCCGCCCCACCCAGCCATCGGGCGCCCGGCGCAAGCCATGACTGGCAGCCCTGCCAAGGGTATGCAGGTGCGGGCGCTCGCGGTTGTCATCGCCTCGGTCGCCATCATGGGGATCACCTATGGCCTGACCATGCCGCTTATGTCGCTGCGGCTGGAGGCGCGCGGCATTGATTCGGGGCTGATCGGCCTGAACGCCGCCATGGCGGCCTTGGGCGTTGTGCTGATGCCCCCCCTGATCCCCATGCTGCTGCGGCAGGTTGGCGTACGGCCGTTCCTTTTGCTGAACCTTGTCGGCACGGGCATGGCCCTTCTCGGCCTGGCGCTGACCGACTGGCTGCCCGCCTGGTTCGTGCTGCGGCTGATTCTGGGCGCGTGCCTGGCGGGGCTGTTTGTGGTCAGCGAGGCCTGGATCAACCATCTGGCTGATGACCGCTCGCGCGGGCGTGTGCTGGGGATCTATTCCAGCGTTCTGGCCGCCGGCTTCACCATTGGCCCCTTGTTGTTGCAGGTGACCGGCGTGGAGGGGGTTTTGCCCTTTCTGGCCGGGCTTGGTTTTCTCGCCGTGGCGGCCATCCCTCTTTCCCTGGTGGGCGGCGAAGATCCACCGCTAAGCGGGCACCCCAGCCGGGGGGTGCTTGGCTTTGCCGCCGCCGCCCCCATCGCCACCAGCGCTGCTTTGGTCTTTGGCGCGATCGAGACAGGCGTGCTGTCGCTGCTGCCGGTTTACGGCGTGCGCAGTGGCCTGACGCCGGAGGGCGCCGCTGCCATGGCCGCAGCGATCGGCCTCGGCAACTTCGCCATGCAGGTGCCCCTTGGCTGGCTGGCGGACCGCACCAATGTGCGCTGGATGCTGGTTGCCTGTGCCCTGGCGGGCCTCGCCGGCGCGGTGGCGCTGCCCTTCACAGTGGACACGGTGCTGTTGTGGCCGGTGCTGTTCATGGCGGGTGGGGCCATGATGGGCATCTATACCCTTGGGCTGACCCTGTTGGGCCAGCGCTTCCGGGGGCCTGACCTGGCGGCTGCCAATGGCGCCTTTGTGGTGATGTACGGCCTTGGCGCCCTGGGTGGGCCAGCGCTGACCGGCGCGGCCATGGACGCCATTGTACCCCATGGCCTGCCGCTGGTGCTGGGCACCTTTTGCCTTGGCTTTGCCGTCCTGGCGACGGTGCGGACCCTGCGCGGCCAGAATTGAGGCAGTTTAGCGTCTCGCCGCGCTTGACTTGAGCCCGGCCTTACGTATCTTGGCGACCAATTCACGCCCCGGCACGACTGGGGCGTTGTCTGTATTTGGAGCACTGCGATGGCAAAGCCCACGACCCTGAAGATCAAGCTGCTGAGCAGCGCCGGAACGGGCACTTTCTACGTCACCAAGAAGAATCCCCGTACCAAGACCGAGAAGCTGAAGTTCAAGAAGTACGACCCCGTGGTGCGTCGCCATGTGGAGTTCACGGAAACCAAGATCAAGTGATTTCCCATTGATCTCCTACTGATTCTGGGGCCGACACGTTCGGCCCCCTGAACACTGCCGCCGCCTGACACGGATCAGGGGCGGCCTGCGGCGCGGATCCCTTGTCCGCCCGCCCCGCCCTGCGGACGTCAATCCCTCTATCCAGACATATCTCCCCCTTGGGGATGCATGCTGCGCCTTGCCTTGCGGCAGCGTCTGACGCAGGCTCCGCCCTGCCCGGTCAACGAACCGGGTTGCGGGAGGGGACTTTGATGGCAAGGAAACAGGTACTCGTCGCTGGCGCCTCAGGGCTTGTCGGCTATGCGGCCATGAAGCACTTCGCCCAGCGCGGCGATTGCGATGTCATCGCCGTCTCGCGCCGCCGCCCGGCCGCAACCTTTGGCGCGCGCCATATTGGTGTGGACCTTGCCGACCGCGCCATGGCGGCCGAGGCCTTCAGCGGCCTGCGCAATGTCACCCACGTGGTCTTTGCCGCCCTGCATGAAATGCCAAACCTCGTATCCGGCTGGCGTGAGGCGGAGCAGATCGCGACCAACGATGCGATGCTGCGCAACCTGCTGGATCCCATCCTGAAGGCAGCCCCCGGCCTGCGCCATGTCACGCTGCTGCAGGGCACCAAGGCCTATGGCGTGCATGTCCGTCCGCTGAAGGTGCCCGCCCGTGAGGACCGCGATGAAATGCGCGAGGTGCCGAACTTCTACTGGAACCAGGAAGATTATGTGAAATCGGTCCAGCCAACCGGCGGCTGGAACTGGACGATCTTCCGCCCCCAGTTGATCTTTGGCGAGTCCATCGGCAGCGCCATGAATCTGATCCCCGTGATCGGCGTCTATGGCGCCCTGCTGAAGGCACGGGGCGAGCCCCTGCACTTCCCCGGCGCCCGGGGCGGCAATGTGCTGGAGGCCGTCGACGCCGACCTGATCGCCCGCGCCATCGACTGGGCAGGCGAGACGAGCACGGCCGCCAACCAGGCCTTCAACGTGACCAACGGCGACGTGATGATGTGGGAAAACGTCTGGCCGGCCATTGCGGCCGCCCTTGGCATGGAAGCGGGCAAGCCCCGCCCACTCTCCGTGGCCGACGACATGCTGCACCAGGCCGACGCCTGGGAGGCCATTCGCAGCGCCCACAACCTCGCCTCACCGCCCCTGATGGAGTTTGTGGGCAATTCCATCCAATACGCCGACTTTGCCATGGGCTATGGCTTTGAGGGACAGCAGTTGCCGCCGGCGCTGGTCTCCACCGTGAAGCTGCGCCGGGCGGGCTTTGGCGAAGCCATGGACACCGAGGCGATGTTCGCCAAATGGTTCCGCCTGTTCCAGGCAACCGGCCTGCTGCCGCCCCCCTGATTGCTAGAACCGCGTGGGGGCGAGTGGCGCCAGATCCATGGCCGCCTCACCCCCGCCAATCAGGCTGGCCACCAGATGGCCGGTGATGGGGCCAAGGGTAAGCCCCACATGGCCATGGCCATAAGCATGCACGATCCCGGGCGAGCCGGGCATGGCGCCAATGACAGGCAGGGAATCGGGCATGGAGGGGCGGAAGCCCAGCCAGGTCGACGTCGGCCGCCCCAGGCCCGGCAGCAGGGCACGGGCATGACGCTCCAGCATATCCAGGCGGCGCTGGGTGGGGGGTGAATCGAGGTCGGCCAGTTCCACCGTTCCCGCCACCCGCAGGCCGGCCGACATGGGGGTCATGTAAAAGCCCACGGGCGACCAGCAGACGGGGCGGCGCAGCAGTTCCTCTGCCCCTTCGAACATCAGGTGATAGCCCCGCTCGGCATCAAGGGGCGGTGCTCCCGGGCCAAGCAGGCGGCGCGACCAAGCGCCGGCCGCCACAACCACCTTGTCGAAGGTGGCATCACCGCCATCGTGGACAAGGTGCACGCGGCCATCGGGCAGTTGCGAAACGGCGCTTACATCCTGCCTCAGCAGCACCGCGCCCCGGGCGACCGCTGCCGCCGCAAAGGCCTGCACCGCGCCGCGCGGGTCGAGCAGATGGGCGGCTTCGGGGTAGAGCATGGCGCCATGCCCGCCCGCGTTCAGATTGGGTTCCATCTGGCGCAGGGCTTCTGGCGGGATCAGTTCGGCGGGGATGCCGGCAGCCCTTGTGGCCGCAACCCGCGCGGCATCCGCCCTGTGGGCCGCCTCTGAGCCGTGGACATAGAGCACGCCGCGGCGCATCACGCGGTGCAGCGTATCGGCCTCGCGAGCCAGTTCCGCCCAGGCAGGCTCGGCCAGGCCCATGAGGATGGCCAGCACCGCCTCGATCTCGTGCACCCGCGCCGGACGGCTGGCCCACAGGAAACGGGCAAGCCAGCCTGCCAGACGGGGCAGATGGCGCCAGCGGATGGAAAGCGGGCTTTCCGGGTCCATCAGCATGCGCGGCACCTTGCGCAGCGTATCCACCGTGGCCACGGGATGCAGGGCGTAGGTGGCAATCGCCCCGGCATTGCCAAAAGACGTGCCCTCACCAGGCCCCAGGCGATCAATCAGCGTCACGCGATGGCCAGCGCGGGCAAGCCACAAAGCGGTGGACGCCCCAATGGCGCCAGCACCGATGACGGCAATATCAAGCGGGCGCGGCCCCATCTGCGGGTCCGGCAGGCGGGGGACGGCAGCAAAGACGCCGTTGTTGACTGTCGAAGGCGCGATCTGACCGGTCATGCGATGGATTACCCCTGAGGTGCCACGCCCCATCCTAGCCGAGGTCCCGACACCCGTCGCCCCCAGGCAGAAAAGTGTGCGGACCGCCGGGCTTGAAGAAGAAAATTTCGGCTGATTTATCCATATATATCAATATCTTACAGAGCACTCGATTTGCCCGAATCCACATATTTTGGTAGTCTCAGGGACCATCAAAACAACCCCGGAATCATGGCATGACATCGCAAGTTACCGAGATTCTTGTCTATCGTGGCCAGCATCTCGCCATGGCTGAAACGCCGCTCTATGACTATCTGAGGTCTCTGCGCGGTGGCCGCCGTCGCAAGTTCGCTGCGACCAGCACCGCCCACTGGCGCGGTTACCTGGGAACCTGGGAGATCATCGACGGGATGCTTACCCTGGTCGCCCTTGAAGGTGCCATAAGGTTCCGCCGCAAGGGAAAAGTAGAGGTTATGGATGTCGATCTGGCGACTGCCTTCCCCTGGCATAAGGGGCCCCTGCAGGCGACATGGTTTACGGGCCTTGTTGAATGTCCAGAAGGCCGACTCCAGACCTTCATTCATGCCAATTTCATGAGTGTTTTTGAACGCACCCGTTACCTGCGCTTCGAGAACGGCCGTCTGGTTGAAGAACTCATGTGCTTCAACCCGCCCGATCCCCTGATTTATCGGATAAACCCCGATGGCAGCCGCCAGTGTGTCGACCACTTCTGCAACCCCCGCGACATGGAGGATCCTATTCCACCCGATGAAGAGGTCATCCCCCATCTCTACTGGGGTCGCACACCGCCACCGCTTGACGAAGACGGCATGGACTATCCCATAACCCCCTTCCCCCACCGAGGGGTGAGGAAAGGCGATTAACCCCAGCCAAGTTCAGACGGTGAGGTGGGCGCGCACGGCCGTCTCGTCAAAGGCGGCGCGGTTACCCGACAGCACCACTTCGCCGCGCACCAGCACGGCGAAGTGATCTGCCAGATCACGGGCGAATTCGAAATACTGCTCCACCAGCACGATCGCCATGTCGCCGCGGCTGCGCAGGCCAGCAATGACGCGCTGGATGTCCTTGATAATGGAGGGCTGGATGCCCTCCGTCGGTTCATCCAGCACCAGCAGTCTTGGCCGCAGCACCAGGGCGCGGGCAATTGCCAGTTGCTGCTGCTGGCCACCTGAAAGGTCACCACCACGGCGGCCCAGCATGGTCTTCAGCACCGGAAACATCTCGAAAACTTCGTCGGGCACATTGCGCTGCCCGGCAGGCAGGGCGCCCAGACCCGTGCGCAGGTTCTCCTCCACCGTCAGCAGGGGGAAGATGTCGCGGCCCTGGGGCACATAGCCAAAGCCGCGCCGCGCCCGGGCGTGGGACGCCAGGCCAGCCATATCCTCACCATCCCAGGTAATGCGGCCGCCGCTGATGGCCTGCTGGCCCATGATGGCGCGGATCAGGCTTGTCTTGCCCACACCATTGCGGCCCATGACACAGGTCACGGCCCCGATCGGTGCAGCCAGGCTGACCCGGCGCAGGGCCTGGCTCGCCCCGTAATGCAGGTCGATGTCTTCTACCTTCAGCATGATTCAGCGCCCCAGATAGACTTCGATGACACGCTGGTCATTCTGGACCGTGTCGAGAGACCCTTCGGCCAGAACCGACCCTTCGTGCAGAACCGTGACCTTCACGCCAAGGGCGCGGACGAAGGCCATGTCGTGTTCCACCACCACCACCGTACGGGTGCGGTTGATTTCGCACAGCAGCTCTGCCGTGCGTTCGGTCTCGGCGTCCGTCATGCCGGCCGCAGGCTCGTCCACCAGCAGCAGTTCGGGCTCCTGCATCAGCAGCATGCCGATTTCCAGCCATTGCTTCTGCCCATGGGAGAGCGCGCCCGCCGGCCGGGATACTTCAGCACCCAGACGGGTGATCGCAAGCACCTCATCAATCCGGTCGCGACGTTCCGGCGTCAGGCGGAAGAACAGGCTCTCGCGCACTGACCGTGTTCCCGCCAGCGCCAGTTCAAGATTCTCGAACACGCTGTGGCGCTCAAACACCGTGGGCTTCTGGAACTTCCGGCCAATGCCAAGATTTGCAATGGTCGCCTCATCAAGGCGGGTGAGATCCACATTGTCCCGGAA
>CANCOY010000119.1 GCA_947379865.1 Acetobacteraceae bacterium
CATTGGCGTCTACAACCAGTTTGTCCATGTGGACCCGGCCCATGGCACCGTCATCGTCAAACTGTCGGCCAACCCGGCCTATGGCATGTCCAAGGACGAATCCACCAACCGCGACCTGGAAAACATCGCCGCCCTGCGCGCCATCGCCCGCGCGGCGGCCTGAGGCCAGGGAACAGCAAGGGGGGCGCGCTGGCATTTCGGCCCGGGCGCCCCTAGGCTGATTGCAACCAAAAGGGGGAGAGACACAGATGAGCAAGCCCAAACTTTATGGCATTTCCGGCTCGCGCGCGCTCAGGGCGATCTGGGGCATCGAGGAAGTCGGGATTGATTACGAGCATGTGCCCGTCACCTATGGTGCCGATTCCAAGAGCGCCGACTATCTGGCGGTGAACCCCAATGGCCGCATCCCGGCCCTGGTGGATGGCGACCTGGTGCTGTTCGAGAGCATGGCGATCAACCTTTATCTCGCCAAGAAATATGGCGGCGCGCTTTATCCCGCCAATCCGGCGGATGAGGCCCGGGCGTTCCAGTGGAGCGTGTGGGGGATCAGCGAGATCGAGCCGCTGCAGATGCAGATCGTCGTGCAAAAGCTGTTCACGCCTGAGGACAAGCGCAATCCCAAGGTGGTGGAAGGCGCCACCAAGGCCCTGCAGCGCCCGCTGAAGGTGCTGGACGCCGCCCTTGAGGGCCGCGACTGGCTGGTGGGCAATGCCTTTTCCGTGGCCGATCTGAATGTGGCCGCCGTCATGCAGCTGATGCAGATGATCGGCTTCAGCTATGCCGAGCACGCCAATGTGCAGCGCTGGGCCAATGCCTGCTATGCCCGCCCGGCACTCGCCCGCGCCCAGGCGAAGGCCTAAGTACAGGGGGGCCAAGTACAGGGGGCCTGAGTACAGAGACACCGGCCGGGGGATCCCTCCGGCCGGACTGGCCCTAAAGCGCCACGCGCACGCCGATTTCCAGCACCTGTTCCGGCGGCACGCGAAAGAAATCGCTGGGGCGGGCGGTGTTGCGCAGCAGCCAGGCAAAGATGCCGATCTGCCAGGCCGGCATGCCAAGGCCGCTGGTGCCCACGGAAATCTGTTCCCGGCCCACAAAGATGGTGGCGTCATCCACATCCACCGGGCCACCAGCCGCCCCCATATAGCGCAGGGTAACGTGCAGATTCGGGTTCTGCATGAAGCCGAAATGCACGATCACCCTCCACAAACCGTCATCGAGGCGGGTGACATTCAGACGGTCGCGGGCGCGCACAAAGGGTACGGGCTCGGTCACGATGGTCAGCAGCACGATGGTCTGGGCCAGTGCCTGGGTCAGGTCGCGGTAACGCACCAGGATGGGGGGAATGCCCTCGGTGGCGCGGGTCAGGAACACGGCGCTGCCGGGGCTGCGGGTGATGCTGCGGGTCCGGGCGAGAAAGCCGTCCACCGTCTCGGCATGTTCGCCGAGCGCCAGGCGCACCGCATTGCTGCCACGCCGCCAGATCAGCATCAGGGCCACGATCAGGCCACCCGCCAGCAGGGGCAGCCAGCCGCCATGGGGCACCTTGCTGAGATTGGCAAGGAAGAAACCGCCATCGATCAGGCCGATCAGGGCCACCACCGGCACGATGCGCACCACGGGCCATTTCCAGTGCAGGCGCAGGGCCACCGCCAGCAGCACGGTGCTGGTGATCATGGCGCCGGCCACGGCAATGCCATAGGCCTCCGACAGATTGTCCGAGGTCTGGAACTGGGCGACAAGGGCGAGCGTTGCCACCATGATCAGCCAGTTCACCGCCGGCACATAGATCTGGCCATAGCCCTCGGACGAGGTTTGCAAAATGCCCATGCGCGGCAGGGCGCCCAGCTGGATCGCCTGGCGGGTGAGTGAAAAGGCGCCGGTGATGATGGCCTGGCTGGCGATGATGGCGGCCAGCGTCGCCAGCACCACCAGAGGCACCAGGGCCCAGTCGGGCGCCAGGCTGTAGAAGATGGACGCCGTGTCGCCACCGGCCAGCACATGTGCCCCCTGGCCGAAATAGTTCAGCAACAGGGCTGGCAGCACCAGCGCATACCAGGCCAGCGTAATGGGCTTGCGCCCGATATGGCCCATGTCGGCATAAAGCGCCTCGCCCCCCGTCACGCACAGGAAGATCGAGCCCATGATGGTGAGGGCCACGGCCGGGTGGCTGGCCAGCAGGGCCACGCCCCAGGTGGGGCTGAGCGCCTGCAGGACAGACGGATTTGCCACAATCGCCCCCAGCCCCAGGCCGGCCAGGGTAACGAACCACAGCACCATGACCGGGCCAAAGAAGGCACCAATGGCCCCGGTGCCCCGGCGCTGGATGGCGAAAAGCCCGATCAGGATCACAAGGGAGGCCGGCACCACCCAGGCCGCCAGTTTTGGCGTGATGCTGCGCACCCCCTCCACCGCGCCCAGCACGGAGACCGCCGGCGTCAGCGCCCCGTCGGCATAGAGCATGGCAGCGCCGATCATGGCGACCAGCGCCACCCAGGCGCCCGGCCGATACTGGCCGAGCAGCGCATAGAGGGCAAAGATCCCGCCCTCGCCCTGGTTGTCGGCCCGCATGACGATCAGCACATATTTGATGCTGACCACCAGGATCAGGGACCAGGTGATCAGGCTGAGCAGGCCATAGACCGTAGAGACGCCAGGCGCGCCGCCCACGGCATGCAGGCTCTCGCGGAAGGCATAAAGGGGGGAGGTGCCGATGTCACCGTAAACGATGCCAAGGGCCACCAGGGGCGCGCGAAAACGCGACGCAGGCGCAGTCTGATCCATGGGATGCGAAACGCAGGCTCCAATCGAGGCCCCTGTTGCCAGGCAAGACCGGCAGCAGGCCCAAAAGCTTTAGACCCGCCCGCACGGGGTGGCAAGCGGCCCCCCTGTGACATTTGCTGCAGCGCAACACGGCGGGCGGGCCGACTGGCACTGAACCACCCGCAGGCTGTGGCGTTGTTTCCATGGCGGCCGCCCCCGGACGTCATGTTGAGGGGGTGGTCATGTTGAGGGAGACGCGCGATGCCAGTCAGGCCAGGAACACTCACGGCACTTCTTCTGTTTGCAGCCCTCGGCTTGACCCCCGCCTGGGCAGAGGCCGGGCGCCCCGACCCTGGCGATGGCCCCGATGCGGGCGAGACTGCCGACATGATGGAACATCCCGGCATGATGGAGCACCCGGGCATGATGGGTCGGCCGGGCGCGATGATGGGGCAGGACGGCCACCGGGGCTGGGGCTGTGCCCAGGCGGGCGCCCATGTGGAAGGCCGGCTTGCCTATGTGCGGGCCGAACTCCACATCACCGCCGCCCAGGAAACCCTGTGGCAGTCTTATGCCGCCGCCTTGCGCGAGGCGGCCCGGTCGATGGCGGAACAGTGCAAGGCAAAAGATGGCGCCGACACCGCCAGCCTGCCGGATCGCCTGGATCGCCATGTGGAGGCCATGGCGGCCCGGATCGAGGCCATGCGGGCCACGAACAAGGCCCTGCGCCCCCTCTATGCCGCCCTCGACGCCAGCCAGAAAAAGGCCGCTGACGAGGTCATCAGCATGGGCGCGGGCATGAGGTAGAACAGGCCTCTGGATTATCAGAAACCGATAGGTGACAGCAGCGGGCTTGAAGGGTATTGGAGAGGCGTGGATTGGGTGGCGTTGAAATTATTTGGCTTCTTTCCTTGGTCCGACCCTATGCCCGAACAAGCCCGCGCTACAGGTACCTGGCTGTTTGGCCAGTGCATTTTTGATTCTGTGTCGGGGTTGTCGCACGGCGACATGCCTATTGCGCTGACGCCCAAATCCCGGGCCCTGCTTGCCCTGCTGTTGCAGGCGGATGGCGCGGTGGTCAGCCGGGAGACGATCGCTCTTTCCCTCTGGGACAGCAGCAACGTGCCGAACGCCTCAATCGAGCGCTGCATCTATCTGCTGCGCCGTGCCCTGCGCGAGGCGACGGGCGAGGATCAGCTGGTTACCCATTATGGCCAGGGTCTGCAGGTGAAGGGGCCGGTCACTTTTCACCCCCAGGGTGGGAGTGTGGAAAGCGCGTCGGCCGCCCGTACGTCGGGCGGCTGGCATAATGCTATTGGCATCATGCGCGTTGGCCGCCCCTCGATGGAGCACATGCAGACGCAGCTTGACCAGATGATCGCCGCAGCAAGCGGGCCAGAGCCGCCCGTCCTTATCGCCGCAGCCACCCTCATGTCTGGCCGCACCGTGCGCGGCCACCTGCCGCCCCTGGAAGGACGGCGCCGCCTGCTGGCCCTGGCAGAGGCAGCCCTCGCCGCCACCCCAGACTTTGCGCCCGCCCTTGCCATCAAGGCCTTTGCAACCGGGGTTCTGGGCAAGGACACGGAGCGGGGGCTGGAACTTGCCGACCGGGCGGTCAGCCTTGAGCCCAGCATGGCCCTGCCGCGCTTCTGCCGGACCTGGGTGTTGATTGCGGCCCAGCGGCCCGATGCGGCCCTGAGCGAAGCCAACACCGGCCTGAAATTCAACCCCATCGAGCGCATGTTGCTGAGCGTGGAAAACGCCCTGAGCCTGACGATGGGCAATGATCTGGCCGGCGTGCAGCGCACCCTTGAGGAAAGACTGGCCGCGCGGCCCGACCTTGATTCCATCCATGCCTCCCTCTCGATCGTCCACTCGCTTTCCGGTCGGCATGAGGAGGCTATTGCCACAGCACATCGCGCCGTCGAGGTCTCGGAAGGGGATCTCTATCTGCAGTCGTTTCTGGCTTTTGCCTATGCCAAGGCAGGCAATCACGACGCCGCGCAGGCGATCCTCGACCGGATGGCAGATCCCATGCGGGATTTCCATGCCGTCTCCGTAGCTGCACCCACCCTGCTCGCCATGGGCCGGGAGGAGGCCGCGCTGCAGGCCATCGCCCAGGGCTTTGCCATCCACGAGCCGTCCGTATTCATGGCCGAATTTGATCTGCGCCTGAAGCCACTGTGGCCAGAGATCCCACGCCTGCGGGCGCTGCACGCGGCCAAGCTGGCCTGACAGGCGGCGGCCTCAGGTTCTGGGGGACGAAAAGCGCAGGACCTGGGTACAGCCGCCACAGGCCAGGCGGCGCAGGCGGCCACCGATCTGGCCTGCCAGGGCCTGGGTCACCCGGGTGCCAAGCCCGTTGCCGGCCCGTTGCCCGGCCGGATAGCCAACCCCACTGTCGGCAATCACCATCAGCAGCCGTCCGCCCCTCTGGGCCAGGGCCACGTGGATCTCGCCTTTCCGCGCGTCGGGAAAGGCATATTTATAGGCATTGGTCAGCAGTTCATTGGCGATCAGACCCACGGGAACGGCCAGGCTGCCGGCCACCAGGACAGGTGCCAGCCGGTGGTGAAGGCGGATATGGGCCGGCCTGCCCGCCTGACCCTCTACCCCGTCGGCGATGTCGGCCAGGCAGCTGTCGAGGCGCACCTGCTCCAGGCTTTCCAGGCGGTGCAGGCGATCATGCAGGCGCGCCACCGCCAGCACCCGCCCCGAAGCATCGGACAGGGCGGTGCGCACCGCCGGCTCGCTTGCCGCCGAGGCCTGGAGATTGAGCAGGCTCGTCACCAGCGACAGGCTGTTGCGAATCCGGTGCTGGATCTCGTTCAGCAACAGGTCCTTGTGATCGAGGGCGCGTTCCAGGGACTGGACCAGATCAGGGGTGGGGGTGGCCTGCTGTCCCTCGGCGGCAAAGGTCTCCTCAGGCATGCGCGACCCTGTCCATGGCTGGTCATCTCTGGCATGTGCCTGCGATTGCACAGCCAGAACCATGGTATGCGGAGCATTATCGCGCCGGCAATAATCCTTTCATACGGCACTGCGCCCTCAGGCAGGGGGCAGCACGCGCCTTGCCTGCAACACGCCCAGCCAGTGGCGGAACATCACCGCCGTATCCACCACATCATGGAAGCCCGCCTGGCGCAGCTTGATGGTGGACAGGAAGGTGGGGGTGCGCACCTCTGTCTCGCCGGTGGCAAAGCAGAGGTCCGCATAATGGTGGGATTCGCCCAGGATCGCCGCCAGCGACAGGGGCTTCAGGCCGTGGCGCGCCACCAGCCGGTCCCAGACGGCGGCGCGCGCCGGCAACCATTCCGCCAGGCGCAGGGGCGCGTCGGGGCCGGGCGTAACGCCAAGGGTGTCCGCCAGCGCGGGCCAGAGGTCGCGCCAGGCAAAGACATCGCCATTGGTCAGGTTGAAGATCTCGTTGCGTGCCGCCGGGCTCTCGGCCGCCCAGGCACAGGCGCGCGCCACCAGGGCAGCGTCCACCGCTTCCCACACATAAGCGGGGCCGCCGGGAAAGCCAAAGGGCACGCCTTCCTCCCGGGCAAGTGCGGCAAAGACGCCGATTACCGGCGCCACATTCATGGCCGCCCCCACGGCGCCACCCACCACCAGCTGCGGCCGCCAGATCGTCCAGTCAAAACCAGCCCTGGCCGAGGCGGCCCTGAGCCAGTCTTCCTGCAGCCAATAGAAATTGTCATGGGGGTCGCGCGGTGCTGCCTCACGCGCGGGCACGGGAATGGCATGGTGATGGGCGCCGTAAGCCTTGGTGCCCTGCAGCAGGCTGACATGGCGGATGCCGCCGCGCGCCAGCAGGGGTTCCATGAGGTTCGCCAGCATGGCGAGGTTGGTGTCCATCTGGTCCTGCTCGAACCAGCCCGGCACCAGCCCCGGCTTCTCATAAAGGGCGGCATAGACCACATGGTCCACCGGCGGCAGGCCGGCCACCCCGGTGGCGGTCGCCACGGGGTCGCGCAGGTCCAGCGCCACATGATGGGCCTTGGCCGCCCCGTCGCCTTCAGGCCGGCGGCGCGAGACCGCGATCACGTTCCAGCCCAGCGCCACGAACCTGTCCACCGTCGCCTCGCCGATCACGCCTGAGGCGCCTGCAACCAGTACCGTTCCCTTGGGGCTCATGTGCTCGTCTCCCGGGCCTTGCGCCCACTCAGATCAGTTCGTCAACCAGTTCGGGTGGGCGGCACAGGCGTGCCCCCTTTGGGGTTACCACCACCGGGCGCTCCAGCAGCACCGGGTGGGCCACCATGGCGTCGAGGATGGCGTCGTCGCTGACCGACGGGTCGTCGAGGTTGAGGGCGGCAAAGGCCGGATCCCGGCGCCGCAGCATGGCCCGTGGCCCCACCCCCAGGCGCTTGGCGAGTGCCGCCAGTTCCGCCTTGGTCAGCGGCGTTTTCAGATAGTCCACCACCCGGGGGTCAAGACCACGGACGCGCATGACCTCCAGCACCTTGCGCGAGGTGCTGCATTTGGGGTTGTGATAGATGGCGATGGGCATGTGCCTGATTCCTCCGCAGCCAGATGATCGGTTGGCCGCGCACTATAGCCGTTCACGGCGCAGGCGGATGCCGGCGGCCTCGCGGTCCCAGGTGTCCGTTGTGATGCCCTCCTGGCGCAGCTGATGTTTCAGCACCTTGGAGGTGGGCGTCTTGGGCAGGGCCTCCATCTGGCGGATATAGCGCGGCACCATGAAATGGGGCATGCGGGCGGCGAGGAAGGCGATCAGCTCGGCCGGGTCAAGGCTGCTGCCGGGCACCAGGGCGACGATGGCCATCACCTCGTCCTCGCCCAACTCGCTGGCAACTGCCACGGCGGCGGCCTCGCGCACGGCGGGATGGGCCATGATGTCGCTTTCCACCTCGAACGAGGAGATGTTCTCGCCCCGCCTGCGGATGGCGTCCTTCACCCGGTCGACGAAATAGAAATAGCCCTCCGCGTCGCGGCGGAAGGCATCGCCCGTGTGGAACCAGCCATTGCGCCAGGCCCGCGCCGTGGCTTCGGGATTGCGGTTATAGCCGCTGTTCATGCCCCAGGGCCGGTCGGTGCGCACGATCATCTCGCCCACCTCGCCCACTGCCACCTCGCAGTCGTTATCGTCCACCAGGCGCACCTCCACCCCCGGCCGGGGCCGGCCACAGGTACCGCGCCGCGTGGGATTGGCTTCCGAGACAATGGGGGAGGAGATTTCCGTCATGTTGAAGATGGTAAAGATCTCGATCCCGAAGCGCGCCCGAAAGGCCTCGGCCTCCTCCGTCAGCGGCACCATGAAGGCCAGGCGCACCTTGTGGGCGCGGTCGTCTTCGGCGGGGGGCTGCTTCAGCAGGAAGGTTGCCATCACGCCGATCAGGAACATGGAGGTGGCGCCCGACGCGCGCACAAAGGGCCAGAAGGTGTCGGTGGAGAAATTCTCCATCATGGCGATGGAGCCGCCGCGCACCAGCATGACAAAGCACAGGCCCATGCCGCCGATGTGGAACATGGGCATGGTCACAAGGAACCGGTCCGCCCCCGTCACCATGGGCCAGGTTTCCGGCCCCGCATTGGTGAACATGTGCAGATAGGATGACAGCACGCCCTTGGACGGGCCGGTGGTGCCCGACGTATAGATGATCGACTGGATATCCCACGGCTCGATCGGGCGGGCCAGCGGCGGCAGGGGCGCCGTGCTGGCCGCCACCATGGCGAAATCGTTTGTTATCAGGCCAGTTACCTCTGGCCCGCTGCCCAGCCGCACCAGGGTGGTCAGGTCCGCCAGCGCCACCTCGGCCAGGCGCTCCACCAGGCCGCCATGGGCAATGATCACCCGGGCGCCGGCATTGGCCACCACATGCTCCAGAATACGGCCACGATAGGCCGTGTTGAACGGCACATAGACCGCCCCCAGATAATTGATGGCAAAGAAGGCCAGCAGGCATTCCCGCCCATTGGGCAGCCACACCGCCACCGTATCGCCCTGCGCCACCCCCAGATCGGCAAGGCCAGCCGCCAGCCGCACCACCCGCTGCTTCAGGGCGGCAAAGCTCCACGCCTCGCCTGCCTCCCCCGCCTTCCCCACTTCCCCCGCCTTCCCCGCTTCAAAGACGGCAAACACATCATCCGGTCGGCGGGCCGCCAGATCGTCGAGGACAGGGCGCAGCACGCAGGTCTCGCGCGCTGGCACGCGGGGGTCGGAATGTCCGGTCATGGCGGCATCCTTGGAGATGTGTTATCGAAAAGGTTACCAGGCGCTCTTCAGGATCTCCATCACCTCGGCCGGGCCGTTGATGGGGCGCGGGTTGGTGCGGGTCCAGAAGTCGTGCATGGCATTGTCGGCGATCAGCTGCAGCTGGTCTTCCGCCAGGCCCACGTCACGCAGGCGGCGCGGCATGCCAAGCCCCGCGATGAATTCATCCGCCAGTTCCGCCGCCGGGCGGTTGGCATCACCCAAAGCCGCTGCAATGCGCTGCTGCCGCGCCCCGTTCACCCCGGCATTCCACGCCAGCACATAAGGCGCCATGACGCAGGAGGTATAGCCATGGGGCACGTCGGCGGTGCCGCCCAGCACATGGCCAATGGCGTGGCTCGCCCCCATGGGGATGCCGCCCACCACGGGCAGCATGGATTGCCAGGCGCCCATCTGGCACAGCAGGCGTCCCTCCATGTCGGCGGGATTGGCCTTCACCCGGGGCAGGCCCTCGGCCAGCAGGCGCAGCGCCGTCTCGGCCATGGCATCGGCCACGGGATTGGACAGAAGCGAGCCCAGCGTCTCCATGGCATGATCGAGAGAGCGGATGCCGGTGGACAGCCACAGCCATTCCGGCGTGTGCACACTCAGCGCCGGATCCAGGATCACGGCGGCTGGCGCCATCAGGCGGTGTTCATAGCCCTGTTTGTTCTTGGTCCGCTCGTCGGTGGCGCCCGACAGGGCGTTGAACTCGCCCCCCGACAGGGTGGTGGGCACGCAGACCACCCGCACATCGGGCGGCGCAAAATCGGGCCGCACCACCCGGCCATCGGCATCGACCCGGATACGCAGGGCATCGAAATCCTCGTGCGCCCGCACATTGTGCTTCAGGCAGACCGCAATGATCTTGCCCGCATCCGTGACCGAGCCACCGCCCACGGTGACGATCATGTCCGCCCCCACGGCGCGGGCCCCTTCGGTTGCGGCCAGCACGGCGCCGCGCGGCGCATGGGGCGGCATGCCATGATGGGTGGCACCATGGCGATCCCCCAGGGCCGCCCGGATGCGCGCAATCTCGTCTGTCTCGGTATCCAGATGGCGGCTGGCCAGGATGAAGACATGCCGCGCCCCGCGCCGCACCGCCTCCTCCGCAATGGCGTCCGCCGCCGGCCGCCCAAACACCACCCGCTCCGTGGCCGCAAAGGCCATCTCACCCGCCACAACACTCATCCGCTTCCCCCCACCTCTCGTCCCGGAGGCTCGGAAGAAGGCTAGCGCAAGCCGGCGCGCAGGGCGAGGGGGAAGAGAGGGGGGG
>CANCOY010000120.1 GCA_947379865.1 Acetobacteraceae bacterium
ACCACTTCCTCGCCCGCCAGCGGCACACGCCCCAGCATCCAGAAAACAAGGCCGCCCAGCGTGTCGATATCCTCTTCCATGTCTTCGGGAACCAGGCTGAGGCCGCTGGCCTGCTCGAACTCCTCGATGGGGGTGCGCGCATCGGCATCCCACACGCCCTCGCCGCTGGCCACCAGCAGGGGCGGTTCGGTCTCGTCATATTCATCATCGATCTCGCCGACGATTTCCTCGACCAGATCCTCGATGGTTACAAGACCATCGGTGCCGCCATATTCATCGACAACGATGGCCATGTGGATGCGCTGCCCCCGCATGCGGACCAGCAGGTCGGGCAGCGGCAACGAGACGGGAACAAAGAGGACCGGCCGCTTGATCCGCTCAAGGCTGAACCCCTCGCCCGCCCCCCAGAAAGGCAGCAGGTCCTTCACATGCACCATGCCGATCACATCATCGAGGGTGCCGCAATAGATCGGCAGGCGGCTGTGGCCCGCCTCGCGGAAGGCGGCGACCAGGCTATCGAGGTCGGTGTCGGCATCCACCGCCTCGATATCGGCGCGGGGCACCATCACATCGTCGACCTGGAGTTCGCCAAAGGACAGGATATTGCGCAGCATGGTGCGCTCTTCGCTGTCGAGTTCCAGGCCGGCGTCATCGGCCTCCTGGATCGCATCCTCAAGGCTTTCGCGCAGGCTCTGGTCGCCCTTGCCCCGGCCAAAGCCCCGCAGCCAGTTCATCCAGGCGCCAAGGCCGGTGCGCGGTTGTCGCCCGCCGTCGCCCTCACTCATGGCCGGACTCCCCATAGGGATCGGCAATGCCAAGCCCTGCCAGCACATGGGTTTCCAGCGGTTCCATCACTCCGGCGTCCTCATCGGTTTCGTGATCATAGCCCAGCAGATGCAGGGTGCCGTGCACCACCAGATGGGCCAGATGATGGCCCAGCGGCTTGCCCTGTTCACCTGCCTCACGCACACAGGTCTCGAACGCCAGCACGACATCGCCCAGCAGCACCGGCATCTCCGGCGGCTGGCGTGTGACATCGTCTGGCTCCATGGCGGGGAAGGACAGCACATTGGTGGGCTTGTCCTGGCCGCGCCAGTCGGCGTTCAGCCCCCTGACCTCGTCATCATCGGCCAACACCACCGCGATTTCCACATGGGCGCGCCCCCGCAGGGCCCGGGCCATGGGCAGGGCAGCGGCGCCGGTGGCCACACCGGCAGCCTCATAAGCGGCGGCGGCAGCCTGCATGGCCACGGCCTCGGCCTCAGGAAGGGCGGTCGCCCAGGCCGCGCAGGGGCTGGACGGAGCGATCTCGGGCATTGTCTTGTCCATTGTCGTCGCGTTGTGGCTCGGCCGAAGCCAGCGGGTGCTTGGCCTCGGCGGGCGACGCCGGCGGATATTCGATCCGGGTGTGATAGACGCCAAGGGTGAGCACGCGGTTGAAGGCGGCCTCGATCTCGGCAATGTCCTTCATGGTCAGGGCGCAATCATCCAGCTGGTTGTCGGCGATCTTGTCGCGGATCACCTTGGCCACGCGCTCGCGCACATCGGCGGGCTTGGGCTCCTTGAGGGCGCGGGTGGCGGCCTCGACGGAATCCGCCAGCATCAGGATGCCGCTTTCCTTGGTCATGGGCCGGGGGCCGGGATAGCGGAACTCTTCCTCGTTCACCGTCTCGCCCGTGGTTTTGGCGCGGGTGCGGGCCTTTTCCAGAAAGACGCGCAGCACCGTGGTGCCCTGGTGCTGGGTAACCGCATCGATTACGGCACGGCCCAGACGATGCTTGCGGGCAATATCGACGCCATCCTTGATATGGGCAAAGATGATGCGGGCCGAAAGCTCTGGCGGCAGGCGATCATGAATGTTACGGCCGCGCTGGTTCTCGGCGAAATAGATCGGCCGTTCCATCTTGCCCAGATCGTGATAGAGCGCCATCACCCGGGCCTGCAGCCCGTTGGCGCCAATGGTATCGGCCGCCGTCTCGGCCAGATTGGCCATCATCAGGGAATGGTAATAGGTGCCGGGCGAGCGCAGGGCGAGTTGCTTCAGCAGCGGATTGTCAGCCGACGCCAGTTCCAGCAGGCGCATGTCGGTGGTGGCCTCAAAGGCCCATTCCAGGGCCGAGACCAGGGCGGTTGCGAACACCGCCACCAGCAGGGCCGCCACGATCCCGCCGAGTGCCACCGCCATGAAATAGGGGCCCATCTGGGCCGGGCGGACGGTGTCGAGAATGATCATCACCGGCACCAGCGGCACCTGCGCCGCCACAATGGCCAGCGAGGTGCGCAGCAGGTCGGACCGCCGGCGGCAACGCCGCGCCGCCATGCCCGCCGCCAGCACGCCCAGCAGATAGTGCGCCATGACCCAGAGGTCGCCATCCACCCGATAGGTGAGCAGCAGCGACAGGGCGACGCCGGCCAAGAGGCTGGTCCGCGCGTCCACCATCAGCGAGATCACCACGGTGACCAGCGCCACCGGCAGGAAGAACGGCACCGCGTCGGCCGGGAAACCAAGACCCACGGCAAGGCCGCGCCCGGCATAGAGGCAGATGATCGAGACAAGAACACTGGCGGCAACCACCGTCAGGGTCAGAAAGCCCTGCTTGCGCCCCAGTTCCAGCGGTTGGCGGCCATGGCGAAAGAAGCCGGCGCCCAGGGCCAGCAGGCCCGTGACCAGTGCCGCCACCGCCAGCCACTCGCCCAGCAGCCCGCGATGGGCGTCATTCTGGTTGAGCAGGCGCAGGCGCTCCTGCACCTCGGCCGTTACCCGGTCGCCCTCGTGCACCACCACTTCGCCACGGTTCAGGCGGGTCAGCACCGGCTCGACGGCGGCACTCGCCTCGCGCCGCAGGCGGGCCGCCAGATCGGGGTCAGCCGCCAGATTGGGCTGGGCCAGGGCCGCCGCCGTTTCCAGCACGAAGGTGCGCACCACCCGGGCCTCGCCCCAGGGCGCGTCGGCCGCGCGGCTCGCCATCAGGCGGCGCAGCTGGGCCACGTCAAAGACGCCCGCAACACGCGCGGGCGTCGGCTCGCCGCCGCGGGTCTTGTCACGAATGGCGATGGCGCCATCGGGCGGCAGGTCGCTGCGGTCGGTTACCACCAGCCGGTCCTGGCCAAGACCGAGGAAAAAGCCGATGGCGGTGGCCACGTCGCGCGGATCGGGGATCTTCTCGATCAGGTCGAAGGTGCCCTGGGCAACCGGACGGCCGATTTCGCCGGCAAAGGCCTCGCGCCGGGCCGGGGCATCAAGCGTTGCGGCATCGCGGCGCCCCACCAGATTGTCGAGGGCGGCAGAAACCGGGGCCTGCAGGCCGGCATAGAGCCTGGAATCATATTGGAAGGCGGCGGGGCTTGCCGCTTCGGCGGCCCGGCGGCGCTGTTCGGTGGCGGCCCTGTCTTCCACACTCAGGTCGCGTTCGGCGCGCACCGTCTCCACCGCAATGGAGTCCATGGGTGGCACGGTGACCGCCTGCTGGGCGCCGGGCGAGATCATGACCGTCACGAACAGGATAAAGACCGCCGCCAGCGGCACGTCGAGCCAGGGGCGCCAGCGCGACCATTTGTCCTCGGCCAGCGCCCGAATGGCGGTGGCACTCAGCAGATGGCGTGCCCGTTGCAGTTCGGTGGCATCCGGGTCGGGGGCGGCAGGTTCGGTCAGGGCTTCTTTCATGAAAGGCTCCCCGGTCGCGGGCGTGCCGAGCGCCCCGGGCCAGCCTCGGCCGCAGGATCACGCACGGCATCGCGCGCCGCATAGGCACGGACGATGCGGGCCACCAAAGCGTGGCGCACCACGTCTTCCTCGGTGAACCGCACGAACGACAGGCCCTGAACATTGCCCAGGGTTTCCATGGCATCCACCAGACCAGACTTGGCACCGGGCGGCAGGTCGACCTGGCTGGGGTCGCCGGTGATCACCATGCGGCTGTTTTCGCCCAGACGGGTCAGGAACATCTTCATCTGGCCGGGCGTGGTGTTCTGGGCCTCGTCAAGAATGACAAAGGCATTGCCCAGGGTACGGCCGCGCATGAAGGCAAGCGGCGCCACCTCGATCTCGCCGGATTCAAGGCGCTTGGTCACCTGGTCCGACGGCATCATGTCGTAAAGGGCGTCGTAAAGCGGGCGAAGATAGGGATCCACCTTCTCGCGCATGTCGCCCGGCAGAAAGCCCAGACGCTCGCCAGCCTCAACCGCCGGGCGCGACAGGATCAGGCGGTCGATGCGGCGGTCCAGCAGCATGGCCACCGCCATGGCAACCGCGATATAGGTCTTGCCGGTGCCGGCCGGGCCGATGCCAAAGACCAGCTCGTTGCGGGTCAGCGCGTCGATATAGGCCGATTGCCCGGCGGTGCGCGCCAGCACGGGACGGCGGCCGGTGCGGATCATGGCGGGCGCTGCCGCCCCTTCGGCCGGATCGGCGCCGGCAAGGCGCGCCGCCTCGGCCAGGCGGATCGCCCCGTCCACATCACCCGCCGCCACTTCAAGGCCACGGGCAAGGCGCGAATAAAGGTCTTCCAGCACGACCCGGGCCGTGGCGGTGCTTTCGGCATCGCCCGTCAGCTGCACGCGGTTGCCCCGGGACGAGACCGAAATGCCCAGCCGGCTCTCGATCCGGGCCAGATGGGCGTCGTGCTCGCCGAAAAGCTGCACCAAAAGACGGTTGTCGGCGAAATCGATGATCACGGGTGCGGGCTCTCCGGCACGCGCGGCAGGCATCTGCACGCGGCCTCCATTATGCCGCCTCGCCCGGGGCCGTGTCGGGCAGACGCCCGGCAAGACTGTTGGGGCCAGCGGACTCGACGACCATCTCCACCAATTGCCCCAGCATGGCTTGGGGCGCAGTGGCGTGGATGGACTGCATATAGGGGGTGCGGCCGATGAGCTGGCCTGGCCTGCGGCCGGGACGCTCCATCAGCACCGACAGGGTGCGGCCAACCGTGGTGCGGTTGAAGGCCAGCTGGGTCTCGGCAATGGCGGCCTGGAGGAGGCCCAGGCGGCGCTCCTTCTCGGGCTCGGGCACATGGCCCTCCATCTGGCTGGCGGGCGTGCCGGGACGGGCGCTGTATTTGAACGTATAGGCCTGAGCAAAGCCGATCTCGCGCGCCAGCGCCAGGGTCGCCTCGAAATCCGCCTCGGTCTCGCCGGGGAAGCCGACGATGAAATCGCTGGACAGGGCCAGATCCGGCTGGGCCTGGCGCAGGCGGGCCACCAGATCGCGATAGGCCTGCGCATCATGGCCCCGGTTCATGGCCGCCAGAATCCGGTCAGAGCCTGACTGTACGGGCAGATGCAGAAAGGGCATGCACTGGGGCACGTCGCGATGGGCGGCGATCAGGTCGTCGTCGAGGTCGCGGGGATGGCTGGTGGTATAGCGCAGGCGCGCCAGACCGGGCAGGTCGGCCAGTTCGCGGATCAGGCGGCCAAGGCCCCAGCTGCCGCGCCCGTCGGGTGCCGCGCCGTGCCAGGCATTCACATTCTGGCCCAGCAGGGTGATTTCCACCGTGCCGCCGGCCACCAGACGCCGCGCCTCGGCCACGATCGCCTCGGCCGGGCGGGAGACTTCCTCGCCCCGGGTATAGGGCACCACACAGAAGGTGCAGAATTTGTCGCAGCCTTCCTGAATGGTAAGAAAGGCGGCTGGCCCGGTGCCCTGGGAGGGGACGGGCATATGGTCGAACTTGCTGTCCACCGGAAAGTCGGTGTCGAGGGCGCGGCCGGCGCCCCGCATGACCTGGGCCACCATTTCCGGCAGGCGGTGATAGGCCTGGGGGCCGACGATGATGTCCACCGTGGGCGCCCGGCGCATGATCTCTGCCCCTTCGGCCTGGGCGACGCAGCCGGCCACCGCCACCAGCATGCGGCCACCACTGGCGGCCTTGGCTTCCTTGTGGGGGCGCAGGCGGCCAAGGTCGGAATAGACCTTCTCGCCGGCCTTTTCGCGGATGTGGCAGGTGTTGATGATGACGAGGTCGGCGCCATCGGGCGCATCGGCCAGCTCAAAGCCATGGGGTGCCATCAGATCGGCCATACGATCGGAATCGTAGACGTTCATCTGACAGCCATAGGTCTTGATGTGAAGCCTGCGTGCCACCGTGGGGCGACCGTCTTTATAGGAATGGGACAAGGGAGCTGCCTGGCACAGGGAAGGTAGTGCACCGCGTTGCCTGGCCAAGGTAAACGCCTGCCAGGGTCATGGCCCATTCCTCATTACCGCCTGAGGACTCATCATCGCTTGTGGCCCCGAAAGGCATGTGCGAACCCGATCTCCTGTATGGACAGACACTAGCATCGGGGGCCGCCAAGTCAAGGAAACGGGCGGCCAAGGATACGCGCGGGCCCTGACTGCCGCCCGGCCAGAGCCGCCGAAAGGCCCTCTGCCACGGTGCGCTCGCAATGGGCCGACAGGTGTTTGCGGTTGTCGAAATCCGCCAGGGTGACGGGGGCATGCAGTTCAACCCGCACCGTCACCGGCCCCATCTGCAGGATCTGCCAAAGGTGGGGTGCCAGTTCCATGTCGCCATACCAGGCATAGAAGTGCCGCTGGTCCCACCCCATGGGCATGTTGTTCAGGCCCGTATAGGCAACGCTCCAGGGCTGGACGATGATCGGCCGGGCACCGCCCTTGCCGTCGTCCACCGTGGTGGCGGCGGCCGAGAACAGGGCGGTCTTGAACGGGATCATGCGGTTGCCCTCGTTCGTGGTGCCTTCGGGAAACAGCACCAGGGCATCGCCAAGCCCAAGCCGGCGGGTGATTTCGTCCTTGTGCTCGGTTACGCGGCTCCGCCGCTCGCGCTCCACGAACACCGTGCGCTGCAACTTGGCCAGCAGGCCAAACAGGGGCCAGGTCGCCACCTCTGCCTTGGCGACGAACGACAGGGGCCGGATGGCCGACAGCACGATGATGTCGAGCCAGGAACAATGGTTGGCAATGATCAGCACGGGCGCAGGCGCCGGTGCCACCCCCCGCAGTTCGATGGTGATGCCAAGAATGCGGCACAGCGAGCGGTGATAGAAGGTGGGAAAGCCAATGGCAAAGCCCGGCCAGATCCCCCGTGCCAACAGCCGCAGGGCCACAAACTGGACCGGGATCAGGGTCAGCGTCCAGGCCAGCCAGACCACAATCCGGCTCACCGCCCGGGCCAGGCCCCACCAGCCGGTGCCGGGCCGGCGGGCCGCAGGCAGTTCCGCCATCACGCTGGCCGGCCTGGGGGTTGGCGGGCGGCTGTAGACGGGCTCGGCTAAGGTGGTCTCTGGCAGGGTGATGGTCTCGAGGGTCATGGGGCCTTCAATGCTCTTCGCGACGGGCAGCCCGTGCTGTTCTGGCGGCGCGCGCTGCCTCTCGCTCCTCTGCCGCATGGGCCGGGGCGTCGAGAGGGATGGCATAGAGTTCCATGCGATGATCGATCAGGCGGAAGCCAAGCTCGGCGGCGATCCGGCGCTGCAGTTCCTCGATGGCCTCGTTGCGGAATTCGATGACGCGGCCCGTGGCAAGGTCGATCAGGTGATCGTGATGGGCCTCGGGCGCCTCTTCATAGCGGGCACGGCCATCGCGGAAATCATGTCGCTCGAGGATGCCCGCCTCTTCCAGCAGGCGCACGGTGCGATAGACCGTGGCGATGGAAATGCGGGCGTCCAGCGCCGTGGCACGACGGTGCACTTCCTCGACATCGGGATGATCGGTGGAAATAGACAGGACGCGCGCAATGATCCGGCGCTGGCCGGTCATCCGCATGCCCTTGGCAACACAAAGCTGCTCAATTCTGTCCATCATCCATGCCTCATAGCCCGAGACACGGTCCCGAAGCCAGCGTCAAACGACAACGCGGGCTTCGGGAAGCGCATAAATCGACGCCAGGCCACAGATGGCAGGCCCGGCCGGCAAAGCTCAGGCCTTGCGGCGACGCTTGCGACGGGTGGTGCCAAGGCCGATCTTCACGGCCAGTTCGCGGCGCTGTTCTGCATAGTCGGGCGCCACCATGGGATAGTCGCCCGGCAGGCCCCAGCGCTCGCGGTATTGGTCCGGGGTCAGATTATAGCTGGTCATCAGATGGCGCTTCAGCATCTTCAGCTTCTTGCCATCCTCAAGACACACGATGTGATCCGGGAAGACAGACTTGCGAATAGGCACAGCCGGCTGCGGACGTGCTGCCGGCACCTCAACCTCAGGTGTCCCGATCTGCGAGAGCGCCTTGTAAACCTCATTGATGAGGCCAGGCAGGTCGCCGTGCTGAACAGAATTGTTGGACACGTGCGACGCGACGATTTCAGCCGTCAGCGCGATCAGGTCTGCATGGTCGGCTTTGGATTCGGACATGGGCACTATGTCTCCCGTAAGCAGGTTGGGAAGATGTCGTTACATTTTAATCGCCAAATCTGCAACAACTCAATTACGCACCTATTGTCGCAATTTGTCAGGAAAATATTTTGCACACAATATGCCAAAAAAATCGTTAGCTTAGCCAGAGTGTTTATACGTTTTCTGAAATAGAATACATGCAACGTACCCAAATAATGTGCGGCGGCTGTTTTTACCGGCGTCCACAGGGGCATGCAATTTATTGACTGGTTGTCACCGACAGGGCAAGGCCCAGCACCAGGGCCGCCACAGCCGTGCCGCCGGGGCGCGCGTAATAGCCGGGCCGCCGACCCACAGCAGCAAACCCGTGGTGGGCATAAAGGGCACGGCCGGCAAGATTGTCTTCAGCCACTTCAAGAAACAGGCTTGCGGCCCCTGCTGCCGCCGCCCGCGCCGCCGCCGCCGCCACCAGCGTGGCGCCAAGGCCCCTGCCACGGGCCGCAGGCGTGACACCGATCGTCAGGATCTCCGCCTCGTCGGCAGCAACCCGGACCAGCACAAGGCCCTGGGGGGCGGCATCGCCGGCATCGCCGGCAAACAGCCCGATCACCCCCGGCATGGCGAGCAGGCGGGCCAGCAAGCCGGCATCCCAGGGATCATCAGGAAAACAAAGGGCGTGCAGAGCGGCCAAGGGTGCCGCAAAAGCCGGCCCGGCATCCGCCAGTGTCACGCGGGCCGCCCCGCCCTCGGCACAGGCAGACGGGCGTCGGGTGCCCGCAGATAGAGGGGCGATGGCGCGGCCCAGGGCCGGGCCGGCAGGGGCTGGGCCGCCGCAAGGCGCGCGACCTCTGCGGCATCGGGCAAGCCCGACCCCGCCACTGGGATATCCGCCCCCCGGGGGCCAAGGGCGGCCAGCACCAAAGCGGCGCCACTGCCGGCAAGTTTGAGATCTGCCAGGGGCACCTGCGCCGCCTCCAGAAGGGCGACCAGGGCCTCGGGCTCATGCAGGCCAGGCTGGGCCAGTGCCGCCGGGACCAGCGCGTCGCCGCCCCGTGCCATGGCAAAACCCTGCGCATAGACAAGCCCGCCATGGGCATCAAGGGTGACCAGCAACAGTCCCTGTGACCCCTCTGGCCCCTCTGCCTGGGCAGCGGCAGCCACGGCGGCAAGGGTGGTGATGCCCGTCAGCGGCAGGTCGAGGGCAAGGGCAAGGCCGCGCGCGGCGGCCAGCGCCGTACGCACCCCGGTAAAGGTGCCCGGCCCGACCGAGACCGCAAGGCGGTCGAGGCTGTCCCAGCCAAGCCCCGCCTCGGCCAGCGCTTCCTCGGCCATGGGCAACAGGCGTTCGGCATGGCCGCGCGCCATCACCTCAAGCCGGTGCCCCGCCAGCCGCCCATCGATCAGGACAGCGGCGGAACAGGCCCCAAGTGCCGTATCAAGGGCAAGCAGGCGCATGGCGCTCAGACGATCTGGCAGACCTTGTCAAAGGCCGGACGCGGGCTGCGCGGGAAGACGCCAGCCGGGTCGCCATGCCCAAGATTAATCAGGAAATTCGAGGCAAAGCGCCCGTCGGGAAAGAATTCCCGGTCGACCCCGGCATTGTCAAAGCCCGACATCGGCCCCGTATCAAGCCCAAGGGCGCGGGCTGCCATGATCAGATAGGCGCCCTGCAGGGTGCCATTGCGAAAGGCAGTGGCGGCGGCCACGCCCTCGTCATGGGCGAACCAGTCGCGGGCGGCGGGCATGTAGGGGAAGAATTCGGGGATCAGGTCATAGAACTGCTTGTCGTGCGCCACGATCACACAGACGGGTGCCGCCGCCGTCTTTTCCCGGTTGGAGCCAGACAGATGGGGCAGCAGACGGGCCTTGCCCGCCTCGGAGGTGACAAAGACAAAGCGCGCCGGCTGGCAATTCACGCTGGTGGGGCCAAAGGCCAGCAGCTC
>CANCOY010000121.1 GCA_947379865.1 Acetobacteraceae bacterium
TGATGGCGCGACATGCCAGTCGCATGCTGAAACTTGGGGAACGGGTTACAGGAAATGCGGCCGATGCGGACGAGATCGTGCAGGAAACCTTCGTCAAGGTCTGGCGCATGGCGCCGGACTGGCGGACGAACGGGCCAGCGAAACTTTCAACCTGGCTGCATCGTGTGGTTCTGAACGCGGCCATCGACCGCACGCGGCGGCGGCAGCATCTGCCTCTGGACGAGATAACCATGGCCGATGAAATGGCCACAACCTCGGATGCCTTTGAGGAGATGCGCAGGCAGCAGCGCCAGGCACTGGTCGCCGAGGCCATGCAGGATCTGCCGATCCGCCAGCGCCGCGCCCTGTCGCTGTACTATTTCGCCGAGACGCGGGCAGCTGAAGCAGCCGGGATCATGGACATCTCGCTGTCAGCCATGGAAGCCCTGCTGGTACGCGGCAAGATCGCCTTGAAAACCGCGCTGCGGCGTCGCGGAATAAGAAACTGGGAGGACGTCTGATGGACGACAATTTCGATCGCTGGATGGCACGCGCCAGCCAGACGCCCGACATATCGGAGGCACGGCTGGCGCGGGTGGTCACGGGCGTGATGACACGGCTGGAGGGGGAGGACGTGCCAATGGCACCCGCCCTCGGCGGATTGGCCTTTATCTCCCGGCTGGGCCTGCCCGTGGCGCTGACCCTGGTGCTGGGCGCCTTTGCGGCGCCGGTGGTGCTTGGTGGCGGCACCTCGCCGCTTTGCCTCGCAACCCTTAGCAGCACTATTTATGATACGTCAGAGGTCTATTGATCATGCCAACTGGAAAAAAACTTGGCCGGGCTCTTGTGGCCTCCCTCGTCGTCAACGCCTTCCTGCTCAGTCTCTGGGGCGCCCACGCCCTGCGCAGGCACGCCGGGCCACCACCGCCGACCGAGATGGTGGCGCATATGACCGAGGGCATGTCGGCGGCGGATGCAGCGCTGTTCAGGGCCGCACTCGCGCCCTATATGCCCGACCTGGAGGCCAACCACGACAGGGTCCTGTCCATTCCGGCACGGATCGCGTCCGCCCTTGCAGCACCAGAGTTCGACCCTGCCCCCCTGAAGGCCGCCCTTGATGACATGCGTCGGTCGCGCGAGGCGGTCGAGACTGCTCTGGGACAGGCTACCCTTCAGGCCGCCCCTGCCATGTCACGGGATGGGCGCATGAACCTGTGGCACCGCCATGGTCCCCTTCATCCCTAGGCTGAGGCATGGATGGCATTACGCCAGGCCTGCCAGCGCCCGCAGCCCCTCTCGATAGCTGGGATAGGCGAGGTTAACGCCCAGTTCGCTGTGCAGCAGGGTGTTACGCACCCGCTTGTTTTCGGCATAGAAGCTGCGGCCCATCTCCGACAGATTGGCTTCTTCCAGCGGCACCAGTGGCGGCACGGGGGCGCCCAGCAGGGTGCAGGCAAATTCCACCACCTCCCAGGGGGCCGACGCCTCGTCATCACAGACATTGTAGATGGCGCCGGGCCGGGGACGGGCGATGGAGGCGGCCAGCACGGCGGCGATATCCTCCACATGAATGCGGCTGAAGACCTGGCCTTCCTTGAAGGTGCGCCTGGCGGAGCCGTCGCGCACGCTGTCGATCTGGCTGCGGCCAGGGCCATAGATGCCGGCAAGGCGGAAGACATGGGCAGGCAGGCCCTGTTGCTGCCACAGGCGGCACCAGCCAGCTTCGGCCGCCACGCGCCGTTGGCCGCGCACATTGGCAGGCCTCAGGTCGCTGGTTTCGTCCACCCAGTCGCCGCCCCGGTCGCCATAGACCCCGGTGGTGGAGAGATAGGCCAGCCAGCGCAGCGACGGCAGACGTGCCAGGGCGCCACCATGCAGGTCCAGCACCGGGTCGCCCACCTCATCAGGCGGAATGGAGATTATCACATGGGTTACGTCTGCCAGCACCGCAGGATCAAGGGGGGTGCTGCGGTTGAAGACATGCCCCTCGACCCCCTCGGCCACAAGCCTTTTGGCCCCCTCGGCCGTGCGGGAGGTGCCGGCCACCTGCCAGCCCCTGGCCGTCAGGCCGCGGGCCAGGGCACGGGCGCTGTAGCCATGGCCAAAGCTGAGGAGGCGTGGGGTCGCAGGCATGGTCATGAAGGGGATCTCCGGGGCTTGCATCGGACAGCGGACAGCCGGACTTTAGGCGCCATGCACACCGCCCCTCAAGCACCCCCCGCCCGCCGCCGCTTGATCCCGGTCCTGGCACTGGCAACCCTGGCCGCGTTGGCCCTGGCGCCGGATCTGGCCCTGGCCAAGACCACAAGGGTGGAGGCCACCGCCAAGCCCGCCACCCCGCCCCGCCCCCCGGCCCCCACGGCAACCGAGGCGGAGGCCGCGCGCAGCTATCAGGCCTGCCTGGCGGCGGTGCGCACCAATGCGACCACGGCCCTGTCCCAGGCCGAGGCCTGGGTGCGGGCTGGCGGCGGCGCGCCGGCCGACCATTGCGCCGGTCTGGCGCTGGTGGAACTGGGCCGCCTGCCACAGGCTGCCGCCCGCCTTGAGGCGGCGGCAAGCCATGCCAAACGCCCCGATCTGGGCGCCGACCTGCTGGACCAGGCAGGCAATGTCTGGCTGATGGAAGGCAGCTTCAACAAGGCCTATGAGGCGTTTACCCGCTCGCTTGCGCTGCGGCCCAACCAGCCCCAGGTGATGGTGGACCGCGCCCGCGCCCTTGGTGCCCAGGACGACTGGGAGGGGGCGGCCGCAGAACTGGGCAAGGTGCTGAAACTGGCCCCCGGCAATGTCGAGGCCCATAGCCTGCGCGCCGGGGCGCGGCGGCGGCTTGGTGACCTTGGCGGCGCCCGGGCTGATGTGGAAGCGGCCCTTGGCGCCATGCCGGGTGATCCTGATGCCCTGCTGGAGCGTGGCGCCATCCGCCACCTTGCTGGCGATGATCCAGGCGCCAGAACCGACTGGATCGACGTGCTGAAAAAAGCCCCCGAAAGCCCGGCCGCCGAAGCCGCAAGGGCCAATATCGAAGCCCTCGGCCTCAAGCCCCAGGCAGACGCGCCGGCCCCATAGCCGCTGCCCATTCGGCGACCACATCGGGATCGGCCTCTGCCGCCAGCCGGCCTGTGGCGCGGCGGCCAAGCTCAAGGGGGCCAAGCAGGCGGCCGAGCGCCCACACGGCCATGCCCCGCACCAGGGGCGCCGCATCGTCAAGCAACTGGTCCAGCACCGGCACCACGGCAGGATCCGCCGAATTTCCCAGCGCAATGGCGACATTGCGGACAAACCTGTCGCGCCCGATGCGCTTGATGGCGGTGCCCGCAAACATCGCCCGGAAGGCCGCATCATCAAGGCGGGCCAGATCGGCCAGCAGGGGCGCCTGCAGGGCGGCGCGGGGCTGCAGGGCCGCCTCATGCCCCACCGTCGCCCATTTGTTCCACGGGCAGACCGCCAGGCAATCATCGCAGCCATAGATGCGGTTGCCCATGGGGGCGCGGAACTCGGCCGGGATCGGCCCCTTGTGCTCGATGCTGAGGTAGGAGAGGCAGCGGCGGGCATCAAGCTGGTGCGGTGCCGGAAAGGCCGCCGTCGGACAGATGTCGAGGCAGGCGGTGCAGCGGCCACAATGATCCGCCTCGGGCGCATCCGGCTCCAGCTCAGCCGCCGTGTAGATGGCGCCAAGGAACAGCCACGAGCCATGCTGGCGCGACACCAGATTGGTGTGCTTGCCCTGCCAGCCAAGCCCGGCGGCGGCGGCCAGGGGTTTTTCCATGACGGCCGCAGTATCAACGAAAACCTTTACGTCCTGCCCCGTCTCGGCCGCCAGCCAGCGGGCCAGCAGCTTGAGCTTGCGCTTGATCACATCATGGTAATCAGCCCCCTGCGCATAGACCGAGATGGTGGCACGGTCGCGCCGCGTCAGGCGGGCCATGGGATCTTCGGCCGGCCCATAGTTCATGCCCAGCATGATGATGGAACGCACCCCGGGCCATAGCACCCGGGGATCGGCGCGGCGCTCGGGGCGGTCGGCCAGCCAGGCCATGGCGCCGTGGCGGCCTTCGGCCAGAAAGGCCATCAGGCGGGCGGCGGTCGCCTCTGTCAGGGCGTCGGGCGTGGTCAGGCCGATGGCCTCGAAGCCCAGGGTGCGGGCCTCTGCCTCAAGACGCGCCCGCAAGCCCTCCATCTAGAAATCCAGGTCGGCGTAATGCACGGGCGGCCGCAGGCCGGTGATATGATCGGCCAGCAGCGGCCGGAAAGACGGGCGCGACTTCACCCGCGCATACCAGTCCTTCGCATCGGGATGATCTTCCCACGGCACATCCCCGACATAGTCGAGGCAGGAGAGTTGGGCCGCAGCCGCAATGTCGGCAAGGCTGAAATCATCCCCCGCCAGCCAGCGCCGCTCTTCCACCAGATAGGTGATGTAATCCAGGTGGTAATTGATGTTCAGAAGGCCCGCGCGGATATGTGCAGAATCCGGCTCACCAAGGCCCATGAGACGCTTGGTGACGCGCTCCCACACGAGGTTCTGGGTTACCTCGGCATGGAATTTCTGGTCGAACCAGGCGGCAAGACGGCGTGCCTCGGCCCGGCCGGCGGGGGTGCTGCCAATCAGCAGGCGGGCGGGATAAACCTCGTCCAGATATTCGCAGATCACTGAAGAATCGCTGACGACAAAACCCGTCGTCTCAACCAGGACAGGCACCTGTCCGGCCGGGTTGAGGGCAAGGAATTCATCCCGCCGCTCCCAGACCTTTTCGGCCATGAGATCGAAATCAAGCCCTTTCTCACCCAGTGCGATACGCACTTTCCGAGAAAAGGGGGACAAGATCGTATGAAACAGAACACGCATGGGCGCGCACTTTACCTATCCACCCCGGCCGGGCCAAGACCTCTCCACAGGTTTTAGTAACCAGACGCAGGCGGAGGGCGCCACAACGCCATCCGTACACGTCACCAGGCCGCCATGGCCGATATTCAGGCCTGGGAAGGGGCGAACTGGCCGGTGCGGCGGAAGCGGCCAAGATAGGCCGGCACCACCGATTCGACCGTCTTTGGCACGATGCCAAGGTCGGCAAGCCCGGGCATGCCGGGGGCCACGACATTGTCGGTCTCCAGCATGACCACCTGGTCGCGGGTCAGCATGGGCGAGGGCAGCAGGCCCATGATCAGGCCCTGGATCTTTGCCACGGCAAAGGGAATGGGCAGCAGCAGCCGTTTGCGCTGGATGACCGTCAGCACATAGGCCATCAGTTCGGCAAAGGTATAGATGCCGGGGCCGCCCAGTTCATAGGTCTTGCCGGCGGCCTCGGGCCGGGCCAACGCGGCCATTACCGCATCGGCCACATCGCCCACATAGACCGGCTGGAAGCGCGTGTGGCCGCCACCGATCAGGGGCAGGGCCGGCAGATAGCGCGCCAGATTGGCGAAGCGGTTGAAGAAGCCATCCTCGGCCCCGAAGACGATGGAGGGCCGCAGGATCGTGGCCGTCGGAAAGGCCGCGTGCACCGCCGCCTCGCCCGTGGCCTTGGTGCGGGCATAAGCGGCGGCAGAGGCCGCATCGGCACCGATTGCCGACACATGGACAACATGCCGCACCCCGGCGGCCCGTGCCGCCTCGGCAATGAGGCCTGGCGCCGTTGCCTGCACCATGTCGAACTTCTGGGCGCCCGATTCATGCAGGATGCCGACGAGATTGATCACCGCATCGGCACCGGCCACCGCCGCCTGCACAGAGGAGGCAACCCGCACATTGGCCAGAAACGGCACCACCTGGCCCACATCACCCATGGTGCGCAGGAACTTGGCATCCTCCAGGCGGCGGACCGCGACGCGCACCCGTGCGCCCGAGGCGGCAAGCCGTTTTACCACATAGCGCCCGATGAAACCGGAGCCCCCGAAGACCGTGACCAGCCGCTCAGCCATGTGCAAATCCCCGTTTCGGCGCGCCCCCGGGCGCAGCCTGCCGCGCGCCAGCCAAGCCGCCGACGCAGTGTTCAATGGCGAACGTATAGCGGTTTGCGGGCTGCGGGTCATCGTCCCTCCGGGCCAGCTATTTTCGCCTTCTTCAAACGGACACGTTGACATCGGGGTTCAATTTCAATACTCAACCGCTGCCGACCAGCCCAGGTGGCGGAATTGGTAGACGCGCTGGCTTCAGGTGCCAGTGGCCGAAAGGTCGTGGAGGTTCGAGTCCTCTCCTGGGCACCACTTCTCGGGAGCACGCCAATCGCCAACCGGCGACGCGTGCTCCCGCCGGACCCCCGACATGACAATCACACTGCACAAGGGCGATCTGCCCGCCGGGCTTGATTTCGGCTCGATCGTTGCGATCGATACGGAAACCATGGGCCTCAACCCCCATCGGGACCGGCTTTGCCTCGTGCAGCTGTCGGCAGGGGATGGCAATGCCCATCTCGTCCAGATCCCCAAGGGCCACCATCAGGCCCCGCGCCTCGAGGCACTGCTGGCGGATCCGGCCGTCACCAAGCTGTTTCATTTCGGGCGGTTCGATATCGCCGCGCTGCGCCAGCATCTGGGCGTGCTGCCGTCCCCCGTTTATTGCACCAAGATCGCCGCCCGCCTGACGCGCACCTTCACCGACCGCCATGGTCTGCGTGACCTCTGCAAGGAAATCCTCGGCGTCGAGATTTCCAAGCAGCAGCAGACCAGCGACTGGGGTGCCGAAACCCTGACCGAGGCGCAGCTGGCCTATGCCGCCTCGGACGTGCTGCACCTGCACGCCCTCAAGGCCAGGTTCGATGACCTGCTGGAGCGCGAAGGCCGCACCCAGCTGGCGGAAGCCTGCTTTGCCTTTCTGCCGACCCGCGCCGAGCTGGACCTTGCCGGCTGGCCCGAGACCGACATTTTTGCCCATTCCTGAGTTCTGACGGCCGCAAAACCTGAGGGCGCAGGTATCCTGAACGCTGGGCACAGGCTCTCGTTGACGAAAACACGGCGGGTTGACATAATTCCGGCACGATTTTCGCTTGTCCCTCTGCGGACAGGCGCGGCAAGATCGCCGTCGCCCCCTCTTCCGATGAAGTGCCTCCCCGCATGACCCAGCAAAGCCCCAGCGCCCGTTATGGCGACGCCGGCAGCACTGCCCGCAGTGCCGCCGACCTTGCAGCGGCGCGGCGGGTTCTGTTGCTGGAGTCCGAGGCACTGGTGCTGCTCTCCAGCGCGCTTGACGAAAGTTTCCCCGCCGCCCTCGACCTCCTCATGGGCGTAAGGGGCCGGGTTGTGGTGTGCGGGATGGGCAAAAGTGGCCATGTTGGTCGCAAGATTGCCGCAACCTTTGCCTCCACCGGCACCCCGGCCATGTTTGTCCATCCGGGCGAGGCCAGCCATGGTGATCTGGGCATGATCACGGGCGATGATGCGGCGCTGGTGCTTTCCAACTCGGGCAATACCGACGAAATCCGCGACGTCGTCACCTATACACGGCGCTTTGGCGTGCCGCTGATCGGGATGACCTCGGGCGGGGCTTCTACCTTGTCGGAAGCGGCCGACGTGGCGCTGGTGCTGCCGCCGGCCCGGGAAGCCTGCCCCAACGGCCTTGCCCCCACCACCTCCACCACCCTGATGATGGCCCTGGGCGATGCCCTGGCGGTGGCGCTGATGGAGCGCAAGGGTTTCTCACCCGACCAGTTCCAGGTCTTTCACCCGGGCGGCAAGCTTGGCGCCGGTCTGCTGCGCGTCAGCGACCTGATGCACAGCGGCGATGGCCTGCCCATCGTCCATCCTGACACGCCTATGTCCGAGGCGGTGCTGGTGATGACAGCCAAGAGCTTTGGCTGTGCCGGGGTTGTGGGCGAGGACGGCCTGCTGGCCGGCGTCGTGACCGACGGCGACCTGCGTCGCCACATGGGTCCGGGGCTGATGGCTGAAACCGCAGGCACCGTGATGACCAGGGCGCCCAAGACCATCGGCCCCAGGGCCCTTGCAGCCGAGGCACTGGGGCGCATGAACACCAGTGCCATCACGTTCCTTTTCGTGGTGGACGAAGGGCGGCCGGTTGGCATCATCCATGTGCATGACTGCCTGCGGGCAGGCGTCGCATGAGTGAGGAACGAAAACGCCGCAAGCCGGGCGCCTCAGGCGCGCCGCGCGCGCCCAGGCCCGGGGCCCCCGAGGCGGGCAAGGCGGCGGGGTCACGGCCCCGCAAGGCCAAACCCCCGATCGCCGCAACCGCTTCCGCTGCGCCTGCCAGCAGTCATACCTCACCCCCTGCGCCGGTACCCGTACCCACAGCTGCCCCGCCTGAGCCGGTCATGGCCGCGTCAATCGTGGCCGCGCCGGAGCCGGTGCCTGCCATCCCACCTGCGCCTCTCCCCCCGGCGCCTCTCCCCCCGGCGCCTCTCCCCCCTGCCCCTCTACCCCCTGCCCCTCTACCCGTCGCCTTCACGCCCCCCGTGGCAAAGGTGGGCCGACGCTACAGCCGCTTCGTCAGCCTGATGAAGGTGGCGCTGCCGGTTGCCGCCCTGGCACTGATTGCCGCCGTGGTGGCATGGCCCGGCGGCGACACCTCGCGTCCTGGCGCGCTGCCAATCTCGTTTGCCAACATCAAGATCGACCCCACGGGCCTGACCATGCAGAGCCCGCGCTTTGTCGGCGTCGACAAGCAGGGACAGGCCTATACGGTTACCGCCGTGGAAGCCATTCAGGACAAGGCTGATGCCGAACGGGTCGATCTCACCAGCCCCGAGGCGGACATCAGCGTCAAGAGTGGCGGCTGGTTCCACCTGCAGGCCACGACCGGCATCATCCGCCCGAAGCTGAACACGATCGACCTCAATGGGGTGGTGGAGCTTTACAGTGGCGATGGCTGGGAAGCCCATGGCAGCGCCGTCAGCGCCAATATGGACGAAGGCACGGCGCGCAGCGACCTGCCTGTAACCGGACAGGGCCCGGCCGGCACGATTTCCGCCGACCGCTTCGAGGCCTGGGACGGCGGCAACCGCATTCGCTTTATGGGCAACGTGCGCATGACGGTCATGCCGTCGGCGCGAAGCTGAGACAGATCCGGACAATGACAAACAGACTCACACCCGCCCGGATATCGCTCGGCAAGGGACTTGTCGGCCCAGTGCTGCTGGTTAGCCTGCTGCCCGTCAGCCTGCTGTTTGGCAGCCTGCTGCTGGCCGGCGCAGCCGTGGCCCAGACAACGGCCGCAACCCCGGCCGCCCCCAAGGCGTCCACCGAGATTCTTGGCAGCGGCTTCCAGCGCGATTCCGACCAGCCGGTCAATATTGCCGCCGATAGTCTTGATGTGGCCCAGGACGCCAAGACGGCCACCTTCACCGGCAATGTCGAGATCATCCAGGGCGAGCTGCGTCTCAAGGCCGCCGTGGTGATCGTGCATTACCGCTCGAAAGACGAGGAGGCGGCGCCAGCCGCCAAAAAACCGGCCCCAGGTTCGGCCACCGCGTCTGGCAGCAACGCCTCGGAAATCTCCCGTCTTGAAGCCAAGACCGATGTCTTCCTGTCGTCCCCCACCCAGACCGCCCAGGGCGACTGGGCCGATTATGACGTGGTCAAAGGCGAGGTGACCATGGGTGGCAAGGTGGTGCTGACCCGGGGCAAGAACGTGCTGAAGGGCACCGCCCTTGCCCTCGACCTCAATACCGGCCGCAGCCGCCTTACGGCAGAGGCAGGCCAGGGCGGGCGCGTGCAGGGACTGTTCATACCCAAGAAGCGCGAGAAGGCGACCACCCCATGACCCAACCGGCCAGCCGAGGCTAAGATGGACGCAAGCCAAGATACCGTCATGGCCAGACCGGCCGGCACCGCCGGCCAAGGCACTGATCATGCCGAGGGCCTGGAAGTCCGCACCATCGGCAAGGCGTTCAAGAAACGCCCGGTGGTCAGGAACGTCAGCCTCAGCCTGAAGCGCGGTGAAGCGGTCGGGCTGCTTGGCCCGAACGGGGCGGGCAAGACCACCTGTTTTTACATCATCACGGGGCTGATTGCGCCGGACTATGGCTCCATCCTGCTTGATGGCACCGACGTCACCAGTCTGCCCATGTACCGCCGGGCGCGGCTTGGCATGGGCTATCTGCCACAGGAGGCCTCGATTTTTCGCGGCCTTTCGGTTGAGGCAAATATCCGCGCCGTCCTCGAAACCGTAGAGCCGGTGCGCGATGTGCGGGAAGCCAAGCTCGACCAACTGCTGGCCGAATTCTCCATCGAACATCTGCGGCGGACGGCCTCGGTCGCCCTGTCGGGTGGCGAGCGACGGCGGGT
>CANCOY010000122.1 GCA_947379865.1 Acetobacteraceae bacterium
ACCCGCACGCGGTCTTCGGCAACATTCAGGTTCTTGGCGATGGTGCGGCGCATGCCGAACACGCCCTGGGTGCCCATGTGCACCACATAGCGGTCCACCGCCGTGTCATATTCCGCCACCATGCCGCGCGGCTCGATGGAGGCCACCACAATGCGGTTGATGAACAGCTCCACCGAGACCGTGCGGGCCGCACCGGCAAAGGCGGCGTCGGTGGCGGCCTTGTCGCCCAGTTCCCAATCCACCGCCAGATTGCCCTGCACCCCGTCGCTGACGAGCGGGGCACCGGGGGCCAGTGCTGCCCGGGCATCCACCACCGCGTCCAGGGTTTCGTAATCCACGACCACCAGTTCGGCCGCATCCTCGGCCGCCTCGCGGCTGGTGGCGACGATCATCACCACCGGGTCGCCCACATGGCGCACCCGGTCCGACGCCAGCAGGGTGCGGCCGGGATTGGCATGGTCGGCGCCATCACGGTTCTTGACCATCGGGGCCGCCTTGATCACGCCCAGCCCCGCCGCCGCCACATCCGCCGCCGTATAGACCCCCAGCACCCCGGCCGCCGCCCGGGCCTGTGCCACATCAATGCCCCGGATCACCGCATGGGCATGGGGCGAGCGCAGAAAATGCGCAAAAGCCTGCCCCACCCGATTGATGTCATCGGTATAGCGCCCCGTGCCCGTGATGAACCGCACATCTTCCTTGCGCCGAACCGCCTGTCCGATACCAAACTGTCCCACGGGCTCACTCCCTGACTGTCACGACAACCTTTGCCCGATCATGGCAGATCAGAGGGCGAAGGGGAAAGGGGAGGGTGGGGGCGCCCCCCAATCTTTCCCCCGGGGTGTTTCCGAGGTTGGGGGGCGTGGGGTATTGTCGGGGGTAATAACGGGAGGGAAACACAATGGCTTGGAATTACGGCGATATTCTCGACGGTGTGGCCACCATCATGCCGCCGGATGCCCCGGCGCTGATCCACAAGGACCGGGTGACCACCTGGGGGGATTTTGACCGGCGCACCAATGCGCTTGCCCGCGGACTGATCGCCGCCGGGCACCAGCCGGACGACAAGCTGGCCATCCTGCTGCGTAACCACCCGGAATACATGGAGGCCACCTGCGCGGGCTTCAAGGGCCGCTTTGTGCACGTCAATGTGAACTACCGCTACAAGGCGGACGAGCTGCACTATATCTTTGACAATTCTGACGCCAGCATCGTCGTCTATGGCAGCGAATTTGCCGAGATCCTGGGCGAGCTGAAGGCGCGGCTGCCGGGGGTACGCACCTGGTTGCAGATTGCAGTGGACGAGACGCCGCTTGCCCCCTTTGCTCAGGCTTACGAGGCCTTTGTGGCGGCGCACGATGGCGCGCCGCTGGGCATCGCGCGCTCGCCCGATGACCTCTTCTTCATCTATACGGGCGGCACCACCGGCATGCCCAAGGGCGTGATGTGGCGCCATGACGACCTGCGCCAGACCCAGTTGAGCCCCGTCTTCCTGCCGCGCATCCCCACCAATATCCCTGAGCACCTCGACCTCATCCGCGAGATGGGGCCGGGCGCGCGCATGATCCCGGCCTGCCCGCAGATGCATGGCACCGGCCTGCTCACCTCCTTTGCGGCTTTGTGCATGGGTGGCTCGGTCGTTACCCTCGACAGGCCAAGCTTCGAGGCGGTGGAAATGTGGGATGCCATCGAACGCGACAAGGTGAGCCAGATCGCCATCGTGGGCGATGCCTTTGCCAAGCCCATGCTGCGAGCATTGGAAGAAAACCCCGGCCGCTGGGACCTGTCCTCGCTGCTCAGCATCATTTCGTCTGGCGTGATGTGGAGCCAGGAGGTCAAGCACGGCCTGTTGCAGCACGTGCCCCAGGCCCAGCTGATCGATTCCTTCGGCTCGTCCGAGGCGGTGGGCTTTGCCGCCTCCATTACCAATTCCGAGGGCGAGGTGGAAACGGCCCGCTTCATGATGGGGGAGGACGTGAAGGTGTTCTCGCCCGATCACCGGCCGATTGCGCCGGGCAGCGAGGAGCCCGGCTATATTGCACGCGGCGGCAACATCCCCGTCGGCTATTGGAAGGACCCGGAGAAGACCGCCAAGACCTTCCCCGTGATCGAGGGGCGGCGCTGGTCGATCCCCGGCGACTTCTGCCTGGTGCACGAGGATGGGTCGATCACCCTGCTGGGGCGCGGCAGCGTGTGCATCAACACCGCTGGCGAGAAGGTCTATCCGGAAGAGGTGGAGGAGGTGCTGAAGCAGCACCCCGACGTCGACGACGCCCTGGTGGTGGGCGTGCCCGACGACAAATGGGGCACGGCGGTGACCGGCGTGGTGGAACTGCGCCCCGGCGCCAGCTTTGATGAGGAAAGCCTGCGCCGCCATGTGCGCGACCGGCTGGCTGGCTACAAGACGCCCAAGCGCATCCTGGCGGTTGACCAGATGCTGCGCGCCCCCAATGGCAAGGCCGATTACAAGGGCACCACCCAGTTCGCCCGGGAGAGCCTGGGCCTCTGAGTGCTGCACCCAACCCTCGCCCCCTCGCCCTTTACGGGGGCGAGGGGGCCATGGTTTGTTCAGTTGGGCCTAGTCGCGACGCGCAGCGTCACCACGTTGGCCAGCGCCCTGCCCGGCACTCTGGGGCGGTGGGGCTGCGGCACCGGGGCTCTTGGCTCCGGCCTGCTGCTTGGCCTTCTGTTCGGCGGCAAGCTTGTCCGCAGCGGGGTTGATCGCCTTTTCGTTGGCGACGTGGTCCTTCATGGAACCAGACGCCTGTGTGCCAGCGGCCTTGTTACGGTCTTCACCCATGATTGCTACCCTTTCAGTGGGGCCGGCGGAGTCTCTGGCCGGTCAGGGGAAGCAACCCGCCAGCCTTGGGGAAGGATCCACAAATAGCTGAAATTAGCCTGCGATCCACAATGGAAGGATGCGGACCATAGGCCACAGACCCGATCTGCCGCGACGTGAAACAGGCGGATCGGGCGCCCGATGGGGGTACCATTTGGCCGGCGTGCCGGGTTATCCTCAGCGGCACAAGTAAAAACAACGGGTCGGAGGAACGCCCCATGCCAGATGCCCTGCACCCAGATTCCCTGCAAGACGAGGCGGCGATCCGCCGGCTGATGGATCTCTATGGCTCCGGCGTTGATGAACGGGCCTGGGACAGCTGGGCCAGGATCTTTGATGATCCGCTGGAGACCGACTTCAGCCAGATGAACGCGGCCATTGCCCCGGCCACCCTGTCGCGCGACCGCCATGTGGCCGGGGCGCGTGCCGTGATCGGCCAGTTCGAGGCCACCCAGCATATGATCACCAATATCCAGGTCACCCTCGACGGCGACCGGGCACAGGCGCGCGCGGTGATGCGGGCGGAACACTGGATCGGCGGCATCCGGGGCAATTCGCGCTACACCATGTTTGGTGTGTACGAGAACGGCTTTCGCCGCACGCCCGGCGGCTGGGTGATTTCCCGGCTGACGCTGCGGCTCAGCCGCGAGGAAGGCAATCTCGACGTCTGGTCCGAAGCGGTGCGCCGCGCCCAGGCCGCTTCGGCTTAAGGAGATCCCATGACCGTCGTTCTGATCACAGGCTGCAGTTCAGGCTTTGGCGAAGGGGCCGCCCTTGCCCTGGCACGCCGGGGGGCAACCGTTGCCGCCGGCGTGCGCGATCCGGCACGCGGCGCCGGGCTGCTGCAGGCCGCCGCCGCCGAAGGCCTGCCCATCTCGCTTGTCACCATCGACGTGCGCGACGAGGCCTCGGTGAAGGCCGCCGTGGCCGAGGTGGAGGGCCGCCTTGGCACCATTGATGTGCTGGTGAACAATGCCGGCATCCAACTGATTGCGCCGGGCGAGTTGACCGCAATTGCCGATGCCAGTGCCGTGCTCGACACCAATGTGCTGGGCGCCCTGCGCACCATGCAGGCGGTGCTGCCGGCCATGCGGGCGCGCGGTGCGGGGCGGATCGTGAATGTAACCTCTGGCGCGTCTTTTGTCGCCGTGCCCCACATGGCCATGTATGCCGCCAGCAAGCATGCGCTCGACGCGATGTCGGCCGCCATGGCGACGGAACTGATCCCCTTTGGCATCACCATGGCCACCGTGGCGCCGGGCACGTTTCGCACGGCGATCATGGACAAGGGCCTGCTCCCGCGCGAGACCTACGGCTATAGCGCCTTTGCCGCCGCCCAGTGCGAGCGCCATATCACCGACGTGGAAAAGGCGCCCACGCCAGAGCCGGTGTTTGCGGCCATCGTGGCCGCCGCCCTCGATGCGGCGCCGCCGCTGCGCACCCTGGTGGGCCGCGATGTGCAGGGTCTGGCCCCCGTGGTGGCCATGCATGACAGCTTCCAGGCGCTTTTTGCGCCCAAGGCCTGAGCCATGGGATTGGGCGGAGTGAGGCGGCTGTGATCACGGGCACCCTTGCCCTGGTGCGCCCGCGCCGCTATCGCGGTGTGGATGATGGCGAGCGCCGGGCGGACCGGCGCCGGCGGCTGGTGGAGGCCGGGCTGGAGCTGTTCGGCACGGGGGGCTATCAGGCCGCCAGCGTGCGCCAGATCTGTGCTGCGGCTGGTCTGACCGAGCGGTATTTCTACGAGAGTTTCCCCAATCGCGAGGACCTGCTGGCCGCCGTCTATGAGGATATCGTGGCGGCGCTGCGTCAGGGCATGGGTGCGGCCCTGGATGCCGCCCCGGCTGGTGCATCTGCCAAGGGTGCCGCCTGCCTCGATGTCTATTTCGCCTATATCGAGGCCAACCGGCCCGCCGGCCGGGTGCTGCTGTTCGAGGTCCTGGGGGTGAGCCCCACGATTGACCGGATCTATAACCAGGGCATGGAGGGGCTGGCCCGCATGCTCAGCCGCGCCGCCTTTGGTGAAGGTCCGCCAGCCGCAGAGGGCAGCCTGTTTGGCCTCGGTGTTGCCGGTGCCGTGGTGGCCATTGGCGTCCATTGGATATTGACAGGTTACAACCGCGACCGCGCCGAAATCGTTGCCCATTGCACGGCCCTGCTGGCGGCCCTTGCCGACCGGCCACAGATCACTCCTCCAAAGGGCGCTGCCCGAGAGACCCCGCCCTGATGTCTGCCCAGCCCCCCGTCTATGATCCCCCCGTCTATGATCCTATTGATCCGGCCCTGCGCGATAATCCGTTTGCGGTCTTTGCCCGCCTGCGCGAGGAAGACCCGGTGCACTGGAGCCCGCGCCTGAAAGCCTGGATCCTGACACGTTACGAGGATGTGCGTCGCGCCCATGTGGCCGAGGAATTCTCGCCCGACCGCATCACACCCTTCTATACCAAGCTGCCCGAGGCCGACCGCTCGATCCTGGCGGAGCTGGTGCACTATCTCAATCTCTGGCTGGTCTTTCGCGATCCGCCGGAACACACCCGCCTGCGCAAGCTGCTGAATGTGGGCTTCACCCCTCCTGCCATCCGCGAGCTGGAGCCCATGGTGGTGGAGACGGTGAACCGCCTGCTGGATGGGCTGGAGGGGGATCGCGGCTCGGTCGTCGACATGGTGGCGCGCTTTGCCTCGCCCCTGCCGGCGCTGGTGATCATGAGCATGCTGGGGGTGCCTCACGACATGCTGACCCGGGTCAAGGGCTGGTCGGACGAGATGGTGCTGTTCATCGGCGGGGCCCAGGATGTGCCCGACAAATACGCCCGCGCCCGCGACGGCGCCCATCAGATGGCGGCCTATTTCCGTGATCTGATTGCCGAGCGGCGCCGGGCGCCCCAAAGCGATATCCTCAGCCGGCTGATCATGGCGCGTGACGAGGATAATGATGCGCTGAGCGATGACGAACTCATCGCCTCGTCCATGCTGATGCTGTTCGGTGGGCACGAAACGACGACGAACCTGATCGCCAGTTCCGTCAACCTGCTGTGCCGCCACCCCGACGCGGCCCACACCCTGCGCCAGGACCCGGCCGCCGTGGACCGTGCCCTGGAAGAGGTGATGCGCTTTGATGGGCCCAGCAATTCCAGCGCCCGCATCGTGGCGGTGGAACACACGCTTGGCACCAAACTGCTGAAGCCGGGCCAGCGCGTGTTTGCCATGATTGCTGCCGCCAACCGCGACCCGGCGGAATTCACCGATCCCGACCGCTTCGACATTGGCCGCGAACAGAACCGCCACCTGACCTTTGGCGTGGGGCGGCATTTCTGCATCGGCTCCAATCTGGCGCGGCTGGAGGGGCGGATTGCGGTTACCACCTTGCTGAAACGCATCCCCTCGCTTGCGCTGGCTGAGAACGATGCGCCAGAGCGGCTCGATGCCATCATCATGCGCGGCTTCAAGCGCCTGCCCGTGCGGCTTGGCTGAAAGACTTCCCCATGACCGACCATCTCGACGACCCGCAGGTCTTTCTGCCGGAACTCTGGGCCACCCATGCCCGCCACAATGCCCACAAGGAAGCCGTGGTCTGTGGGGATGTGCGGCGCACCTGGGGGCAGTTTGATGCCGCCCAGAACCGCATTGCCCATGCCCTGCTGCGCCGTGGCATTGGCCGCGGCTGCAGCGTGGCGGTGCTGATGGGCAGCAGCGTCGACATTCTTGAGGTGATGTATGGCATCGTGCGGGCGGGGGCCTGTGTGGTGCCGCTCAGCGCCATGCTGACGCCCGAACAACTGGCCACCCTGATTGACGACAGCGACGCCGTGGCCCTGTTCTGTGGCGCCGCCCATCTGGCGCGCATTGATGGCGTGCGGGCAAACCTGCCCAAAGTGCGGGCCGATGGCTGGATCGCCTGTGGTGGCGCAGGCCTGGGTTGGGAGGCGTTCGCGGATTTTCTGGGCGATGCCCCGGCGAGCTTCCCAACGGTGACCTATGCCACCGATGACCCCTTCAACATCATCTATTCCTCTGGCACCACCGGCCTGCCCAAGGGCATTGTGCAGACCCACCGGGCGCGCCACCATTGGTCCTATTCCAATGCGGTGGAAATGCGCTTTCACGATCAGGCCCGGGCGCTGACCACCACGGCGCTTTATTCCAACGGCACCTGGCTGATGGTACTGCCCGTGCTGTTTGCCGGCGGCACCCTGGTGGTCATGCCCGAGTTCGACACGGCGCGGTTCCTCGACCTGCTGGTAACGGAAAAGATTACCCATACCTTCATGGTGCCGACCCAGCTTGTCATGCTGCTGGAAGAACCAGCGCTTGCCACGGCGCGGCTTGACGGGCTGGAGGTGCTGCTCTCAGCCGGTTCCGCCCTGCGCCCCCAGACCAAGCAGGATGTGCTGGCCAGAGTTACGCCCCGGCTGTGGGAACTTTATGGCTTTTCCGAAGGATTTGCCTCCATGGCCAAGCCCGCGCTGCACGCGACCAAGCCCGACAGTGTGGGCCGCCCCGTGATCGGCTTTGAGGTGATGATCGTCGATGAGGCGGGGGCCGCCCTGCCTCCCGGTGAGGTTGGCGAGATTGCAGGCTATGGCGCTGGCCAGATGCGCGGCTATCACCGCCGGCCTGATCTGACGGCAGAGGCCATTGTGCGCGATGGGCGGGGCCGCACCTTCTTTCGCTCGGGCGACATCGGCCGGATTGATGCCGAGGGCTGCCTGTCCATCCTCGACCGCAAGAAGGACATGATCATCTCTGGCGGCTTCAATGTGTTCCCGGCGGATATCGAAGGCGTCATCGGTGGCCATCCCGATGTACTGGACGTGACCGTGATCGGCGTGCCGCACGAGAAATGGGGCGAAAGCGCCTTTGCCTTCGTCATTCCCCGCGCCGGATCTGGCGCAAGTGAAGTGGCCATTCGTGACTGGGCCAACCAGCACCTCGCCAAGCACCAGCGCCTGGCTGGCCTTGCCTTCCGCACGGACTTTCCCCGCAACGCACTCGGCAAGGTGTTGAAGCGCTTTCTGCGCGACGAGGCGACGTCTGTAACCGGGTCGGGCGCCTGAGTCTGGAAGCTGGCCAGCACCTGCCCTGATGCCATGAAGGATCAACCATGAACTATGTTCCCCTCTCGCAGGCTATTGCGGCCGATGGCTTGCGCATTGTTCTGGTGCGCGGCTTTCCCAGCCCCTGGGGCCAGGCCGCCAAGGCCATGATGGAGTACAAGGGTCTGGCCTATCTGGCAGCCGCCCAGCAGCCGATGGGCGCAAACGAGGATCTGGTGGCGTGGGCGGGCACCAACAGCGCACCGGTTGTGGCGTGGAACCGGGAGGCCCCCATCAATCGCTGGAACGACATCCTGCTGCTGCTGGAGCGCCTGGCCCCCAACAAGCCCCTGATTCCCGATGATCCCGAACTGCGGGTGCGCCTGTTTGGCCTTGGCCACGAGATCTGTGGTGAACTGGGCTTTGGCTGGAACCGCAGGCTGGACATGATCCGGCCGGCCATGGCCTCGGGCAAGCCACCCCCGAGTGCGGCAGTCATGGCCGAGAAATATGGCTATGACGACGCCAGTGGTGCGGCTGCTGCCCGGCGGTCGATTGCCCTGATGCAGCATCTGGCGGCCACCCTGCACGCCCAGCAGGCCCGGGGCAGCGCCTATCTGATTGGCGACAGCCTCACGGCGGCGGATTTTTACTGGGCCGCTTTCAGCAATCTGGTGCTGATCCAGTCACCGCAGGAATGCCCACTGGCGCCCGAGGTGCGGCCCATGTTCGAGCATACCTCGCCAGAGGTGGCGGCCGCCGTTGATCCCATCCTGATCGCCCACCGCGATCGCATCATGCGGGCGCATTTCAAGCTGCCCATGGAACTCTGACGCAGGGCGTTCAGCCTGCGGACTTCTCTGCCACCGCCTCCGCTATCATGCGGCGCAGGATGTCCTTCTTGATCTTGCCAGAGGCGGTGCGGGGGAAGTCGTCCACCAGTTCCACGCGCTCGGGGAATTTCTGTTTGGCAAGGCCCTGGGCTTCGAGGAAGGCGGCAAGCTCGGCCAGATCGGGCCGGGCGGCGCCCTCGGGGATGACATAGACGCACACTGTCTCACCCAGGCGGGCATGGGGCATGGAGACGGCGGCGGCCTCGCGCACGCCGGGGTGGCGGTGCAGGGCGTCCTCGATCTCCTTGGCCGACAGGTTCTCGCCGCCCCGGATGATCAGGTCCTTCTTGCGGCCGGTGATGACCACGGCGTTTTGCGGCGTAACAAAGCCGATATCGCCAGTGCGGAAATAGCCATCCCTATCAAAGGCCTCGGCGGTCTGGCCGGGATCAGCATAGCCGAGGAACAGGGCGGGACCGCGCGTCAGGATCTCGCCCTCGCTGCCGCGCACAAGGGTGGCGCCGGCGTCATCCACCACCTTCACCTCAAAGTCGATCAGTTCGCCATCGGTTTCCGCCGCCAGATCGCCTTCACTGGTGCCGACAAAGCCCTGGGTGATCATGGGCGCCTCGGTCGAGCCATAAACCCGGCAGACCCGGCAATTGGCAAAGGCGGCGGTGGCCCGGCGCACCACTTCCGGCGGCACGGCAGCGCCGCCACAGGCAAAGATCCTGAGGGAGGGCAGGGGGCGGTTGTGGCGGCGCGCCGCCTCGGCCAGTTCCTGCAGGAAGGGGGTGGCGCCCACGGTGGCATTGGCGCCATGGGTGTCGATCTCGTCCAGCGCCGCCTCGGCGTTCCATTTTTCCATCAGCACGGTGCGGGTGCCGCAGAGGAACGGCATCTCGATCCCGAAGGAAAAGCCGGTGACATGGGTGACGGGCGAGGGCATCAGGAACACCGCCCCCCGGTCCAGCTGCCAGTGCCGCGCGCTGGCCTCAAGCGCACGGCGCAGGGTCTCGTGGCTGTGCAGCACGCCCTTGGGGCGGCCGGTGGTGCCGGACGTGTACATGATCAGCTTGGCCGCCTCGGGCGCCACCTTTGGCCAGGGCACATGCACGCCACGCCCCTCGGCAATCAGGCTGGTGAGGTCGCCCGCCTGGGCTGTAGCGGGGCGCACCTGGATCACATGGGCGAGGTCGGGCAGGCCGGGGCGCAGGCGCGCCAGCATGGCCACAAAGTCGAGGCCCCGGAAGCTGTCGGGGATGAACAGCACCCGCGCCCGGCAATCCTTGAGGATCAGCCCCACCTCGGCATCGCGATAGATCGGCACGATCGGGT
>CANCOY010000123.1 GCA_947379865.1 Acetobacteraceae bacterium
CTGCAATGGTTGCACAAGTTTTCCAGCCAGGGCATCTTCATCGGCGACCTGCAGTGCTGGACCAACCACGATGTGGTGGCAAAGATGCAGGACGTTGCCGTGCCCTATCTCAACATCCGGGGCGAGGCCGACTATTTCATCGATGACGAAATGGTCCGCAATACCATGGCCACCATCCCCCCCGGCCTCGGCGAAGCCCTCTTCCTCGACCGCATCGGCCACTATCCCCACTACGAAGACCCGGACCGCATCGCAGCGATCATCCTCGACTTCCTGCAGCGGCGGGGGTTATTGCCGGGGTAGGGGCGTTTTGGGGGTCAGGCGCTGCGCGTCTGGCCCGCTGGGTCGATGGCCCAGTGCACGGCTTCATAAGCTTCGATCAGGGCCGCGAGGATGTTGAACCGCTCTGCCGCTGGCGTGCCAGCCGCCGGTTCATTGAGGAAATAGGGCGCGACCTCGGCCAGAGCCAGTTCATAGTCGGCCTCAGTGCGGAGGGAGCGAATATTCTTCATCAGACATCCTCCAGTTGGACCAGGATCTTGGCCAGCGCGCGGTTCAGATTCTGCCATGTAGCTTAGAACGCAAGGTCGCTCGATAGCCTTGCGAATGGGCGCTTCCCACCTGCACGGTCAAGACTTACCTGCCAACCATCTAATTACAGCCTGGACGCAATCGTCAACGTGGTCGCGTACTTCCACCGCCCAAAAGCGCCTGACCTCCCATCCCATTTCCATTAGACGCATGTCTCGCAGGATATCCCTGCTCAGGCGTTCTCCTGTCCAAGGGTCGAGATGAAAGCCTTCGCCATCGATCTCTATGTTCAGGCGTCGGCCGTCGGGTGCAATAAGTGCGAGGTCGAGCCTGTATTGATCAACCCCATGTTGGGGAATGGTGAATATTCCAGACTTTGCCAGTGCGCCATAGAGTTGACGTTCATAGTCTGAAACGTGATCCGGATTTGGCACCCAGGGATAGTCCAGAGAGTTGCCCGTCTCCGGCAAGCGTTCATCCGGTACAAGGTTCTCCAAGGTGGATACGTATTCTGCCAAGCGAGACAGTACCGATACCTTTCCATTACTGCATGCAGACTTATCGCCAACAATCACCAGAGCCGCGCGGGCGCGGGTCAGTGCAACGTTTATCCGATTGGCATCACGGGAAAGAAACGCCATCGCACCGTCAGTAATGCCGGACGCCATGACCGGAGAGAAAAGCATCAGGTCTCGCTCGTCTCCCTGATAGGTATCGGCCGTTCCGACGCGCAAATCACAGGCGGCAGCAACGGCCCGCAGTTCAGCATCTCGCTCAAGACGTTCGCGGATCAATTGGGCTTGCGCTCTGAAAGGAGTGACCACCCCGATTGTCCCGCGATAGCCCTGAACCAGGGTCAGACTGCGCAGTTCCGAAATTACCGCCTCAGCCTCAGCTTGGTTCTGTGCACTTCCATTTTCTGGTCTGCAAACCTGGCCGGGAACATCAACCCATCGGACTGCCGCACCAGAGGGCGCTCGTAACTGCGCTAGGTCGGTCGCCACGCGCAGTTGGCCTTCGTAGAACATCTTGTTCGAGAAGCCGATGATGTCCGGATGGGAGCGGTGATGGTCCCGCAGTGCAACGATGGAATCAGAGCCTATTCGGCTAGCGACAAGGTCGTAGAGACTTGAGTCAGCATAGCTCCATGCTGCGCCTGGTGATTTGAGAACGCCATGCGCAACCAGCAGGGCATGATTTTTCTGTTCAGGAAGCCGGGTAATATGCCGAAGCTGCCTTGGATCTCCAATGATTACAGCACGCTTTGCGCGATAGAGAAGTGGAAGGGCAGATGCGATGTCGCACTGGCTTGCTTCATCGATCACAACGAGATCAAATAATCCAGCCTCGAATGGCACACGACCACGTACAGAGAGCGATGTAACTGCCCAACCCGGAAGACATGAGGAAACCTCAGACGCGAGCCGGTAGAATTCAGCCCAGGTCTTTTTTGCGACCGCACCGCCCTCCTCGTTGGTGCGAGCGATGCTTCTGAGCAAGGCCACATAGTCTCCCAACGCCCGCCTTTGCTTCTGATCAAGCCGCGCGCCCTGATCCGAAAGCCAGCAATCAAATGCTATCAAAGATGCCTTGCGCAGGGACTGCTGAATGGCCAAACGCTCCGCTGTCAGGAGAGCTGGATCGCCGAGCGCGACGAGTTCAATCTCCTTCAAAAGCGTTTCCTGTGCCGCAGCGGCATCCAATACAGCATTTCGTAAGGCGTCGCCAAGTTTCCCGACTGGCAAATCTGGCAGCGCCAGTGATGCCGCTATGTCACACACCATCGCCCTGGTCGAGGCAAGATCACTTTGCCGGCGCTTGTTTAGAAGCGGCCAAATGAGACGGACGAACAGAGGCTGATTAGCTCGACTGGCCCTCCGTTGGGCTCGCGTCATCGCGGCAATTTTTAGCTTTGCCCCGGCAAGGTCGAAATTCACCAAGGAAAGCCATTTCTCACGACCAAGCCGTTTTCGAAAATCTGAAAGCATCTGGTCGCGATGCATTACGTCGTTTGCAATTTCCCGAATAGACGCCAAGGTCTGATCGATATTGCCGACTCGTTCATCGGCTTGGTTGATTAACCGCTCAGCATGCACCCGTCGCTCGTTCAACGTCGCATCGGGCCGCTGCGAAAGAATTCCGTCGAGATGGTCGACCAAGGTGGCCTGAACGGTTCGTGGCCCCAGTCGCAGCAATGCGGGTTTACTTGTTAGTGTATTGACACGTAGCTCGACAACGTCGACGCCTTGGTGGTTCTTGGCCGCAAAAAGCACCCGCTTTCCCGAATAAGCTGCATTTGCTATTATTGACGTTACAACTTGTGATTTGCCTGTCCCGGGTGGCCCGGTTACCACGGTAATTGGCCGAGTCATCGCGGCAGCAACGGCATCGTGCTGTTCGGCGTTAAGCGACAGCACTTCAAGCACTGTTAGATTTTCAGAAGGCTGCTGGCCCTCGTCATCGTCGAGCAGCTTACCCAAGGCGCTGCCATGGATAGATTCGTCGGATACGAACCGTAAATCGGAAAGTTCACGTTCAAGACCAGCAGTAAAGCCGCTTCGGTTTCCGAGAACGATCACGGGCGCATTATGGATGCCGACGACGGTATCCGCTGCACCCAAGGATGGGGCTGATGCTGTGACTGTCGGATCGGGGACCGATGCCCAGGGCCATGATGACCTTAGAGCATGAAGGCGAAGAGCAATATCTTCCGGGTCGATGTCATCAACTTCATCCAAACCAAGCTCGCTGGCCAGATCGATAGCCTCAAGGAGAGCTTCATCCTGCCCCACCAGATTCCGCAGAGCCGCCGCGTTCAATTGGGGTTCCGGAACGATTCGCGGTTGAGATCCATCCTCGGGATCAAGATCAATTGGCCACAAAAGAATTGGCTCAACGAACGCCCCTACCCAGCCTTTGGCCGACCGGGCTTTGCGTCGGAGGGTCGGCCAACCAAGCCAAAGTACTCTGTTCCGAGAATCTGCGCGTAGGCGGGTGAGAAGGTTCCGTATTTCGCTATTGGCTCGCCAGGCGCCCCCTTCATCCGGCCATGATTGGAGTTGGCAGTAATCCAGATCATGCTGGCTGTTGGCAAAAACAGATACCTCGTAGCCGGCGTCTGCGCTCAAGGCATCGAGGTAGTAGTTAAATATTCCAGAGAGCGAATTCTGCCGAGCACGCGGCGCCTGTGTCGTTGAATTTTCAGAAATAGACCAAAAATACGACCTGTCCTGTCGTACTTTTGAGCGAAGGGATCCATGCAACTGTGCGCTTATTAGGGAATTATCTACACCAAGAATTTTAGCTATTTCAGCAGATTTTAGTGATTTTCCTGCAAGAACCGCCAAAATACCGTCGTCTAGCGTCTGACCTGAAACCATAAAAGACCCTCATGAGCATATCCCTGTGGCGCTCCAAAACATTAGTAGGCTCCGTTTCGGAACACCGCCAGTTGTTTCAAGAATGCTGCCCACTTGCGTTTGTTGGCAAGTTTCCTATGCCTGACAAAAAGCCCTAGGTGATTGCCGGGGATTGTCCGTCCTCTAAACCCTCACCCGGCGCAAGCCACCACCCCCCCTACCCCATCACCGGCGGCTTGATGCGGAACCAGATGGCGTACATGGCGGGGAGGAAGACGAGGGTGAGGATGGTGCCGGCGAAGGTGCCGCCGATGAGGGTATAGGCGAGCGTCCCCCAGAACACCGAGAAGGTGAGGGGGATGAAGGCGAGGATGGCGGCAAGGGCCGTGAGGATCACGGGGCGGGCGCGCTGTACCGTGGCTTCCACCACCGCGTCAAAGGGGCTGTGGCCCTCGGCCAGATTGTGCTTGATCTGGCCGATCAGGATCAGGGTGTTGCGCATCAGGATGCCCGACAGGGCAATGAGGCCGATGAGGGCATTGATGCCGAAGGGCTCGTTGAAGAGCAGCAGGGTGGGCACCACGCCAATCAGGCCAAGGGGGCTGGTGGCAAAGACCATCACCATGGCGGCGATGGAACGCACCTGGAGGACGATGACCAAAAGGGTGAGGGCCAGCATGATGGGGAACAGGGGCAGCATGGCCCCGTTTGCCTTGTCGGACTCCTCGATGGCGCCGCCCGCCGTGATGCGATAGCCCTGGGGCAGGCTATCGACGATGGGCTGGATCTGGCGGCTGATGGCCATGGAGACGTCTGGCGGCTCCACCCCGTCGGCAATGTCGCCGCGCACGGTAATGGTGGGGGTGCGGTCGCGGCTGCGCAGCACCGGTTCCTCCATGCGCATGTCCACCGTGCCCACCTGCGACAGGGGAATGCGCTGGCCAGCCTCGCCCACCAGGGTGAAATCCGCCAGCCGGGCGGGATCAAGCCGGGTCTGCCCGGCCGAGCGCATCACCACCTGCACCGAGCGGATGTCCTCGCGCACCGCCGTTACTGGCACACCAGACAGCAGCACCTGCAGCTGCTGCGCCACGCTGGCAGAGCTGAGCCCCACCGCCTGCAACCTGTCCTGTTGCAGGCTGAAGTGCAGCGCCGGGGTGCGGGTGCCCCAGTCGGTATTGACCGTGCGCATCAGGGGGCTGTCGACCATCACCGTGCGCACCTGGTCGGCAATACCGCGCAGCTTGTCCGGGTCGGGGCCAGAGACCCTGAAGGCGACGGGAAAGGGCGAGGGCGGCCCAAAGACCAGTTGGGTCACGCGCACCCGCGCCTCGGGCGCCAGCCCCTCGGCCACGGCCTGGCGCATCCGGTGTTTCAGGGCCTCGCGCGCCTTGGCATCGGGCGTCAGGATGATGATCTTGGCAAAGGAGGCATCGGGCAATTCCGGCGACAGGGCGGGGAAGAAGCGCGGCGCCCCCTGGCCCACATAGGTGGTAACGACCTGGGCCTCTGGCTGGGCGGCCAGCCAGGCCTCGACCTTGGCGGCGGCGGCACTGGTGGGGCCAATGGAGGTGCCATAGGGCATCTGCACTTCCACCAGAATCTCGGGCCGGTCGGACGTCGGGAAGAACTGCTTGCGCACCACGCCCATGCCCAGCACGGCAATCACGAACAGGGCCACCACAGCTCCGGCCACCTGCCATTTGCGGGCGATGACGCGGCCCAGCAGGCCGCGAAAACGGGCGTGCAAAGGCGTGGCATAGGCCGTGGCGTGGCCGCCGTCCACCCGCTTGACATCGGGCAGCAGCCGCACCCCCAGATAGGGCGTGAACACCACAGCCACGATCCACGACATGATCAGCGAGATACCAACGATCCAGAACATGTTGCCGGTGTATTCACCCGCCGACGAGCGGGCAAAGCCATTGGGCATGAAGCCGATGGCGGTCACCAGCGTGCCCGACAGCATGGGGGCTGCGGTATGGCTCCACGCAAAAGCCGCGGCGGCAATGCGGTCGAGGCCTTCCTCCATCTTCACCAGCATCATCTCGACGGCGATGATGGCGTCATCCACCAGCAGGCCCAGCGCCAGGATCAGCGAGCCGAGTGTAATGCGGTCAAAATTCTTGCCCGTGGCCAGCATCACCACAAAGACGCAGGCCAGCGTCAGCGGCACGGCCGCCGCCACCACAATGCCCACGCGCCAGCCCATGCTGAGGCCGCTGACCAGCATCACCACCAGCAGGGCCACCATGAACTTGATCATGAATTCGTCGACGGACGATCTGATGTTCACGGCCTGGTCGGTCACCTTGGTCAGGCTGAGGCCAAGGGGCATGCCGGCATTGATGGCCGCAACCTCCCCCTCCAGCGCCGTGCCCAGGTCAAGCCCGTTGGCGCCGTCGCGCATCACGATGGACAGCAACAGGGCCGGCTCAGCCTGGCTGCGGATCAGCAGGCTGGGCGGGTCTTCATAGCCGCGCGTAACCTCTGCAATATCTGACAGTTTCAGGGTTCGGCCCTGTGCAATGATGGGCGTATCACGAATCTTGTCCAGCCCGTCGAGAGCACCATCAAGGCGGATGAAGACCCGGGGGCCATTGGTCTCAACCGAGCCGGCCGGGGTCAGCACGTTCTGGCTGTTGAGGGCGGCAAAGATCTGTTGCGGCGCCAGGCCAAGGGTGGCCAGGCGTTCGTGCGAGAAATTCACATAGATGCGCTCGGCCTGTTCGCCGACGATCTTCACCTTCTTGACGCCAGGCACATGCATCAGGCGCTGGCGCAGTTCTTCGGCCTGGCGCACCAGCAGTCTTTGGGGCAGCCCCTTGGCCTTGAGGGCGAAAAGGGCAAAGGAGACGTCGTTGTATTCGTCATTCACCATGGGGCCGATCACGCCGGGCGGCAGGCTGGCGGCCTCGTCGCCCACTTTCTTGCGGGCCTGGTAGAACTCGCCCTCCACCTGGGCGGGCGGCGTGCTGTCGAGCAGGCTGAGGGTGATGAAGGCCAGGCCCGGGCTGGTGAAGGTTTCCGTGCGGTCATAATAGCGCAGTTCCTGCAGACGCTTTTCAAGCTTCTGGGCAACCTGGTCCTGCATTTCCTGGGCCGTGGCGCCGGGCCAGGTGGCGACCACGGTCATCACCTTCACCGTAAAGGGGGGGTCCTCGGCCCGGCCCAGCCTGAAGAAGGCCGTGATGCCGACGATGACAATCAGGATGATCAGGAACAGCGTGACCGAGCGCTCGCGCACGGCCAAAGCGGAGAGGTTGAACGGGCTCATTGCGCAGCCGCCTGCTGGGTGGAGAGGCGCACCGTCTGGCCATCGTGCAGAAGATGCCCGCCCAGCGCCACGACGCGCTCACCCACGGCAAGGCCTGAACCGAGCACCGCCCGCTCGCTTTCAAGCTGGAGCAGAACGACGGGACGGAAGGAAACGCTTTGCCCCGTGCTGTCCAGGGTCCAGACCCCGGGTCCACTGCCCCGGTCATCCAGCGCCCCCAGGGGAACCGCCACCCGGTTGGCCGCCTGCTCGGCTGGAATGTGGATGGTGACGGTCGTCCCCAGCAGGGCCGTGGCCGCCTCACCCTGCAGCACATAGCGCGCCTCGAAGGTGCGGGTGATGGGGTCGGCCGTGTCGGAAATCTGCCGCAGCGTGGCCGGCATCCGCCCCGCAACGCCATAGAGCACCGCCTCTGCCGCCGAGCCGAGGGCGGGCCGCAGGGTTTCAGGCAGGCTGATCACCGCCTCACGCGGGCCGGCCTGGGCAAGGCGCAACACCGTCTGGCCGGCGGCAACAAACTGGCCGGGTTCGGCCAGGGTTTCCATCACCACGCCATCGGCATCCGCGACCAGGGTGGCGTACCTGCCTTCGTTCTCCGCCACCTGCGCCTGGGCAGTGGCGGCCGCCAGCAGGGCACGGGCGCTGTCTGCCGCCGCCTTGGCGCGATCAAAGGCCGCCTTGGAGGCCGTGCCGGAGGCGAGCAGGGATTTGTAACGCTCGGCGTCGGCCTCTGCCTGCACCAGGCGGGCGCGGGCGGCGGCGGCATTGCCCCGTTGGGCGGCGATGGCATGGTCATAGTCCGTGCGATCAACCCGCAGCAGCTCCTGCCCGGCGTGCACCGCCTGTCCGGCATTCACCAGACGCGCGGTGATCTTACCCGCGACCCGGAAGGTCAGGTTGCTCTGGATGCGGGCGCCCACAAAGCCGGTGAAGCCGCGTTGGGACGGGCTTGCCGGCTCTGCCTGTGTCACCAGCACCAGCTGGTCCTGGGTCCGGGGGTCAGCAACCGCTGTGGGCTTGCACCCGGCAAGGCCCGCTGCAACACCTGCCAGTCCAAGGGCGAGGCAAAGGTGGCGGCCAATCAATGCGGGCATGGGCAGTCTCCAGAAGCGGGGGCTGGGGACAGACGATTATCCCAGGCCTTGCGCCCGCGTTACTTATTACATTATGATCATCATATAAAGGGGTTGCAAGATGCGGTACGACGCAGAGCACAAGGCGAGGACGCGCCAGAAGATCCTGTCTGAGGCAGCCCTTGCCATTCGTCGCGATGGGCCAGAGGCCGTGGGCGTGGCGGGGATCATGGCGGCGGCCGGCCTGACCCATGGCGGCTTCTATGCCCATTTCAGCTCGAAGGAGGCGCTGTTTGCCGCCGCCATCGACGAGATGTTCATGGAGGCGCTGCTCAGGCTGGAGACGGCGACACAGGAGTGTTCCGCCCGCGTCGGCCTTGGCCGCTTTATCGACTATTATCTCTCGGCCGCTCACCGCGACGTGCGCGGCCAGGGCTGTCCGGTGCCAGCCCTGATGGCGGATCTGGCGCGCCTGGGCGGCCCGGCGCGAGAGCGCTTTACCCAGGGCATCACCAACCTCACCGGGCGGCTGGCCGGCCTGCTGGGGGCCCTTGGCCAGGCCGAGCCTGAGGCACAGGCCGTCTCGCTGATGGCGGAGCTTGTGGGCGCCCTCGGGCTGAGCCGCGCCGTGGCCGATACCGCCTGGTCAGACACCATCCTGGCCGACAGCCGCCGCCTGCTGAAGCAGCGCCTGGGGCTGGACGCCTGAACCAGACACAACCATCAACCCAGGACTGAAGGCACTTCACCATGCCACTGTGGAAAATCTATCATCCCGCCGACGCCTATTCAGCCGAGGACAAGCGCGACATCGCCCAGGCCATCACCAGCGTCTATGGCCGGGTCATGCCGAAATTCTATGTGGGTGTCGTGTTCGAGGCGGTTTCGCCCGATAATTTCTTCATTGGCGGCGAGCCGCATCCCCGCTTTGTCCGGATCGCGGTGGATCATATTGCCCGCACCTTCCAATCAGACGAACTGAAGACCGCCTTCATGAGCCGGATGAGCAAGCTGCTGGCGACATGGACATCGGAACGCGGCCTCGACTGGGAGATCCATGTGGACGAGACACCCTTCGAGCTGTGGACGATCCAGGGCCACTTCCCGCCCCGGGAGGGCACGGAAGACGAAAAGCGGTGGATGGCGGAAAACCGCGCCTCGCCCAGAACTCATTCCTGAACGCAGGAACAGGCCCCCTCACCGCTCCCGCTTCAGCGCCCATTTCACGTCGGCGCGGCCGTCTTGCACGGTGCCGGAGATGACGACCTGTTCGGCGCGGCGGATTTCGCCCTGGTGGCCGAAATAGATGCTTTCTTCCACGCTCACCACGCCGCCTGAGGCGCGGAAGCGCCAGCCATCGCCGCCCGGCGCACGCAGGATGGCCGAGGCGCCGTCGCCAGAGAGCAGGCAGCGCACATCGGGATGCACGTGAAAGCGCACGGTGAAGGCCTGGCCCTCCACCGGGCGCGGGTGGTTGCGGCCGGTCACCGGGTGCCAGGCGGGGCGCAGGGCATCTTCGCCGCGCAGGTCCTCGCCGCCCGCCTCGACATAGATCCGCCGCTCGTGGATCAGGCCGTGGCGGCGGGCATAGCCATGGTGGCGGGCCTCGATCCAGATGGCGCCCTCGGCCTCGCGGCGCAGGGTTTCCAC
>CANCOY010000124.1 GCA_947379865.1 Acetobacteraceae bacterium
AGGCGGACGCCATCGTCGAGTTCCAGCACACAGGCGCCCGAGATCACATAGAGCATGTCGATGGTCTCGGAGCGGTGCATGCCCGGCGCATCGGCCTGCATGGTCTGGGCAAGGCTGGGGTTTGCGGCCTTGAGGGCGTCCGGGGAGGCGTCGGCTGCCTGCGCCCCGCCGAGGCTGTCGGGCGGCACTGTAAACACAAGAAAGCGGCAGCCGCCGACTGGCGGAAAGAACGCCTCATAGGCCGGTTTGGCGCCATTATCCGGATAATTGAACGTGGTGTCCGAGCCCCAGAGATCGCAGATCTCCGTGCCTGGAAGACCGGCCAGTGGCAAAGACGGCACCTGGGCGTCGCTGGCAAAAATGGCGCGGCCGGCGGCGTTGTGGCCGGTTACCACACGGCGGAATGTTCGGGTCATCAGGTTTCCTTCCCCTTGGGCGGCGCGGTGTCCACGGGCCCCTTATGTTGCTCCGCCATCTTCCTGCCACCGCAACACGAAGGAAAGCCCGATGCCTCGCATGCGGGTCTTCTTTGAGACATACTGGCGGCATTCAGCAATGAGGCCCTTTGCAAATGCCCGATCTTTTCAGCCCGCTTACCCTCAAGGGGGTGACCCTGCGCAATCGCATCGCCATGTCGCCCATGACCATGTACCGCTCGGTCGATGGCTGCATGAACGACTTCCACATCATGCTGATGGGGTCCCGCGCCGCTGGCGGCTTTGGCCTTGTCTTCACAGAACAATTGGCCATCACCCCCGGGGGCCGCACGAGCCTGTCCTGCGCCGGCATCTATGACGATGCCCAGATCGAGGGCCTGTCGCGGGTCACGGCGATCATCAAGGATATGGGCGGGGTTCCCGCCGTGCAGCTTGGCCATACGGGCCGCAAGAGCAGCGAGTTGAAACCCTGGGAAGGCGGCGCCCAGCTGGCACCCGATCATCCCCATGGCTGGCAGGTGGTGGGTCCCTCTGCCATCCCCTTTGGCGGCAAATATTCCTATCCCGTTCACGCCCTGACCAAGGCAGAGATCGCCGGCATTCACCAGAGCTATGCCGAGGCCGCAAAGCGGGCACTCGCCGCTGGTTTCGAGTGGCTGGAGATGCACTTTGCCCATGGCTATCTGGGCGCCAGTTTCTTCTCGCCCTTGGCCAATCAGCGGACGGATGAATATGGCGGCAGCCTGGAAAATCGCCTGCGCTTCCACCGCGAGGCGCTGGACGCCGTGCGCGCCGTCTGGCCCGAGCGCTATCCCCTGACCATGCGTCTGGGGTCGGATGATCTGAACCCGGCCGGCGTTCAGTTCGATGACGCGGTGACGGCGGTCGGAATGCTGCGGTCCCATGGTCTTGATCTGGTGGACCTCAGCCTTGGCTTCAACACCGACGATATGGCCGAAAAGCCCTTCAACGAAATGTCCTTCATGATCGAGCGGGCCTCCCGGGTGCGGCGCGAGATCGGCCTGCCGGTCGCCACAAGCTGGAACCTGGGCCTGCCGCAGGTGGCCGACAGCGTGATCCGTGAGGGGTTGATCGATCTCGTCATGCTGGGCCGCCCCGCCCTCTCCAATCCCCATTGGCCGGTGTGGGCTGCACGGGAACTGGCACAGGAAGACCCCTTTGGCCTGGTGCCCGAGGACTGGGCCTGGTGGCTGCGCAATTTCAGGGCTCACGATGCCTGCATCGGCTGGCCCCCGGCTCCCGAGGCCTGAGCAGGGCCGAGGCAAACGGGCTGACGCCCCGGAACTTATCGCCTAAAATCCCACCAGCCAGAGACGACCGGGGGCACACCCGGCGGAGACCAGAACCAAGTGGAGAGGATCGGCCATGCTGCTTTATGAACACCCCCTGTCGCCTTATGCGCAAAAGGTGAAGATCGCCCTGCGGGAAAAGGGCATTGCCTTTGAAACCAGCCTGCCGGGGGGCTTGGGCAGCGGTGACGCCGCCAATGATTTCGCGACGACAAGCCCGCGCGCCGAAGTCCCCTCCCTGATCGACGGCGACGCGCAGATCTTTGATTCAACCATCATCCTTGAGTACATCGAGGACAAATGGCCAAGCCCCGCCCTGCTGCCCCGCGACCCGGTGGCGCGCGCCAAGGCCCGCATGATCGAGGATGTCTGCGACACCCACCTTGAGGCCATCAACTGGGGCCTGGGGGAAATCCGCTTCTTTGGCCGGGCGCCGGGTGCGCTGGAAGAGACGCTGCACACGGCTGCCCGCGCCCAGCTGGCCGATATCTATCGCTGGCTGGAAGCACGCCTTGGCACCGGCGACTGGTTCAATGGTGATGCCTTTGGCTGGGCCGACTTGTCCGTTGTGCCCTATGTGAACATGTCGGCCTTCTTTGGTTTCCCGCCGCCCGCCGGTTCGCTACTCGACCGCTGGCTGGCCCGCGTGCGCCTGCGCCCGGCTGTGGCGCAAACCCTGGACGAGGCAATCGCCTCCACCGCCGGCATGGGCGATTACAAGGCCCTGGTGGAACAAGGCGTCTTCAAGCGCCAGTTCCGCGACCACCGCCTGGAGTGGATCATCAAGTCTGGCGGCATCCAGGTTGTCCTCGACGGCCTTGCCCGCGACAACATCCGTTTCACAGGCCCGCTGGCCTGATACCCCATCCAAACAAAAGGAACACCCCATGACCGCCAATGCGCAGTCCATCATCTTTCATCAATATGACGTGTCGCCCTTCTCCGAGAAGGTGCGCGTGGTCTTCGGCATGAAAGGCCTCGAATGGTACGCCTGCGACCAGCCCGTGATCATGCCCAAGCCCGAGCTGCTGGCCCTGACCGGCGCCTATCGCAAGATCCCGGTGATGCAGATCGGCGCCGACATCTATTGCGACAGCCAGATCATCATCCGCGAGCTGGAGCGCCGCTTCCCCTCACCCAGCCTGATGGTGGGTGGCGACCAGGGCCTGGGCTATGGCGTTGGCATGTGGACGGACCGGCCCCTGTTTCTTGCCGTGGTGGCCGTCCTCTTTGGTGGTGACTGGGTGGCCGACGAGGCCTTCGTCAAGGACCGCGAAAAGCTGATGGGCCGCCCGTTCGACATCGCCGCCATGCGTGAGGCGGCACCCCATGCGCACGAGCAGCTGCGCGCCCAGTTCGACTGGCTTGACAGCCAGCTGGCCGATGGCCGCAGCTTCCTGATGGGGGATGCGCCCGGTCTCATCGATGCCGATGCCTATTACAACATTGCCTTCCTGCGCTGGGGCTCGGCCGCTGGCACCAAGGTGCTGAACCACATGCCGCATCTGCTGGCCTGGGAACAGCGCATCAAGGCCCTGGGCCATGGCAAGCGCCGCGAGATCAGCCGCGATGACGCCATCGCCATTGCCCACGCCGCCACCTCCATCACCACAGCTGCCACCGACCCGGGCGAACCAAATGGCCTGAAGGCTGGCGACCGGGTGGCAGTGTCCGCCGATGACTATGGCCGTGACCCGGTTGAGGGCGAACTGGTCTCCTCCTCTGCCCAGCACATTGCCGTGCGCCGCCATGATGCACGGGCGGGCGACGTGGTGGTCCACCTGCCGCGTGCCGGCTTTGTTGTAACCCGTCTCGGCTGAACAGGGAGATAGACCCATGCTGACCGTGCATCACCTTGGCGTTTCTCAGTCGGAACGCATCGTCTGGCTGTGTGAGGAACTTGGGATCCCTTATGATCTCAAGGTCTACCCTCGCGACAGCGAAACGCGCCTGGCCCCGGCCGCGTACAAGGCGCTGCACCCCACCGGCATGGCGCCGGTGATCACGGACGGCGATGTGGTGCTGGCGGAATCCGGCGCCATCATCGAGTACATCCTGGCCCTGCACGGCAAGGGTCGGCTGGTGGTGGCACCCGGCAAGCCCGGCTATGCCGACTATCTGTTCTGGCTGCATTTCGCCAATGGCACGCTGATGCCCAGCGAAATGTCGAACTGGATCACGGGATCGATCCCGGGGTCCGACCAGATGTGGCTGACCTCCATCATGAAGGGCCGCGCCGACCAGGCCTATGGACTGGTGGAAAAGCGGCTGGGCGAGGCCACCTATCTGGCGGGCGAGGAATTCACCGTTGCCGACATCATGACGGTGTTCATCCTCTCCACCTTCCGGGCCTTTACCGGGCGCACGATCGGTGAATTCCCGAACATGCGCCGCTATCTGGCCCTGATCGGGTCACGCCCGGCCTATCAGCGGGCCATGGCCAAGGGTGACCCTGGCATGGCCCTGCTGCTGGACTGACACCCTCAGCCGTGGATCGCCAGCGCCCCCATGGTCGACTTGTCGAAGGGGGGCGGCGGGATGTCGAGCAGGGCCTGAACATACAGGCTGGCGAAGACTTCCCGCGTGGCGGTGGGATGATTGCGCATGGCCATGAGGTCGCGCATGTAACGCTGCAGGGGCTTGGCCGACGAGATGGCGCCGCCGCCAGCAGTCTCATACACCTCTGACAGGGCCTGATAGCCGGTGGCGGTCGCATCGGCAAACTCAAAGCGGCTCTTCAGGCGGTCAACCCGCGACAGGGGCTCACCCTGGCAAAGGGTGTCGTACATGGCCCGCCAGGTGGCCAGGGTACGGTCACGTACCGTCTGGGCCGAGGCGAGGCCATTGGCAAGGCGGACATGCATGAAGGGGTTCGCCGCCGCCGGCATCCCCGACAGGGGCGAGACGCGGGTACGCGCATCCCCCACAAACCAGTTGAGGCCGCCCAGTGCTGCCCCCAGGGCGCAGGTGCCAATCGCGCTGTAGAAGATCGACAGCCATGGCACCCGATAAAGCGGCCCCTCGTTGATCGCCAGACCCGGATCGGTACCGCGATAGGCGTCCAGCACCAGATGGGTATGTCCCAAAGGCACAAAGACCTCGTCCAGCGTGATGGCCTTGCTGCCTGAGCCGCGCAGACCCGCCACATTCCAGCTGTCAGGAACGATGGTGTAATCCGAACGTGGCACGACAAAGCTGCGGGCCTCGGGCTCGTGCGGGCCATCGGCCACCACGCCCCCCAGAATGATCCAGTCGGCATGGTCGATGCCGCTGCAAAAGGCCCAGGTCCCTGAAAGGATGAACCCGCCCGCCACCGAGCGCACCTTGCCCGTGGGTGAATAGGAACTGGCGGCGCGGGCATCCGGCCCGTTGCGCCAGAAATCGTCCTGCATCTCGGGCGGGCACAAAGCGATCTGCCAGGCGTGCACCCCAAAGAACCCACCGACCCAGCCAGCCGAGGGGCAGGCCTCGGAGACCTTGACCACGGCCTCCATGAAACTTGCCGGGTCCATTTCCAGACCGCCGCGATCAAGGGGCACGAGGGCGCGATACATGCCCGCCTCACGCAGATCCTCGATGGAGGCGTCGGGCACCCGGCCCAGTGCCTCTGCCTCGGCCGCACGGCTGGCAAGACGCGGCACCAGCGCCTCGATCCGGGCCAGGAACTCGCGTCCGGCGCGATAGGCCCGCGTGCTGTAGGTCGCGGGATCTATCTTGGCGCTTGCCAGGGCAGCGCCTGCTTTCAATGCTGTGGCCATGATGATGGTCTCCTCGCTTGTTGCTGCGGCCAGGGCCGGCTTGTTCACAGACGCGGTCCGGGGCGGAAGCGCACGTTCATGCTCTTCGGACCGGAAATGAAGGTAGAGGCCAGCCATTCCGGCTCGGCCGTGAGTTCAATATCGGGCATGCGCGTCAACACCTCATTCAGCACCGCATCAATCTCGAGGCGGGCAAGATGCTGACCAAGGCAGACATGGGCACCGCCGCCAAAGGCAATATGGCTATTGGCCGTGCGCGACAGGTCGAGCCGTTCGGGATTGGCAAAGTGGGACGGGTCGCGGTTGGCGGCACCAAAGTACATCACCACCTTTTGACCCTGTGCGATGGCCGTATCGCCAATCTGTGTATCCATGCGGGCGGTGCGGCGCATGTAGATGACCGGGCTGACAAAGCGCAGCAATTCCTCCCGCGCGCTGGCCAGACGGCCGGGCACATCGGCCTTCAGCCAGGCAAACTGGTCAGGCTGGTTGTGCAGCGCCCAGAGGCCGCCAGACAGAAGGTTACGTGTGGTATCCCCTCCCGCATCCACCAGCAGGAGGAAGAACAGCAGGAACTCCTGGTCCGTCAGGCGGCGCCCATCGACTTCGGCCTGAAGCAGGCGGGTGGCCAGATCATCAGCCGGGCGTGCGCGCTTTTCCGCGATCACACCGGCGGCATATTCGAACATCTTCATGGCGGCGGCATCACCCGCGCCGGGTGGCAGCGTTTCCGGGGCCGAGTGAAGGATCTCCGTCAGCTTGTAGAGTTCACGGCCATCATCCAGCGGGATGCCCATCAGTTCAGCGATGACATAGGACGGCATCTCGCCCGCCACGTCGGCCACGAAATCACATTCACCACGCTCAATCACATTGTTCACAATCTGGCGGGCGAGTTCATTGAGGCGCCCGCCCTTGGCATCGGCAGCGGGTCGGGTGAACTCCGCCCTGATCAGCTTGCGAAAGCCCGTGTGCTGCGGCGGGTCCATCATCAGCATCATCTTGGCGTCGCCCATGGCCGCCTCCATGCCGGGGAGCGGATCCTCGATCATGATGGTGGGCTCGGACGAGAAGCGCTGGTGATCGTGATCAATCAGATGGACATCCGCATAGCGGGTAGCCGCCCAGAAACCCGGACCATTGGGCTCAGCATGCCAGACAAGCCCTGGCTGGTCACGAAGCGCGCGATAGAGAGCCGCCGGGTGGCCCGCCGAAAATGTCGCCGGGCTGCAGAGATCAGTGCTCATGAAAAACTCCGTATCGCGCGCATCAATGCCCAGCCTCAGATCACGGCGGCCATATTGGCCCGGGTGAAGGGCTCCAGCGGCACACCCAGCAACAGCTTGGCATAATTGGCACCCCGGCCATCGGGAACGGCAAAGGGGTGATTGCGCATGGCCATGAGGTCGCGCAGGAAGCGCTGGAAGGGCCTGTCAGCCTTCATGATGCCACCACCGCCAACCTCGAAGACCTCTTGTACGGCCTTGAGAGATTCAACGATCGCCCGTGCGCCCTCGTAGCGGAACCTGGCGCGATCCTCGATCGCAATGGCCTGGCCGCGCTGGGCGGTGCCATAAAAGGCACCCCACTGATCATGCAGGCGCGCCCGCAGATCGTTCACCGTCGTCACCGCATCGACCAGACGCAGCTGGAGTGAGCCGTTCAACGCTGCCGGCTGTCCAACAGAGGCGCCGAAGCGATCCCGCTGGTCAGCCATGAAACTGTCCAGAGCCCCCGCTGCGGCGCCCAGGGCAGGCGCCGTGATGGCGCTGGCAAACATGCAGAGCCAGGGCATGCGGAACAGCGGGCCGGTGTTGATGGCCTTGCCGGGATCCGTGCCGTTATAGACATCCTCCAGACGGTGGGTGCGATAGTCAGGCACAAAGGCACCATCCAGCATCACATCCTTGCTGCCAGAGCCCGAGAGACCCACCACATTCCAGCTGCTGCCATCAATGACAAAATCAGCGCGCGGTACAAGGAATGTGCGGAATTCAGGACCATTGCCATCATCGGGAATGATGCCACCCAGCAAAACCCAGCCACAATGATCCACACCGCTGGAGAAAGACCAGCGCCCCGACAGCACATAGCCACCCTTTGCCACCGCCACGCTTCCCGTTGGCGCATAGGTGGAGGCGATGCGGTTGTCCGGGTTCTCGTCCCAGACCTCGCGCTGTACCCGCTCGTCAAACATGGCGACATGCCAGGGATGCACGCCCACCACGCCGGCCATCCAGCCGGCCGAGCCACAGGCGCTGCCAATGCGGCGCACACCCTCAAAGAAGCTGCCGGGGTCGATCTCCGTCCCACCAAAGCGGCGCGGCTGCACCGCGCGGAAGACATCGGCATCGGTCAGCGCGTGGATCGTGGCATCGGGCGAGCGGCCGAGCTTTTCCGCCTCGGCCGCATTGGCGCGCACCACATCAAGACAGGCATCAACCTTTTCGAGGAAGATGCGCCCGCCTGCCTCGCCAGAGACGGCGCGGCGGCTGCGGCTGAAGGCATGGCCCGTGCTCTCTGCCTGGTCTGTGCGGAAGATGATGTCGTCAACCGGCTCGCCCGAGTCATAGCGCACCGCCAGCGCCTCAGGGTCAAAGGGCTCGCCCACGGGATTGGCGGCAAAGGCATTGCCATGCATGAAGGTGTTGGCCTCATCCGGGTCCATCAGATCGACCTGGAACTCCATCATGTTGGCGTCAGGGTCGGCATAATAGAGCGACAGGGTCAGCCCGTGGCGGATCGGCAGCTGGGGCATGACACCATAGGTCTTGAGGCGCTTGTAGGTGTCCACCAGCCCACCCAGATCATTCCAGGTATAGGCCACATGGTGCACACCGGGCTTGCCCTCTGGCTTGCGTGCCTCATCGTCTGGGGCAGGGCCCATGTTGACGAAAGCCATGCGGTGATGCTCGTCATCATAGGACATGAAGGCGAGGCGCTCGTCCTTGTGCTGAATGCGGGCCTCAAAGACCTTTTCATACCAGGCAACCATGGGCTCGAAATTGTGGGTCTGGTAGACCACGTGCGCAAACTTTGATGGTGCGACCATGATGGTTTCCTCCCGTCAGTTCCGGCACTTGAGTGCCTGGTTATTCTCCAACCACATTCAATACAGCCTGCCGCCCGTTGACCTCGACTTCGTGCAGGGCACGGCGCAGGGCGGGCAGCAGATCCTCGATGGCGGCGACCATTTCACCATGGCCGCCCGAGGCAGTGACGTATTTTTCAAGTGCCGGGATCGGGGCAAGATCGCTGATCGACGGCCCCTCGCCCTTCAGCCAGGCCCCCTCCGGATAGACCATGCGGGTCGCCATATCGACGGCGCCCCAGCGGGCATTGTTGAAGACCACGGTCAGCACGGCGAGATTTGCCCGGGCGGCCGCATGGTGGCAGGCCGCCGGATTGGCAAACAGATAGGCCCCGTCTCCGACCATGGCGACAACCGTGCGCTCTGGCGCTGCAAGCTTTGCACCCAGCGCGGCGGGCACACCCCAGCCAAGGCCACCGGCGGGCGACAGGAAGTAATAGGTCTGGGGCTGGCTGCGGTTCAGCAACGGCGCCGGCGCCCAGTATTCGTTGAATACCACGGCGTCTTTCCCCAGAACCTCGCCAAGGGCGGCCGCCACATGCTCCCGCGTGATGGGACCGCCTGAGGTGGCGCGACGCGCCGACGCCTCGGCGCGGGCGGCCTTCACAGCCGCAGCCCGCACGGCAATCCGCCCATACCGCGCGGGATCGATGCGCTCCGCCCGCGCCTCAAGGGCAACACCCAGCGCGTCAATCACGGCGGCGGCGGACGCCGTTATCGCAAGATCACTGCCAAGGCTGCGCATGGGATAGCGGCTGAATAACGGGTCGAGGCCACATTCGGCAATGAACGCACCCGGCCTCGGCGCAGCAAGGCTGGGGATCCACGGCACATCACATTCCAGCAGACACAGCACGTCGGCGTCCGCCAGCACAGGTGCAATCTGGTGCCCCAGATGCATGGCATGGTCGACCGGCAGGTTCAGATAGCGGGCCTGCTCCTCTGCATAGCCAATGGCAAAACGGCTGCACAAGCGGTCCAGCAAGGCGACTGAGCGTGGATCAGCCCCACTCGCCATCGCCACAATAACCGGCAGCTCCGCCGCAGCCAG
>CANCOY010000125.1 GCA_947379865.1 Acetobacteraceae bacterium
ATTACCGCGACGATTTCGACCGCAGCCAGTGGGGCCTGGTGCCGGCGGCCAAGGTGGAAAGCCTGCACGGCTTCTATTTTGCCACCCTCGATGCCGAGGCGCCGTCGCTCCATGATTATCTGGGTGATGTGGGGCGTACCGGCCTTGGCACGGCTGCTGCCTTTGGCGAGGTGGTCGCGGTCAAGGGCATCATGAAGAACGTTATCAACTGCAACTGGAAGATTGCCGTCGACAACATCTATGACTGGTATCATGTGATGTACAGTCATGGGTCGGCCTCGGCGACGGGTTTTTTCGATCTGGCGGGCACCCTGCGGCCGCAGAATCAGATGGTGATGCTGGGCGAATATGGCCATGGCATCGGTGGCCCGATGATTTCGCGAGAAGTGCAGGACGCGTTCGCCCAAGATCCGGTCGCTGGATACGCAACCTATGCGGAAAAGGTGATGCCCAACATGCTGGCGCCCCGCCCGCTGGAGGCAACCGAATTGCTGGGCGGTGCGGCGATCCGCAGCCTGGGGCACCCGAACATCTTTCCGAACCTGTGGATTGCGATCAATGGCGCGCAGATGTGCCTGCGCCTGCCGCGTGGGCCGGGTGCAACGGAACTCTGGTGGTTTACTTTCCTGCCAAAGGCCATGCCCGAGCCTCAACGCCGTGAGATGACGCGCTTCATCGGCCATGTCTTCGGCCCGGCCGGCCTGCTGGAGCAGGATGATGGCGAGAACTGGACCCAGAGCACCCTCTCTGCCAAGGGCGTGGGCAACCGCCGTGTGAAGCTGAACCTGAGAATGGGCCTCGGCCACGACACGGTGACCGAGGAGCACGGCCAACGTTTCATCGAGTCGCCGATCAGTGAACATGGCCAGCGCTGGACCTATCGCGCGTGGACTGACTGGATGGCCGCCCGTAACTGGCCCGAACTCAAGGCAAACCACGCTTTGCCGCCCACGGGCAAGATCTGAGGGGTTCAGCCCTCCCCGGCTGCTTCGGCGGCAAGAAGCTGCTCGAGGCGTGCCCGCACCTGCATGGGGGCAGCATCGGCGCCAATGTTGAACATGGTCCGGTCAGGGCTGCGGTTCAGCACGTCCTGCTGCGCCATGATCATGACGCGGTCTTCCTCAAAGGCATTGCTGATGCCATTGGCCAGCATGTCGGTGACGCTGGGATCGTCCAAGGCGAAGTTGTGGGGATAGGTCCAGAAATAGTGGGTCGTGCTGGCGGTCTCGGGCGTCAGGGCCTGGATGCTATGAAACTGGAACGCGTCATCCGGCCGCTTGCCCTCCAGCGCCCCGGCGCCGGCCCGGGCAAAGCCTGAATCCATGCTCAGCACGTTACCGGCAATGTGCCAGTCATAGATCTGCCAACGGTCGACCGGACTTGAGTAGCTGGCAAGTGCGGCGGCATAAGGTGGCATCACATCGGATGGATAAAGCCGCGTGATGCGCAGGCCCCAGTCGAAGGTCTCAATCCTTGGCCGCAGGGTCGCCATGGAATTTGAGCCGCCCAATGTGCTGGCGTGCACAAAACTGAGGTGCGAGAAATCCAGGAGATTATCGACGATCAGGCGATAGTCGGCGGCAAAGTGCTTATAGCCGGGCTTGCACCGCCATGCCGGGTCATCCTGCCAGTGGCAATCGGGGATCAGATCAGGGTTGGCCAGCGCTGTGTCTCCCATCCAGATCCAGACGTAACGGTCTCGTTCCACAATGGGATAGCTGCGCACACAGGCCCGGGCACTGATGTGATCCTGCCCCGGGATCTCCACACAGGCCCCCGACGCGTCATAGACCAGCCCATGATACATGCACCGCAAGCGGTCCCCCTCAAGCCGGCCACGGGAGAGGGGGGCAAAGCGGTGACGGCAGCGGTCCTCAAGGGCTGCAACGGCCCCGGACGACTGGCGGAACAGCACCACGGGCTCTTCCAGCAGGGTGCGGGCAAACAGTGCCCCCTCCACCACCTCATCTTTCCAGGCGGCGACATACCAGGCGTTGCGTAGGAACATGCGGGCTGCTCCCGGTCTGTGCTCCGCGCTCATGGGGCGGGGTCAAGCGTGAAATCGAAAGTAATCCTTTGCGTGCCGTCCACAAGAGCTGGCTCTACAATCAGCGAAGGCTTGACGCCAAACACCGCGTCGCTCGCCAGATAGGGGTCACCTGCGATGTAAAGCTGGGTCACCAGGGGGCGAAAGCCTGGTGCGGAAATCATGAAGTGGACATGGGCTGGCCGAAAGGGATGCCGCTTCATGACGGCCAGCAGGTCGCCCGCCGGGCCGTCATCTGGAATGGAATAGCTAACGGGAAGGGCAGTGATAAAGCGATATCGCCCGCTTGCATCACTGATAAAGGTCCCGCGCAGGTGGCCTGCTGGCTGACTGGCATCCTGCACGTCATAGAGCCCATTGGGGGCCGTCTGCCAGACTTCGATACGGGCGCCGCTGATGGGGGTGGCGCCTTGGCTACCCTTTATGTGTCCAGCCATCACCAGCTCTGATCCGGCCTCCGGGCGCTTCAGCAACGAGGCGCCGTATGGCAACACCGGCTGTTCCCCGGCATAGAAGGGACCAAGTACCGTCGTCTCCGTCGCTGTGGCCTCGGAGCGATGGTTGATGGCATCCACCAGCATGGACACGCCGAGAATATCCGAGAGCAGAATGAATTCCGCACGCCTGTCGTCGGAAATCTGGCCTGTTCGGGTCAGGAACCGGATGGCGGTAAGCCATTCCGCCTCTGTTGGCTCAACCTCCCGCACGAAGCTGTGAAGATGCCGGATCAGGCTTTGCATTATGGCGCCGGTGCGGCCGTCGATGTCACCAAGCCGGGCCAGTGCATCGTCAAGAATGGCAGGCTCGGCACCTGTGGTATCTGCAGGATCGGCCATGGCGGTTCACCCTTCAGCGTTTGTAGAAGGGCGGAATGACCGCTTCCACATTGACCCATACAGATTTGGGCACGGTGTATTCCCGCATGGCCTCAAAGCCCATTTCGCGGCCATAACCCGATTGGCCAACGCCCCCAAAGGGCGAGGCGGGATGCACGCGCTTGTAGCAGTTGATCCACACCATGCCGGCATGCAGCCGCTTGGCCAGCCGGTGGGCGCGTGTGATGTCCTGGGTCCACAGGCCGGCACCAAGGCCATAATCAGTGCCATTGGCAATTTCCAGCGCCTCTTCGTCGGTGCGGAACTTAAGGACAGTGACGAAGGGGCCGAACACTTCCTCTTGGGCAACCCTGTCGGAAGGCTTGGCAAGGACGACTGTGGGTTCAAGAAAACAGCCCTTGGCAAGATGGTCCCCGGCTGGCCGCTTGCCACCGGTCAGAACCTGACCGCCCTCAGCTTTTGCAATCTCCACAAAGGACAGCACACGCTCCTGATGCAGGCGGGATGTAAGCGGTCCCATCTCGGTTGCTGGGTCCAGCGGGTCGCCCAGAACAATGCTGCGGGCGAGCGCCAGGAATTTTTCGAGAAAGGCGTCGGCGATGTCCTCGTGGAGGATCAGCCGTGAACCGGCGATGCAGGCCTGGCCCTGGTTATGGAAGATCGCAAAGGCGGCGCCGCCAACAGCAGCCGCGAGATTGGCGTCGGCAAAGACGATGTTCGGCCCCTTGCCGCCCAGTTCAAGCTGAACCTTTTTGAGGTTGCCCTTGGAGGCTTCGACAATCTTTCGGCCGGTGGCGGTCGAGCCGGTGAAGGCAACCTTGCCGATACCGGGGTGCTCGGCAATGCGCTGGCCCACGCTGTGGCCATAGCCGGGGACAATGTTGATGACACCAGGTGGAAAGCCAACCTCCTGCATCAACTGGCCAAGACGCAGGGTTGAGAGCGGTGTGATCTCTGACGGCTTCATGACCACGGTGTTCCCCGCCGCCAGCGCAGGCCCCAGCTTCCAGCTGGTGAACATCAGGGGGAAGTTCCACGGTACGATGGTGCCCACCACCCCAATCGGCTCACGGTCGACATAATTGAGGAAACCGGCATCGACAGGCACCACAGAGCCTTCAAGCTTGTCTGCCATGCCGCCAAAATAGCGGAAACACAGAACAGTCCGCGGCACGTCGAGGTTCAGGCAGTCGCGGATGGGATGACCGGTATCAAGGGCTTCCAGGCGGGCCAGCGCCTCACGCTCCTGCTCGATCCGGTCTGCCAGGCGCAGCAGCAACAGGCCGCGTTCATGGGCGGCCCGCGCAGCCCAGGCGGGTGCTGCCCGCTCGGCAGCCGCCACGGCAAGGTCCACGTCTTCCTCGGTGGCGGCCTCAATCTCGCACAACTGCGATCCGTCAAAGGGGTTGAGAACGGGGATCCTCTCGCCCCTGACGCCGGCCTGCCATTGGCCATCAATCAGCAGACGTGTCTCGAACACATCGCTGCCGCGGTGTGGCGCCGCCATGGTGTTTCCTTTCAGGTCGCCAGCCTAGAACTTGACCGGTACGACGGGGGCTTCGCCACGGGCGATAAGGTCGGGAATGGTTGCCGAGGCATTCTCCCAGACCAGCAGCATGGAGCGTTTCGTCGAATAACCCTGGTGGCGGATGTCGGCTGGCATGCAGCACATGTCACCGGCCCGGGCGATCACCCGGGCACGCGGCTTGCCGGTTTCCTTGTCCTTCACATCCCAGGTGATCTCGTCCGAGAGTTGCAGGAACCATTCAACGCGGTCATTGCCATGTTCGATGGGCAGAACGAATTCCTCTGACGTCGGACAGAAAAGGCTCTCGCCAACCACCGAGCAGACGCTGGGATTCCACGTCACGTCAGAGCGTGAGAGATAAGCGAACAGGTTAAAGGCGCCAACCTCGGCCTCAAAGCCGGGCTCCACCTCTACATTGGGCTCATCCTGGGGGACATCAGCGAAATGGCGGTTCACCGGATAGCCTGAGGCGTCTGTACGCAGGGGCGTGTCATCGGGCAGGCTGACCATGCGTGTGGCGGTAACGCGCTGCCGCTCGACGGCGGCGGTGTTGAAGCCATTTTTGTGGCCCCAGGCGACACCCGTCTCCATAGGGGCGGCAAAGGGGTCATAGCCCTCGTTGGTCCAGTCGTTCAGCATTTCCTTGAAGATCGCCATCAGGGCGGGAGACTGAAAGCGTTCCTCATGGTCACGCCCGGCGTCGCGATAGGCCTCGTTGAAGCGGCCTGCGAACAGCGTCACTTCGCCATAGTGATTGATCGTGCCAAGGACGCCGTCAAAATTGACCACGCCATAAAAGAAACCCCATGAGACATCGCGCATGATCGCCCGCAGGAAGACATCGATCTGCATGACATGACGGCCGCCGGGCCATTCCACACGGGCAAAATAGGCATCACGCTGGAAATGAAAGCCACCTGCGCGAAAGCTGCGGTAGCCCGTATCATTGCTGGACGCAAGAACCTCTACATCGCTGCGGGCGCCGGTGGGCGCTGGAACAGGTGAGGACATGATGCTGTCTCCCGTGGGTGGCTATCAGGATGCGGTGGTCTGGCAGATGTCTGCCCAGCGGTGCAGCGTCTCAGGCCCATCCAGCGTCTGGATGGCCAGAGCCGACGGGTGCGCTGCCTGGAAGCGATAGGCACTGCCCTTTGGCAGCAGGGCCATGTGGCCACGCCGGATGATGACACGGCCCATTTTTCGCCCCTCGGGCATGCCATCGGCGAGGCGCCTCGCGCCCTCGCTGCCGACCTCGGCGATATCTTCGGGGCGGCTCAGCTTGATGAGGTGCACTTCGACCTCGCCATCCATGCAGAGGGCAAATTCATCGTGGGCACAGGTGTACCAGCCCGACGTCCCCTCGGCCCGTACGGCCTCGATCACATATTGGAAGTTCTTGGCGATGGCCGTCCGCGCATAGGGCGCGGCGCGGCCGGCCACCTCGAAGAGGTTGGAGAAGACATAGTTCTTCGGGTCGTCGTCGATTGGCTCAACGCCACCCTTCTGGAAGTCCTGGAGGGAACCGAAGCGTGTTGTAAGCATGATCTTCTCCCGGTTGCCTGTTTCTTTTTGCAGAAACGATTGTTCTAGCAACGAACACTTCTGGTGGTGCTACCGCTTTCAGGCAGCCGCCAGTTCCGAGGCCTGCTTGATGGCGCGCTTGGCATCAAGTTCCATGGCCTCAAAGGCGCCACCGATCAGGGTGGCGGCAACGCCCTGTGACACCAGTTCATCGTGCAGCACGCGCGAGGGTTCCTGGCCGGCGCAGATGATGATGGTGTCGACCTCGAACAGCATGGGCTCGCCATTCACCAGGGCGTGGAGGCCGGCATCATCGATGCGCAGATAATCGACGCCATTCACCATCTTCACGTCGCGGCGCTGCAGGCTGAGGCGGTGGGTCCAACCGGTGGTGCGGCCCAGCGACTTGCCCACGGACGTGGTGCGGCGCTGCAACAGGGTTACATCCCGGCCCGAGGTCTGCACCCGCTTTTCCACGCCCGTAACACCTCCACGGGGGTGGTTGGTGAAATCGATGCCCCATTCGGCGGCAAAGGTTGGGATATCAAGGGCGCCCGAGGGACCGGCGTGGGTGATCAGTTCCGCCACGTCAAAGCCAATGCCACCAGCCCCCATGATCGCGACCCGCTTGCCCACGGGCTTGCGGCCAAGAATGGCGTCGATATAGCTGATGGCCTTGGGGTGGGTGATGCCCTCGATCTCGGGCGTGCGCGGCTCGATGCCGGTGGCGAGGATCACCCGGTCAAAGCCGGCGGCCTTCAGCATGGCGGCGTCCACCCGGGTGCGCAGGCGCAGGTCGATGCCGTGCACCTCGATCATCCGGGCGAAATAGCGCAGGGTTTCGTAGAACTCTTCCTTGCCGGGAATGCGCTTGGCCAGGTTGAACTGGCCACCGATCTCGTCGGCTGCATCGAACAGGGTTACCTTGTGGCCGCGTTCAGCCGCGATGGTGGCATAGGCAAGGCCGGCGGGGCCGGCGCCCACCACGGCAATCCGCTCTGCCTTTGTCACCTTCGGGAAGTTCAGTTCCGTCTCGCGGCAGGCCCGCGCGTTGACAAGGCACGAGGTGATCTGGCCCGTGAAGGTGTGGTCAAGGCAGGCCTGGTTGCAGCCGATGCAGGTGTTGATCTCATCCTCGCGGCCTTCCAGCGCCTTCTTGACGAGGTCGGGGTCCGCCAGCATGGGGCGGGCCATGGAGATGAGATCGGCATCGCCGCGCGCCAGCACTTCCTCGGCGACGGAGGGCATGTTGATGCGGTTGCTGGTGATCATGGGCACGCGCAGGTGCTTGCGCAGGCGGCCCGTGACCTGGGCAAAGGCGGCCCGCGGCACCATGGTGGCGATGGTGGGCACAAAGGCTTCGTGCCAGCAGAAATGGGTGCTGATGATATCGGCACCCTCTGCCTCGATTGCCTTGGCCAGCGACAGCACTTCTTCCCAGGCAAGGCCGCCTTCCAGCATGTCCATGGCCGAGATGCGGAAGATCAGGATGAACTCGCGGCCAACCGTGGCCCGCACGCGGCGCACCACCTCCACCGCAAAGCGCATGCGGTTCTCCCACGAACCGCCCCAGCGGTCGTTGCGCTGGTTGGTCTTCTCGACGAGGAAGGCCGAAATCAGATAGCCGGCAGAGCCAATGATCTCCACGCCGTCATAGCCGGCTTCCTTGGCGAGGCGCGCACAGGTGGCGAAATCGGCGATCTGCTTTTCGATCAGCTCCTCGTCCATCTCGCGCGGCACAAAGGCGCCGATGCGCGACTTGATGGCAGAGGGCGCCACGCATTCAGGCGTGCCGGCAAGGGGGCCTGAATGCAGGATCTGCATGACGATCTTCACATCGGGGTCGGCCTCATGGACCGCCTTGGTGATCCCGGCGTGCATCACGGCGTCTTCAGGGGTTGCCAGCACGGCGCCCCGGCCAGCCTCGCGATTGGGGCAGATGCCGCCGGTGATGATCATGCCGACGCCGCCGCGCACCCGCTCAACGAAATAGGCGGCCAGGCGTGGCCCGGCGTCTGCCACATCCTCAAGCCCCGTATGCATGGAGCCCATGAGCACCCGGTTCTTGATGGTGGTGAAGCCAAGATCGAGTGGCGCAAAGAGATGCGGGTATTTTGCCGGCGCGTTCATGTCTGTTTCCCCCGTAATCCAAAAATGGATACAGAAGTGACCCGGCCTGTCAAACGGGCGGGGGCAACGCCTGGTCCGGACCGGTCGAGGGCAGAGTTTTTTGCAACGCTGACATGAACAGGCAACACTGGCTCACAGGCGGGGAATTGGGCAGCCTGATGGATGCGGGGCCGTAGCCTGGACGAAAGGAAAGACATGCCCAAATCCATGATGATCGCCTTCCTGGTCACAGATCTGGTCTTCCTGCTCTATTGGTTGATTTCGGGCCTGGCTCTCCTTGGCGTCCTGAACATTCCACCCGACTGGATGTACGCTGATTATGACAAGGCTGATGTGGTTGCCTGGAACTGGTCGTTTCTGCCTGTCGATCTTGGCTTCTCGGCGCTTGGACTGATGGCGGTCTCTGCCGCGCGGCGGGGCGCTGCCGTCTGGCGCCCGCTCGCCTTGGTATCCATGACGTTCACAATGGCTGCTGGCGGCATGGCAATCAGTTACTGGGCCTTGCTGGGCGAGTTCGATCCCAGCTGGTTCTTTCCCAATCTCGCTCTGGTCATCTGGCCTCTGTTCTTTTTGCCACCTCTGATCCGGTCTATGGGAAGCCAGCAAGCCGCCTGATCCCAAGGGGGAGAACTGTTGCGTCCGTAAACATAAGGCCCAACCATGACGACCAGTGGCGGAGGAGGGAACTCATGAGCGCACATGTGATCGACAGGACGCCACATTGGTCTTGGCTTGGCCCCGTGCTGGCCTGTGTCTTTGTCGGGGTTGCCATGGGGCTTGGTCTGCCCATGGACAATCCGTTTGTCATTGGGGCAGCCTCCATCCTTCTCGGCGTCTCGGTCTTTGCCGCCGTTCATCATGCCGAGGTGCTGGCCCTGCGGGTGGGCGAGCCCTTCGGTTCGCTGCTGCTGGCAGTTGCCGTCACCACAATCGAGGTGGCGCTGATCATCTCGATCTTCCTGTCTGATGCACCCGGCGCGGGGGAAGTGGCGCGCGACACCGTGTTCTCCGCCGTCATGATCGTGCTGAACGGTGTGGTCGGCCTCAGCCTGATCGTGGGCGGGCGGCGCCACCACGAGCAGGTTTTCATGTTCGATGGTGTCTCGGCAGCCCTTGGCGTGCTGGGCACACTGGCCGTTCTTGCCCTTGTCCTGCCCAACTTCACGACGACAACTGAGGGGCCGATCTATTCCGCGACCCAGCTTGGCTTCGTGGGTGCCGTCTCTCTGGTGCTCTATGGCCTTTTCGTTTTCGTGCAGACGGTCCGCCACCGCGACTATTTTGCCGATCCCAATGGCGCTGGCCATGGCGATGGCGCCCCCCTGAAGCCGGGTGCAAAGGTAACCGGTGCCAGTGGCGTTTTGCTGGTGGTCGCCCTGGTGGTCGTGATCCTGATTGCCAAGCTGCTGTCTTATCCCCTCAACAGCCTGATCAGCCATGCAGGCTTTCCGGCCAGCTTTGCCGGCGTGGTGATTGCAGCCATCGTCCTGCTGCCGGAAGCCATGGCGTCCCTGCGGGCGGCGTCGGCGAATCAGTTGCAGAACAGCCTGAACCTGGCCCTTGGATCGGCCAT
>CANCOY010000126.1 GCA_947379865.1 Acetobacteraceae bacterium
TCCAGCCGCCAGAAGGCAACCAGCGTCACCGCGATCATGGGGGCAAAGACCAGGATCTCCGCCAGCGCCCAGTCTGGCCGATGCAGGCCAAAGAACAGCAGCGGCCACAGCCCGTTCAGGGCCAGTTGAATGGCATAAAGCCGCAGGGCTTGTCGCACCCGTGGGCCGGGGCCGCGCCGCCAGACCCGCCAGACGGCCACGGCCATCATGGTATAGAGGGTGGTCCAGACCGGGCCGAACACCCAGTCGGGCGGGGTGAACCAGGGCTTGGCGATGGTGCCATACCAGCCGGGGATCGCCGCAACCGTCACCGAGCCACTCAGCCCAGCCACGCCATAGGCAAGAACCAGCGACAGGCCCAGGCCCAGCCACAGCCGGGCACCGGTGGGCGAGGCCTCAACGGGTAAGGACATGGCCTTCCTCCACCGGCCCGGTGGCCGCCAGCCCGGCCTCGACGGCGGCGGGCGTCACCACAAGGGCCGGGTCCGACAGCATGGCCGCCACGGCCTCAAGGCTGGTGCCGGTCGCCATCAGGTCGACGATGACATGTCTCATCAGGCGCGCCCGTTCGCGGCCGGCCAGATCGGGAGGCAGGCGGCGGGGCAGGTCGTGCAGTTCGCGGACCATCGCCTCCATCGTCCGCTCGACGTACTTTTCCAGCATGACCGTCTCTCTCCAAGCCAGCCTCATTGCCGGCCTCATTGCCAGTCTCATTGATAGCGCGCCCGGCGCCATCGCCCAACCGTCCGTCTGTAGCTGTGGAGGATGCTCCCATGGCTGAGGCGCGTCTGCGTACCGGCCTGTGGGTGCAGGCCACCCTGCGCCGCCTCGACCTTGAGGGTTTTCCCTGTGCCCTGCTGCGGCGCGGCGATGATACGGCGGGCGCCGTGCTGGTGCGCCTCGACCGGCGGTCGGCAGGGATCGTGGTGCTGGCCCTCGCCCGCGATGCCATGGGCAAGCTGGTCTGGCTGCCGGCCACGGGGGCAGAGCCGGTGCCGCCAGAGGTGGCCGATGCCTATGTGGCGCGGCAGGTTGGCCGCGATCCCGACCTCTGGGTGCTGGAGGTGGATGATCCGCGTGGCCGCGCGACACTGGACACGCCGTCGGGCTGAGTCCTTCATACGGGACTGAAGGCCGCTGGCCTGATAATGGGGAGAAACAAAATGGCGAACAGCAAAGGCCGCGTGGCCGGCAAGGTTGCCCTGATCACGGGTGGCGCATCGGGTCTGGGCGCGGAATCAGCGCGCCTGCTGGCGGCCGAGGGCGCCAGCATCATGCTGACCGACCGGGCGGCAGAGGCCGGCCAGGCGGTTGCCGACGAGATTGCAGCGGCCGGCGGCAAGGTGCATTTCCTGACCCAGGACGTGGTTGATGAAGCCCGCTGGATCGAGGTGGTGGCCGAGACGAAAAAGCGCTTTGGCCGCCTCGACATTCTGGTCAACAGCGCTGGCATCGGTGGCTTCAGCGAACTGATGACCATGGGCCTCGCCGATTGGCGCAACATGATCGCCGTCAATCTTGATTCGATCTTTTTGTCCATGCGCTATTCCGGGCCGGTGATGGCCGAAGGCGGTGGTGGCTCGATCATCAATCTGTCGTCCATCCTCGGCAAGGTGGGGACGCCTGGCGCCAGCCATTACTGCGCCTCCAAGGGTGGCGTGCTGATGCTGACCAAGGCGGCGGCGCTGGAATGGGCGCCCCTCAAGATCCGGGTCAATTCCGTACACCCCGGCTATATCGAAACAGCGATGGTGCAGAACGCGCTGCGCGAAATCCCCAATGGCAACGAGATGCGCGACCAGCTGATCACCAAGCATGCGTTGGGCCGGTTGGGCATGGCTCATGAGATTGCCGAAGGCGTGCTGTTCCTCGCGTCTGATGCCTCCAGCTTCATGACGGGCGCCGAACTTGTGATCGATGGCGGTTACACCGCCGCCTGAGAACCGGGCGGGGGATCGGCCATGGGCCCATCCCCCGCCACCCCTGTTCCTGCCAAGGTCCACCTCATGGTCTCCCCGTCCCGCGCCATCCTGATTGCCGGCGCCCTGCTGCTGCCCCTGGGTGCTGGCCTTGGTGCCCTGCTGCTTGGCATGGATGCCAACTGGGACTTCAGGAATTACCACTGGTATAATGGCTGGGCCGTGCTGGCGGGCCGGCTTGGCCGCGACATGGTGGTGGCGCAGGTGCCCAGCTGGTATGCGCCAACCCTGGATGTGCCGCTTTATCTGCTGGGCACCGCACTCAGCGCCCGGGGGGCAGCCTTTGTGCTGGGGGCCGTGGCCGGCCTCAACGGTGTGCTGGTCATGCTGATCGCCTTTGCCACCCTGCGGGGGGCGCCGGTGGTGCGGGCGCTGGTGGCGCTGGCCCTGGGGGCGGCGGGCCTGGGCGGCGCCTGTGCGATTTCCGAGCTCGGCACGGCCTTCAACGATTATGTGCTGATGCTGGGGTTTCTGGCGGCGCTGCTGGTGCTGGTGCGTGGCGCCCCCCGGCTGGTGGCGGCCCCCCTGCGCCCGGCCCTTGGCTGTGCGGCGCTGGCGGGGCTGCTGATCGGGCTGACCGTTGGCCTCAAGCTGACGGCGGCGATCTTTGCCGTGGGCCTTGGCTGTGCGGCGCTGGCGCTGCCGGCTGGCCCCGTGCGGCGCCTGCTGGTGGCAGGCACCCTTACGCTGGCGGCCGTCCTGGCCTTTGCGTTGAGTGCGGGGCCGTGGATGGCCTATTTGTGGCAGGCAACGGGCAACCCCCTGTTTCCCTTCTTCAATCATGTTTTCCAGTCGCCCCTGATGCCACCGGTATCGTTCCGGGACGAGCATTTCGTGCCCTATGGCCAGCCTTTGGCCTGGCTGCTGTTTCCCTTCTGGATGCTGTGGGACCCCTACCGCACCATGGAGGTGCCGTTCTTTGACCTGCGCCTGGGCCTTGCCCTGATGGCCCTGCCCCTTGGCCTGCTGGCCCTGGCCTGGCGGCGCTGGCGCGGTACGGTGGACATGGCGCCGGAAGCGGTGCTGGCCGCCGCCCCGCTGCAGGCGCGGGTGCTGCTGGTAACCGGCTTTGCCGCTTATGTCGCCTGGGTGCTGTTCTTCTGTATCTATCGTTATGCCCTGGCGCTGGAAATGCTGGCGCCCTTGTTCGTGGTGGTGGCGCTGTGCCTGCTGCCCGGGTCCTCGCGGCTGCGGCTGGGGCTGGCCGTGGCGCTGGTGCTGGCGGCGGTGGTAACCGTCGAGCCCGGCAACTGGGGGCGCAAGCCGTGGACGCAAAAATGGGTTGAGGTCACCGTGCCCCCCATGCCCGATGCCGAGCACGCCATGGTGCTGATGGCAGGGTACGAGCCGACGTCCTTCGTGGTGCCCGCCTTGCCCACGGCGCCGCGCTATATCCGCATCCACTCGAATTTCACGGGGCCCAATGTCAATGGGCTGGGCCAGCCGGGCTTTGGCATCAACGACCGCATGCGTGAGGTGGTAGAGGCGCACCCCGGCCCGTTCTATGTGCTGTTCCAACTGGCCAAGGACACCAGGCCAGAGGAAGCACTGGCCACCTTTGGCCTGGCCTTTAACCGCGTCGCCTGTGTCCACATGCCCACCAGCGTGGAGGACGACCCCATCGTGCTCTGCCCGGTAAAGCGGACGCCGGGCTGGACGGGTGTTACCCCCGACGCGGGGGGCTGAGGGCGCTGATGGCAAAGGGCACGGCAGCGCACAGGGCCGCGATGGTCCACCACAAGGCTTCCACATTCCACGGCCGCCCATCCAGGGGCACCATCAGGATGCGCGCCCAGCTCCACTCCTGAAGCTCGGGCGAAAGGCGCTCGGTCCACAGCAGGGCCAGGGCAAATACGCCAAAGGCCGTGGCCACCAGCCCGTCCAGCCAGCGGCCGGCCCGTGTGGCGGCGGTTGGCCCCCACAGGCGGCCAAAGCCCAGATCCGCCCGGGTCAGCCGGCCATCGAGCGCGCGGGCAAACAGCCAGAGCAGGGCGGGGCCAAAGGCCAGCACCAGAAAATGCGGGATCGGGAAATCCCAATAGCGGCCATTGATCGCCAGCATCGCCGTCAGCCCCAAGGCCGTGGCGGCGCTCAGCAGGTGAACCAGGTCAAAGCGCCGCGCCAGCTGCCAGTTTGCCCCCGCCTCGCCCTCTGGCCGGATCGGGTCAAAGGCCGAGACCACGGCGTCCAGCAGGCCGGCCACCCCAACGGGACTGCTGCGGTGCCCCTGGGCAAGGCGGGCGGCCCTGGCGATCACCAGCACACCAAGGCCCGCCTGCAGCAGGACCAGCGCCAGGGCGCCCGCCTCGGTAATGGGGCGGAAAGTCTGGGTCCAGGCGACCAGCGCACTCCAGGCCACCGCACTGGCAACCCCCTGGGCGATCAGCCCGAAACCGATCAGCCGGGCCGTGCCGGCCTCGGCAAGGCAGCGCCGCCACACCAGGAAGGCGCCTGCCAGCAGCAGGGTGGACAGGGCAAAGAAGTGGGGCCACAGGGGCTGCGGCTCGATTGGCCGGGTCAGTTCGGCCTTGACCTGGCGGTGGGTGTCGAGGAAACCCCAGGCGGCGCCGACGGTGCCTTCAAGGGCGCTTTTCCAGGGCTGGTCAAAAGCCTCGATCACATTGAAATCAACCTTGCGCTGCGCCCCCCAGTGAAACACGTCGTTCAGGAAGCGTGCCTGATCCACGCGGCTGGGCACCGCATCGCCCCGGCTGCGCCCGGCACTGGGCCAGCCGATCTCGCCGATGAAGATGGGCTTGCCGGGGAAGGCCTGCTGCATGTGCTCATAGACCCAGTCCACATGGGCCATCACCCGGCTGGTGCCGATGGGCTCGTTCTCCCAATAGGGCAGGACGTGGATGGTGATGAAGTCCACCTCCTGGGCCAGCTGCGGGTTCTGCACCCAGAATTCCCAGACGTCGGCATAGGTCACCGGCTGGCTGACGGCGTGTTTGACCTGGCGGATATAGCGGGTGAGTTCGGCGACCGGCAGGTCGCGGCGCAGCAGCACCTCGTTGCCGACGATGACCCGGGTCACCACATCCTTGTTGGCATTGGCCGATTTGATGAGGGCGGCGATCTCGCGGTCATTGGCGCGGGGGTCGGGATTATATGCCGGATTGCCCAGCCACGCCCCCTGGATGACTTTCAGCCCCGCCTCGCGCGCAAAACCCGGCACCACCTCCAGCCCTTCCTGGCTGGTATAGGTGCGCACGGCGGCAGAGGTGCCGATCAGGCTCTGCAGGTCCTCGCGGATCTGTTCCGGGGACGGGTAGGAGCGGGTGAGCGGGCTTTGCCCATCGCGATAGGGCGCAAAGGAGACGCTGGGCAGGGGTCCCTGCCAGGGGTCGTCCAGGCTGACCGGGCGATTGGGCAGCCCCCAGGCCGCAAGGTTGAGGGCGGTGACAACCGCACAGGCGGCGAGAAGAGCGGGCAGGCGCATGGACAATCTTTACCCGAAGTGCTGCGGGGGCGCCATGCGCAGTGCTGCCGCAGTCCCCGATTAGCCCCCGGGGACTCTTGAAACCTAAGCGGCGCCGCCCTTAATGGGCACAACAGACAAGGTGGAAACGGGAAGGATCAGGACCATGGTCAACAAGCCAGAGGCACGCGGCCCAGCAGAGATAAAGGTTGTGGCCGACATCCCGCGCTATCACGCCCGGACGCGGCCCGACTATGCGGCCATGATCTATGAAGGCCGTGTCACCACTTATGCCGAGCTTGACCGGCGCACCAGCCAACTCGCCAATGGCCTGATCGCGGCCGGGCTGAAGCCGCAGTCACGGGTGGCCTTTCTCGACAAGAATTCCGACCGCTTCTTTGACATCTATCTGGGCACCGCCAAGTCCAACACGGTGCTGGTGGGCGTCAACTGGCGTCTGGCGCCGCCGGAAGTGGCCTATGTCATCAACAATGCTGGCGCCGAGGCCCTGTTCATCGGGCACGAATATCTGCCCATGCTGGCCCAGATCCGCGCCGAACTGACCACCGTCCGGCTGGTGGTGGTGATTGCCAGCCCCACCGGTGAGGCCGGCGACGGCAGCCTGCCCGAATTCGATGCCTGGCAGGCGTCCCAGAGCGCCGTTGATCCCATGCTGGCCATTGCCGGGCAGGATACGGCGATCCAGCTCTATACTTCCGGCACCACGGGGCATCCCAAGGGCGTGGAACTGACCAATGACAATGTCCTGTGCGGGGCGGGCCTGATCTATTCCGGCGCCTATGGCACCTGGGGTGATGCCGAGGTCAACATGGTCTGCATGCCGGCCTTCCATGTGGCTGGTTCCAACTGGGGCCTGGTGGGCCTTTATGCCGGCGCCACCGACGTCATCCTGCGCGAGGTTGATCCCACCAAGATTCTTGATGGGCTGGGCCGCTACAAGGTGACCAAGTCATTCTTCGTGCCGGCGGTGATCCTGATCCTGCTTCAGCATCCCCAGTGCGCCAGCACCGATTTCAGCCATCTCAACCTGATCGGCTATGGCGCCTCGCCGATTCCGCTGGAACTGCTGCGCGAGGGGCTGTCGACGTTCAAGTGCGGCTTTGTCCAGTGCTATGGCCTGACCGAGACCACGGGCACGGTGGTGGCCCTGGTGCCCGCCGACCATGATCCTGAGGGCACGCCCAAGATGCGCTCCTGTGGCCAGCCGCTGGAGGGGACCGAGATCCGCATCCTTGGTGCCGATGGCGAGATCAAGGGGCCGGGCGAGGTGGGCGAGATCCTGATCAAGGGCCCGCTCGTCATGAAGGGCTATTGGAAGAACCCTGAGGCCACGGCCAAGTCGATCCAGGACGGCTGGTTCTATTCCGGCGACGCGGGTTACACCGACGAGGACGGCTATCTCTATATCTATGACCGCGTGAAGGACATGATCGTCTCCGGCGCCGAGAACATCTATCCCGCCGAGGTAGAGAGCGCCCTGTTCGGCCATCCCGCCATTGCCGATGTGGCGGTAATCGGCGTACCCGACCAGAAGTGGGGCGAGGCGGTGAAGGCCGTTGTCGTGCTCAAGACCGGCGCCAGCGCCACGGCGGAGGAGATCATCACCTTCGCCCGGCAAAAGATCGCCGCCTACAAGTGCCCCAAGACGGTCGATTTCATCGAGGCCCTGCCGCGCAACCCCTCGGGCAAGCTGCTGAAGCGCGAATTGCGCGAGCCCTATTGGGCCGGCTACGACCGCCGCGTGAACTGAGGGCAATGCTGCACAGGATCCGGGAGGAGCGGACCGGGGCGTGATTGACAAGTAATATCCGCGCCCCCCTTAATCCGGCGATGAGCTCATTGCCTGATCCACAAGCAACTTTGCCCCGAGGCGGGCGCCGACGGCTCGAAAGCCGCCGGCGCCTGATGCAGGCTGCCCGGCGTCTGTTCGTCGAGCGCGGCTATCACGCGACCCGTCCCCAGGACATCGCGCGTGAGGCAGAGGTGGGTAACGGCACCTTTTATCTGCACTTCAACGACAAGCGCGACATCTTCCTCGCCTTCTCGGACGAGGCCTGTGCCGAACTGGAAGCGATGGTCGAGCCGCTGCTGCTCGACACCAGCGTGCCGCTTACCCAGCGCCTGCGCACCTGTCTTTTTGCGGTGATCGAGCATGGTGAACAGAACAAGGGGTTGATGCGCACGGCGCTTATGGACCTCTCCATCATCGATCCTGGCGAGCACCCTGCCGAGATCCCGCGTGACCGGCTGGCAGCCATGATTGCGCGGGTGCTGACACCGGAAATCAGCCAGAGTGCCACCCCCGGCACCGATGGCCTGCTGCTGAGCCACGCGCTTGTGGGCATGGTCGAGCAGGCGGGCTCCTATAGCGAGCGGCGCGGCGTGCCGCCCGAGGTTCTGGTGGACACGATCATCCGCCTGCTGCTGGGCGGCTTTGTTCCCGGCGCCCGGACCTGAGCCTGCCCGGGGGCACCATGCCAGCGCGCCAGTGTGCCTCCATCAGGGTTCGCGCGGCGCAGCCAACAGACGCCGCCGCCATTGCCCGCATGATCCGGGCTCTTGCCCGGGACGAAGGCACCATCAGCCGCATGGGGGCGGCAAGCGTGCGCACCAATGGCTTTGGCCCCGGCGCCCATTTCTCGCTGCTTATCGCGGAAACCGAGCCGGCCGAGGGGGAATCAGCGCCCCAGGCCCTGGGCTATGCCCTGTTCTTTCCCTTCTTCGATACCGATGATGGCCTGCCGGGAAATTTTCTGGCCGACCTTTATGTGATCCCGGCGGCGCGGGGGCGTGGGGTTGGCCGGGCGCTGATGGCTGAACTGGGCGCCGTGACCGAATCGGCGGGGCGCCATTTCATGGTCTGGACGGTGCGCACCGACAATGAACCCGCCCTGCGGCTGTACCGCCGTCTTGGCGCGCTGTCGGGGAATCAGGCGGTCCATTTCATCCATGGCGGCGCCCTGCAACGCCTTGCGGACAGGTCGCGGACGCGGTCGTCGCGACCGCGCGGCCGGGGCACGGCGGACGCATGATCCGCCAGCCTGCCGATGCCGCCGCCTTTGCCGAGCGCCATGGGCTGATGCGGGGCTTCTGGGTCTTTGGCTATGGCTCCCTCATGTGGAATCCCGAGGTGGCACATACGGGCCAGGTGATGGCGACGGTGCACGGCTACCATCGCCGCTTCTGTGTCTATTCCCATGTTTATCGCGGCAGCCCCAAAGCGCCGGGCCTGCTGCTGGGCCTCGATCGGGGTGGCAGCTGCCGTGGGCTTGGCTTCCAGGTGCCGGCCGCGGCCGCGCCAGAGGCCTGGGGCGCACTCTGGGCGCGCGAGATGGTGACCCACGTCTATCGCCCGGTCATCCTGCGTGCCGTGGTCGCGGCGGGGGTGTTGCCCATGGTGACCTTTGTCGCCGAGCGCCGCAGCGACCAGTACTGCCCCAGTCTGGAGCCTGCCGCCATGGCCGCCATCATTCGCTCTGCCCAGGGCACAAGGGGCACCAACAAGGCATATTTCGACAATACCCTGGCGCACCTTGCGGCCTGCGGAATCAGGGATCGGGCCCTGTTGCGCCTTGCCCGGCTGGTGGGTGACACCGGCGAAAATGCTCGATAATGGGGAAAACCCCATATTTTCACTGCCCAAACGCAGAAAAAGTGTCATATTGCGACTGGCGTCGATGGCGTGAGACGTGTTAGCCGTCCTGTGCGGAAGCATGTGTTTACGTCATGACCAAGGAAACTTGCGTCCGGCGCCGAATGAACGCACTATTCGTTTACGGCCGTAGGAGTTGAGGGGGAAGGTGCGCCAGCCGTAACAGGCTGCACCAAAGCGGACCAGAACCAAAAACAGCGGCCAGCTTCAAGCTGCTTCAATCCGGGGGTACCGGTTAAAGTGTCAAAGGGAGGAAACCAAATGCGGCGCATTGCGCTCACGAGCCTGGCGGTTCTAGCACTCGCCTCGATACCCCTGGCCGCTCAGGCCAAGGTGTCGCAGGCCGAAGTCGACCGGCTTGGCAAGGACCTGACCCCGCTGGGGGGTGAGGTTGCTGGCAACAAGGACGGCTCGATCCCGGCCTATGACGGTGGTCTGAAGGCCCC
>CANCOY010000127.1 GCA_947379865.1 Acetobacteraceae bacterium
CTCAGGCCCTGGCCATAGCCCAGCGCCTGGGTGGCGTGGCCGGCGCTGCCCCCCTGGCGGGCGGCCATGATCGCCAGTGTTTCGGCGGTGGCCAGCACATGGGCATGGCCCGGGCGGGCGTGATCGGCATGGCCATGGGTGATCACCGCACGCGCCACCGGCCGCACGGGATCGATGTAAAAGTCGCCCGCCGGGCAATAAAGCCCGGCCGGCCCATTCACCAGCAATTGCTCGGCCCGCATCACCACATCAGACATGCCTATCAGATAGGTCGCCCCAGCCCCTGCGTCGATGGTCATGGTGCGCTGGCTCGCAGACTCAAGGGACAGCGGGCATAGTGCGGCATGCCCCGCCGCCGCGCCCCACCTGCCGCCCCTCTTCCAGAAGCCTCCTTGGCAGAAGCCTCCTTGGCAGAAGCCTCCTTGGCAGAAGCCTCCTTGGCAGAAGCCTCCTTGGCAGAAGCCTCCTTGGCGGACGAACCCGCGACACTGCCCGTGGCTGCACGGCTGGCGGCGCCGATTAGCGACTGGTTCGCCGGGCGCGGCTGGCAGATCAGGGCGCATCAGTTGGAGACGCTGGCGGCGGCACAGGCAGGGCATTCCGTGCTGCTGGTGGCCCCCACCGGCGGCGGCAAGACCCTGGCCGGCTTTCTGCCCAGTCTGGTGGAACTGGCCGAGCGGGGGCCGCGCCGGCCCGGCATGCCGGGATCCGGGCTGCACACCCTTTATGTCTCCCCCCTGAAAGCGCTGGCGGTGGATGTGCTGCGCAATCTGGAGGAGCCCGCGCGCGAGATGGGCCTTGGCCTGTCCATCGAAACCCGCACGGGCGACACACCCCCTGCCAAGCGCGATCGCCAGCGCCGCATGCCGCCCGACATCCTGCTGACCACGCCAGAGCAGGTGGCGCTGATGATTTCAGCCCCCGATGCCGACCGCACCTTCCGCCACCTCAAGCGCGTGGTGGTGGACGAGGCCCATGCCCTGTGGGGCGGCAAGCGGGGCGACCTGCTGGCCCTGGGCCTCGCCCGCCTGTCGCAACTGGCCCCCACCAGCCGGCGCATAGGCCTGTCGGCCACCGTGGCGGACGAGGCGGCGCTGGCCCGCTGGGTGGGTGGCGGCACGCCAGCCCATCTGGTGAAAGGTGCGCCGGGGGCCGAGCCGCAGCTGCGCATCCTTGCGTCCGAAGAACGGGTGCCCTGGTCGGGCCATTCCGCCCGCCATGCCCTGGGTGAGGTGCTGACGGCGATTGCCGGGGCACGCACGGCGCTGGTGTTCGTCAATACCCGCGCCCAAGCGGAATTCGTCTTTCAGGACCTGTGGCGCATGAACCATGCGGGGCTGGAAATCGCCCTGCACCACGGCTCCCTCTCGCCCGAGCAGCGCCGCAAGGTGGAGGCGGCCATGGCGGCGGGCAAGCTGCGCGCCGTGGTCTGTACCTCTACCCTCGACCTTGGCATCGACTGGGGGGCGGTGGATCTGGTGATCCAGATCGGCGCGCCCAAGGGGGCGGCGCGCATGATCCAGCGCATTGGCCGCGCCAACCACCGCCTGGACGAGCCCAGCCGCGCCCTGATGGTGCCCGCCAACCGCTTTGAGGTGCTGGAATGCGAGGCGGCGGTGGAAGCCGTGCGCGAAGGCGCGCTGGACCCGGAATTTGCCCGCACCGGCGCACTCGACGTGCTGGCGCAGCATGTGCTGGGCATGGCCTGTGCCGGTGGTTTTGAGGCGGACGCGCTTTATGGCGAGGTAACCTCTGCCGCCCCTTATGGCGACTTGGGCCGCACGGATTTCGACCGCGTGGTGGAGTTTGTCGCCACCGGTGGCTATGCCCTGAAGGAGTACGAGCGCTGGCGGCGGCTGGCCCGGCGCAAGGACGGGCTGTGGGTGCCCGCCCACCCCGCCGTGTCGCGCCAATACCGCATGAATGTGGGCACCATCGTGCAGAGCCCGATGATCAAGGTGCGCCTGAAGGGCGGCCGCACCCTGGGCGAGGTGGAGGAATGGTTCGTCGAGCAGCTGCGGCTGGGCGACACCTTTGTTTTTGCCGGCGAGGTGCTGGCCTTCCAGGGCCTGCGCGAGATGGCGGCCATGGTCACCCGCGCCACCGGCCGCGACCCCATGGTGCCAAGCTACAATGGCGGCCGCTTTCCCTTGTCGACCTTTCTGGCCGCCCGGGTCCGCCGCCTGCTGGCCGAACCCGCCCGCTGGCTGAGCCTGCCGGCACCCGTCTCGGAATGGCTGGGGGTGCAGCGCCTGCGCTCCATCATTCCCAAGGCGGGCGAGCTGCTGGTGGAAACCTTTCCCCGGGCGGGCAAGCACTATCTGGTCTGCTACCCGTTCGAAGGGCGGCTGGCGCACCAGACGCTCGGCATGCTGATGACCAGGCGGATGGAGCGGGCGGGGCTGAAGCCGCTGGGGTTCGTCGCCAGCGACTATGCCCTGGCGGCCTGGAGCCTGGGGGACCCCGCCGGCCTCGACATGGGCGCCTTGTTCGACGAGGACATGCTGGGCGACGACCTTGAGGCCTGGCTGGCGGAATCCGCCCTGATGAAGCGCACCTTCCGCAATGTGGCGGTGATCGCCGGCCTGATCGAGCGGCGCCATCCCGGGCTGGAAAAGACCGGGCGGCAGGTGACCTTCTCGTCCGACCTGATCTATGACGTGCTGCGCCGGCACGAGCCCGATCACATCCTGATGCAGGCCACCTGGGCCGATGCCGCCACGGGCCTGCTCGACATCCGCCGCTTGGGCGAGATGCTGGCCCGCATCAAGGGCCATATCGTGATCCGTAATCTGCCCCGTGTCTCGCCGCTGGCGGTGCCGGTGATGCTGGAGATTGGCCGCGAGCCTGTGGCGGGCGAGGCCATGGATGCCCTGCTGGGCGAAGCGGCGGATGCCCTGATCTCCGAAGCCATGGCGGTGGATTGAAGGCCATGCAGACGCCCATCGCCTTTGCCGGCCTTGCCCTGTTTGCCGATCTGTCCGGGGCGCTGTGGCTGCCAGAAAGCGCCACTTTGGTGGTGGCCGACCTGCATCTGGAAAAGGGCTCTTCCTTTGCCACCCGTGGCGTGCCCCTGCCGCCTTATGACAGCCTCGCCACCCTGATCCGGCTGGAGGAGGCCTGCACCCGCCTGCAGCCCCGCCAGGTGGTGGCGCTGGGGGACAGTTTCCATGATGTGGAGGCGGCAAGCCGCCTAGGCCCCGGCGTGGCCGAGCGGCTGGCCGGCCTGCTCGACCGGGTCGACTGGCTGTGGATTCTGGGCAATCACGATCCCCGCCCGCCCGACCGCTTTGCCGGCCGTGTTGCCGAGACCCTGGCCCTTGGCCCCCTGCTGCTGCGCCATGAACCAGAAGCGGCCCCTGCGCCCGGCGAGGTGGCGGGCCATCTGCACCCCAAGGCGGGGGTGGTGGTGCGCGGGCGGCGCATTGGCGCGCGCTGTTTCGTGAGCGACGGCAAGCGGGTGCTGATGCCAGCCTTCGGCGCTTATGCCGGCGGCCTTGACGTGTTCGAGGCGCCCATCCGCAGCCTGTTCCCCGAGGGGTTCCACGCCTATCTGCTGGGCCGCGACAGCGTCCACGCCATCAGTGCCAGCCGCCTGACCCCAGGCGCCCTGCCCCGCCTGCGGCGTTAGGCAACCAGGGCGGCGATGGCAAGCGCCAGAGACAATTCCACCCCCGCCGTCAGCACCAGGCGCAGATGGCTGTACCAGGAAACCAGTTGGCCCCGCTTCACCAAGGTGAGGTCATAGAGCAGCAGCCCGAAGAAGCCTGCCATCAGCACACCCAGCCCCGGTACCGGCATCAGCACCGTGGGCCAGGCCACCAGCGCCGGCAGCACCGAGGCCACCAGCCGCCCCCAGGACGGCGCCCCCGGCCCCTGCATGGCCGCCCCCCAGTGCACCCCGCCCATGAAGGACAGGATCACGGCGCCATAGGCCACCAGCGCCGTGCACAGGCCAAGGGCCATTGGCCCCGTGACCACCCATAGCCCCGCCGAGAGACCGAAGAAGGGCAACAGGCCGCCGAGGCCAAGCCAGAGGGCGGGGGCGGGAATGGTGCGGGTGGCAAGGGCCGTCATGGGAATCTCAGACCTAAAGGGGCGCGTTCAGGGACGCCGGAAGACATAGGCCGCCAGCCAGCCGGCGGCCACCGCCAGGATAATGGCGACTGTGGCATAGATGGCCGGACGCTGGCGTGACAGGGTGAACAGGCGCCGCTCCAGGCCGCTCTTGTCCACGAACAAGGGCGAGGACTGGGCCGCCACAAGTTCGCCATCGCGGTAGAGATAGGCCTCTACCTTGTAGCTGCCGGGTGGCATGTTGGAGGGCACACGGAATTCGGCCCGGAATAGATTGGCGGCGGAGAAGGTAACCGGCAGGGCCGCCCCGCCATAGAGCCCCTCTGCCGTCTTCAGCCGCACCAGGGCGCCACGAAAATCGGCATCGGCCGCCGGATCTGGCGTTGTGGTATTCGCCTCAAGGCGCAGATAGGGAATGTCGAGTTGATGGCGCGCCAGTTCGCCGGGTGCCGCCACCTGGTCGAGCGGCCGGGTGGTGGCCACGGCGAAAAAGCCCGGCACACCGCCATAAGTAGTGGCCGACGCGTTGAGCCAGATGCCGAAGCGATGCTCCTTGCGGCGCACCGTCACCGGGCGTTCCGGCCCGCGCAGCACCACCACCACATCCCGCCGCCCCGGCCCCTCGGCCTCCACCGCGCCGAACACCAGCAGGCTGGTGCCGGTAAAGCTGGAGCTGATTTGCACAAGATGGCTGGAGATGTCGGTGGCGAGCGTATCGGCAAGCACCACCTGGCCCGGCCCAATCAGGCCACACAGGCAGGCGAGCGCCAGCAGCCGCCCCCTCATGTGCCGGCCTCTGTGGTGAGGCTGAAGAGATCCGCCGGCGCCGCCACCAGACCCCAGGCGAGGCCCAGCGCCACCGCCACCACGAGAACGCCGAGCAGCCCGCGCAGATGCTCCCCCTTCATGCCAACGCCAGCCCGCACGCCCAACTGCGCCCCGATCACCGAGCCCGTGAGCAGCACCATGGAGAGCACCACATCCACCGTCTGGGTGTTGAGGGCATGAAAGAACGTAACGGAGGCCGTAACAAAGGCGATCTGCAACAGGGAGGTGCCGATCACCATCTGGGTGGGCATGCCCAGCAGATAGATCATGGCAGGCACCATGATGAAGCCGCCACCCACACCCATGATGGAGGCGAGCAGGCCCACACCCAGCCCAATGCCGGCCGGCAGCAGGGCAGAGATATAAAGGCGCGACTTGCGGAAACGGATCTTGAAGGGCAGGCCATGGACCCAGCCGTGCTGGTGCAGCTTGCGCCGGGGCGGCGCCATGCCATCGCGCCCGCGCAGCATCACCTGCGCTGATTCAAACAACATGATGGTGCCCATGGCGCCCAGGAACACGACGAACGACAGCGAGATGACCAGGTCCACCTGCCCCGCCCGGCGCAACAGGCCAAAGATCCAACTGCCAATGGCCGAGCCGGCAAGGCCGCCCACGGTCATCACGGCGCCCATCAGCAGATCCACACTGCCCCGGCGCAGATGGGCCAGCATGGCCGACACCGACGAGGCCACCAGCTGGTGCGCGGCCGAGCCCACCGCCACAGCGGGCGGGACGCCGGCAAAGATCAGCAGCGGCGTCATCACAAAGCCACCACCCACCCCGAACATGCCCGAGAGAAAACCCACCCCCGCCCCCATGCCGAACAGCAGGAAGATATTGATCGATAGCTCGGCAATGGGCAGGTAGATCTGCATCAGCGAAAACTTCTGGGGCCGGACAGAGGCGGCCACCTCATCCCGTGTGGCGGGGGGCCATTATGGGCCGCCCGGATTCACCTTGCCTAGGCTCGCACGCCCTGCCCGGAAACAGGTTGACGTTTACGTAAACGTAAGCCACATTCTTCAGGCGCTGCCCAGCCATGGGGGCGCTGTGGAGCCTTCACGCCAGATGACGCGCACCTTCACCATCACCCAGCTGTCCGAAGCCTTTGAGATCACCCCCCGGGCGATCCGCTTCTATGAGGACCGGGGCCTGCTGACGCCGCGGCGCGAGGGGCAGAACCGCATCTATACCGCCCGCGACCGGGTGCGCCTTGGCCTGATCCTGCGGGGCAAGCGGCTGGGCTTTCGACTCGACGAAATCGGCGAAATGCTGGATCTTTATGATCTTGGTGACGGGCAGGTGGAACAACTGCGTGTCACCCTGGCGCGCTCGCGCCAGCGGCTGGAAACCCTGCGCCGCCAGCGCGAAGACATCGACCAGGCCATGGCCGAACTGGACGAGGCCTGTCACACCCTCGAGGACATGCTGGCTGCCAAGACGGCCGAGGTGGAGCCCCCTGCGCGCAAACGCGCCGCCCGCCCCTGAGCAGCTGACACGCCGAGCCTTAAGCAAAACCAGACGCAAAAACAAACCGGAGGACAAGCCCATGCCCAGCTACAAAGCTCCCCTGCGCGACACCCGGTTCATCCTGCACGACGTGCTGCGGGTCGCCAGCTACAACAATCTCGCCGGCTTTGCCGAGGCCACTCCCGATGTGATCGATGCGGTGCTGGAAGCTGGCGCCCAGATTGCGGAAGAGGTGCTGGCCCCCCTCAACCAGGTGGGTGACCGCGAGGGTTGCCACATTGCAGATGGCGTGGTCACCACCCCCACCGGCTTTCGCGAGGCCTACAAGACCTGGGTCGAGGGCGGCTGGACGGGCCTGACCTGCGACGCCGATTATGGCGGCCAGGGCCTGCCCTTTGTGGTGGGCTTTGCCGTGAACGAGATGATGTCGTCGGCCAACATGGCCTTTGCCATGTATCCGGGCCTCAGCCACGGCGCCTATGAGGCCATCCACCAGCACGGCACCCAGGCCCAGAAGGACATGTACCTGCCCAATCTGGTGTCTGGCATCTGGACCGGCACCATGAACCTGACGGAGCCCCATTGCGGCACCGACCTTGGCCTGATGCGCACAAAGGCCGAGCCCCAGGGCGATGGAACTTATAAGATTACCGGCACCAAGATCTTCATCTCGGCCGGCGAACACGACATGTCGGAGAACATCATCCATCTGGTGCTGGCCAAGATCGTGGGCGGGCCAGAGGGCATCAAGGGCGTGAGCCTGTTCATCGTGCCGAAGTATCTGGTGGGCGATGATGGCAAGCCGGGCAGCCGCAACACGCTGAAGGCCGGCAGCATCGAGCACAAGATGGGCATCGCCGGCAATGCCACCTGCGTGATGAACTATGACGGCGCCGTGGGCTTCCTCGTGGGTGAGGAACACAAGGGCATGCGCGCCATGTTCACCATGATGAACGCCGCCCGCCTGGGTGTGGGCCTCCAAGGCCTGTCGCAGTCGGAAGTGGCCTATCAGAACGCCCTTATCTATGCCAAGGACCGGTTACAGGGCCGCGCCATTTCTGGCACCAAGGCCCCCGAAAAGCCAGCCGACCCGATCATCGTGCACCCCGATGTGCGCCGCATGCTGATGAACGCCAAGGCCTTCAACGAAGGTGGCCGCGCCTTTGCCCTGTGGACGGGCCTGAAGATCGACCTGGCCCACCGCGATGCCGATCCCGCCACGCGGGAACTGGCCGATGATCTGGTGGCGCTGGTCACGCCGGTGGTAAAGGGCTACCTCACCGACAAGGGCTTCGAGATGGCGAGCAACGCCATGCAGTGCCTGGGCGGCCATGGCTATATCCGCGAATGGGGCCTGGAACAGTTCGTGCGCGATTCCCGCATCGCCATGATCTATGAAGGCGCCAATGGCATTCAGGCGCTTGACCTCGTCGGCCGCAAGCTGGCCCAGAACGGCGGCCGCGCCGTGATGGCCTTCTTTGCCGAACTCGACAAATGGACAGGTGATCGCGTGGGTCACCCGACCCTCGGCGCCCATGCCCAGGCCCTGGGCGAGGCGGTGGAGCGCCTGCGCAAGGCAACCTTCTGGTTCATGCAGAACGCCATGGCCAATCCGGACAATGCGGGTGCTGGCTCCAACGACTATCTCCACCTCTTTGGCCTGGTGGCCCTTGGCTATATGTGGGGCCAGATGGCGGAAGTGGCGGCGGAAAAGCTGGCTAATGGCGGCGCAGGCGATGCCTTTTACGAGGCCAAGCTGATCACTGCCCGCCACTTCATCGAGCGCGTGCTGCCCGAAAGTGCGGTGCATCTGGCCCGCGTCGAGGCCGGCGCCGCCACCCTGATGGCCCTGCCCGCCGAAGCCTTCTGAGCACGCTGAGACTGAACAGATACAATACACAAAGGGAGCACCCCCATGGTTGATGCATTTGTCTATGACACCGTTCGCACCCCCCGCGGGCGCGGCAAGAAGGACGGCAGCCTGCACGAGGTAACCGCGCTGGCGCTGGCCACCCATGTGCTGAAGGAAATCCGCGACCGTAACAATCTTGATACCACCCTGGTCGAGGACGTGGTGCTGGGCTGCGTCGATCCCGTGGGCGAACAGGGTGCGGATATCGCGCGCCTTGCCGTGCTGAACGCCGATTATGCCGAGACCACGGCGGGCGTGCAGATCAACCGCTTCTGCGCCTCGGGCCTTGAGGCCTGCAACATGGCGGCGGCCCAGGTCATGTCTGGCCAGTCGCCCCTGTCGATTGGCGGCGGCGTGGAGAGCATGAGCCGGGTTGGCATGGGTGCCTCTGGCGGCGCCTGGTCCACCGACCCCAGCATCGCCTTCAAGAGCTATTTCGCGCCCCAGGGCATCGGCGCCGACCTGATCGCCACCAAATATGGCATCAGCCGCGCCGACGTGGATTCCTATGCCGTGGAATCCCAGCGCCGCGCCCAGAACGCCTGGGACAAGGGCTATTTCAGCAAATCCGTCTCGCCCGTGACCGACCTTAACGGCCTGGTCATCCTCGACCGCGACGAGCACATCCGCGCCGAGGCGACCATGCAGTCGCTGGCCAGCCTCAACCCCGCCTTCCAGATGCCGGGCGAAATGGCCTTCGACCAGGTGGTGCAGCTGCGCTATCCGGAAGTCGAGAAGGTCAACCATGTGCACCATGCCGGCAATTCGTCGGGCATCGTCGATGGCGCCTCGGCCGTGCTGATCGGCAACAAGGAGGTGGGGACTGCCACGGGCATGAAGGCGCGCGCCCGCATCCGCTCGTTCACCTCCATCGGCTCCGAGCCCTCCATCATGCTGACCGGCCCGAGCTTTGCGGCGGAACGCGCCCTGAAGCGGGCTGGCATGACCGCCGGCGACATCGACCTCTATGAGTTGAACGAGGCCTTTGCCTCGGTGGTGCTGCGCTTCATGCAGGCGCTGAACGTCTCCCACGACAAGATCAATGTGAACGGCGGCGCCATTGCCATGGGCCATCCCCTGGGGGCGACTGGTGCCATGATCCTTGGCACCGTGCTGGACGAGCTGGAGCGGCGGAACCTGTCCACGGCGCTCGTCACGCTGTGCGTGGGCGCCGGCATGGGCACCGCCACCATCATCGAGCGCGTCTGAGCCACACCGCAGAGG
>CANCOY010000128.1 GCA_947379865.1 Acetobacteraceae bacterium
TATGCCGAACCCTACCTGTCATCCAACCAGCGGACCCAGGCCATGACACCCTTCATCAACCGCTATAACCTCACCCGTCCGCACTCCGCTCACAAAGGCATCAGCCCGTGGCAGAGACTGAATAACCTTCTTGGATTCGACACCTAGGCAAGGCACGAGGGCGAGGGCCGTTCCGTAAGCGACGCGCATGCACGATTTTGGTCAAACCCGTGCCAGACCATGCAGGGCAGACTTGCCACCGCCGCCGACCCTGCCAAACTAGGGCAATGACCGAAACACGCATGGCAAAATTTCAGGTTGGACAGGTGGTGAAGCATCGCTTCTTCCCCTTCCGTGGCGTCATTTTTGACGTGGATCCCGTCTTCGCCAACACCGAGGAGTGGTGGCTGGCGATTCCCGCCGAGATGCGGCCACGCAAGGACCAGCCCTATTACCACCTGCTCGCGGAAAACGCCTCGAGCACCTATGTGGCCTATGTGTCGGAGCAGAACCTGCTGCCCGACCCCACCGGCCCCGTGGGGCACCCGGACGTGGCCGACGTGTTTGGCCCCTATGAGAACGGCTTCTATGAAGTACGGCGCGGTGCTGCGAACTGACGCAAAAAGGGGCGGCCGGAGCAGCAGGCATTTGATCGCCTGAAAGTCGCACTGGCCCACGCCTTCGCCGCCCCCGACCCCACATTCCATGCTCTGGCGGCGGCAAAGGTGATCGCGCGCAGCAAGGCGTGAAGGAAGATGGCTGGCGTCCGCCTTCAGGAAGAAGCCGGCATCGGCTGGACGCCCTGTCCTATTTGGATATTGCCGAACAGGCGCTCGCCCCCCTATCCAGCCTTGCGGTGAGGCTCCAACGCCTTCAGCGCATTTAGGGGATCGCGGCTCAGGATGCGAAACAGGGCGCGCGCGGCGGGGTCGATGCGCACCCTGCCCTGCTCCCAGTTTCGAAGCGTCGCGACAGGAATTTGCAGGGTCCTGGCAAACTCCACCTGGGTCATGCCGATCCGGGCCCGGATGTGGGCAGGCGGAAGCTCCTCGATGAAGGTGCCAAGGGCTGCCGCAGGATCTTCCCCGTCCTCGCGCATATGCCTGGCGATGTCTGCCTCGCCCGTTGCCGCGATCATTGCACGATCAACCTTCGGCTGCGCGGCCTTGATCTGTTCCAGTGTCATGCGTGCCATAATCCGCGCTCCTTCCTGTTGGCCAGCCGGGCCGAGATGATCCAGCGGATGTCTTCCCGGTCTGTGTAGATCACGGCGAGCACAATGCCGTCGACCTCCCCAATGGCCTTGATGCGAACCTCACCGTAGTCGGCGCGGTCATCAATCGAGGTGAGAACGCGGCCAAAGAAAATCTGGGCCGCGAAATCGAATCCGAAGCCACGATCCTGAAGGTTTCTGTCACTTTTGGCATCGTGCCAGCCGAACTCCATCTGGATGAATATACGCTGTCAGCGTAGCTTCAACAACCAAAATACAAAAGGGCAGCCCCGCTTGCGCCGGGCCACCCTTTTGGTGCTGTCCCCCTGTAGCCGGGAGTTGATCAGAACCTCAGTGGGCACCACCGCCGACGCCGGCGGCGGTGGTGATTGCCCCGCCCCAAGCCATCTCGACCCAACCCATTATTGTTGAATTTTCAATTGATTTTACGCCTAAACGGAGTCACCACTCCTTATGTATGGTGGCTTGAGTGTAATGGCGCCGTGGTAAACAACCTTTAACTTACCCGTCGCCCCCGCAATGGCCCCGTCATCCCTGGTTCAGGAAACGGGTACGAGATGGCGCAGCAAACCCCGGAAAACACCCGGCCCGCCAAGAGTGGCAGCGGGAGTGACCTTGGCTTTGAGACCGATCTGTTCAAGGCGGCCGACAAGCTGCGCGGCAGCCTTGAGCCGTCGGACTACAAGCATGTGGCCCTTGGCCTGATCTTCCTCAAATACCTGTCGGAGGCGTTCGAGGCGCAGCACGCCCTCTTGCAGCAGGAAGAGTTTGCCGATGCGGAAGACCCTGAGGAATACCTCGCCCACAATGTCTTCTGGGTGCCGCCCGCCGCGCGGTGGAGCCATCTGCAGGCCCATGCCCGCCAGCCAGAAATCACCTTTGAGGATGTCGCCACCGGGCGCCCGCGCAAGGGCGACATCGGCAACCTGATCGACAATGCCATGGAGGCCATCGAGAGGGAGAACGCCCGGGTCCTCAAGGATGTCCTGTTCAAGGAATACGGGCGCGCGCAGTACGACAAGACCATGCTGGGCGAGTTGATCGACCTCTTTTCCAACATCGACATGGGGGGCAGCACCAGCACCGCCCGCGACCGGCTGGGCCGCGCCTATGAATATTTCATCTCGCAGTTTGCCGGTGCCGAAGGCCGGCGCGGCGGCGAGTTCTATACCCCGCGCTCTGTGGTGCAGACGCTGGTGGAAATGCTGGAACCCCATGCGGGCCGCGTCTATGACCCCTGCTGCGGCTCGGGCGGGATGTTTGTCCAGTCGGAAAAATTCATCGCCGCCCATGCCCACCGCCGCAAGGACGGCTCACCCGGCCGCCCCAACATCGCCATCTATGGGCAGGAACGAACCCACACCACCTGGCGCCTGTGCCGCATGAATCTGGCCGTGCGTGGCATTGACGCCGACGTGCGCTGGAACAATGAGGGCAGCTTCCTGCGCAACGAATTTGCCCAGACCCGGTTCGACTTCATCCTGGCCAACCCGCCCTTCAACATCTCCGACTGGTGGCAACCCCAGCTGGAGGGCGACGCGCGCTGGGCCTATGGCACCCCGCCCCAGGGCAATGCCAATTTCGCCTGGCTGCAACACATCCTGTATCACCTTGCCCCCCGTGGCACGGCGGGGGTGGTGCTGGCCAATGGCTCCATGTCGTCGCAGCAATCGGGCGAGGGCGAGATCCGCAAGGCCATGATCGAGGCCGACCAGGTGGACTGCATGGTGGCCCTGCCCGGCCAGCTCTTCTATTCAACCCAGATCCCCGCCTGCCTGTGGCTCCTTGCCCGCGACAAGAGTGCCAACGGCCACCGCGACCGCCGGGGCGAAATCCTGTTTATCGACGCCCGCAAACTGGGCCATCTGGTGGACCGCACCCGCCGCGAACTCTCGGACGACGAGATCGCCCTGATCGCCCGCACCTATCACCGCTGGCGCAGCCGACCGGAAACCCTCGCGGAGGCTGGGCTGGAGCCTTATGTCGACGATCCAGGCTTCTGCCGGGCGGCATCGCTGGACGAGGTGCGCAGACATGGGCATGTGCTAACGCCGGGACGCTATGTGGGCGCGGCGGATGTGGAGGATGACGGCGTCAGTTTCGAGGAACGCTTTGGGGCGCTGCGGGCGAAGCTGGCGGAGCAGTTTCAGGCGGGACGGGAGTTGGAGGGGCGGATCGAGGCAGCCTTGGTGGGGGGCCGGTCACTTGGATAGGTGGCGTAGCCTGATGCTAGGACAGTTGATAAGCCTGCAACGCGGACATGACTTGCCCTCCGAGTTGCGCCAATCTGGACTCGTGCCAGTTATGGGCTCATTCGGCATCACCGGTTACCATAATAAGGCAAAGGCAAAAGCACCTGGTGTTATAATTGGCCGCAGTGGGTCCTCTGCTGGAGTAGTATCATTTGTTAATGAAGATTATTGGCCTTTGAACACATGCTTATTCTCAACAAATTTCTATGGAAACAACCCTAAATTTGTTTATTATTTTCTGTTTACAATTGATTTTATATCGTATAATTCTGGAAGCGCACAACCATCGTTAAATCGAAATCAAATATATACTATACCAATTTCAGTACCAGATGGTTGTTTACAAGATGCAATTGCTGACATCCTTGGGGCCCTCGATGACAAGATCGAACTCAACCGCCGCATGAACGAGACGCTGGAGGCAATGGCGCAGGCGATCTTCCGCGACTGGTTCGTCGATTTCGGCCCCGTCCGCCGCAAGCTGGAAGGCGCCACAGACCCCATCTCAATCATGGGCGCCCTGACGCCTGATCCCGCCCGCGCGGCTGAACTGGCGGTGTTGTTTCCCGACACACTCGGAGAGGACGGGTTACCCGTGGGGTGGAGTTACCGCTCTATTGGCGACCTCGTTGACATCACCGGCGGCTCGACACCGAGCACGGCTGACGAGCATCTTTGGCAACCAGCTGAACATCGCTGGGTGACACCCAAGGACCTCTCCAACATGTCTGACCTGGCCCTGTTCGAAACGGGACGCAGGATCAGCTCGGCGGGCCTTTCTAAGATTACGTCTGGTCTTCTGCCTGCTGGAACGGTCCTGCTCTCATCACGCGCGCCTATCGGCTATCTCGCCATCGCCCAAGCGCCTGTTGCCATCAATCAGGGTTTCATCGCGCTGAAGCCGACGGGGGATCTTGGCGGACCCTACCTCTATCTCTGGTGCAAAGCGAATATGGAGGCGATCCTCGCCAACGCGAACGGCTCGACATTCCAGGAAATCAGCAAGAAAAACTTCCGCCCGATCACATCGGCAGTGCCAGATGACGGCGCAATCTGCCGCGCTTTCGGGAAGATTGCCGAGCCGATGTTTGCACGCATTGTCAGCGCCGCCGACGAAAACCGCACCCTCGCTGAAACCCGCGACTACCTGCTCCCCCGCCTGATGTCAGGCGAGGTGAGGGTTTACTCTAACCCTGCTTGATTCAAGCAATTGTGCAATGAATCTAGGACGGACCAAGACATGGTCATGATCACGCATTATGGGCTGTTCTGGTCAGAGCGCGACGTGCACTGGGCAGGTGCGAGAGGTAACCCGGGACAGCTTCTGGGCCGGGAACGAAAGCCCCTTGGTCGCAGGGGAGCACCAACCATAGCTGAGAGAAAGACTGTAAAAAACTACAATAGTTATGTTGGAATTTACTGTCTGTATGGCTCTGGGGACCTTTTGTACATCGGTGAAGCTGGACTTGGAACAAAGAGTTCTCTTTTCGGAAGGCTCAAGGAGCATAGGAAGGGCCCTATGTCTGGCCGTTGGGACAGTTTTTCATGGTTTGGCAGGGAAGGTATCGGCAAAGACACAAGCGCAAGCGCGTTGACAGCCATGCAGCAACTGGAAGCGGTAACGATTGCCATCATCAACCCCGGCTTCAACCGCCAGTCTGGCACCTTTAGCGGCGCTACCCAGGTTTTTCAGGTTCCCCATTCTGACGCGGAAGGCGATATCGAGACGAAACTGGAACGGTTGGCGAAACAGATACGGGATGCCCTGCCGGAGAGCAAACCATGAGTGCCCGCCTGCGCCGTCCACCAGCCCCAAACCGTGGGAGGTCTTAATTGACTTTTAACCCCCCATCATCATATTGGATTACATATCTCCCTTGGCGCTTCGGGGCCAAGGTGCGCGGCGGCTCTTCGGGGCCGCCGCTGCTTCTCCGGCGGCATGAACCGTGAGAACGCGCGTCTTTGTTGACGGCTTCAACCTCTATTACGGGTGCCTCAAGGGGTCGCCCTACAAATGGCTGGATATCCGCGCCTTGTGCGCGGCGCTACTGCCCAATAACCAGATTGAGCTGGTGCGCTATTTCACGGCCCGGATCAGCGCGCGCCCAAGCGATCCCGACCAGTCAACACGGCAACAGGCCTATCTTCGCGCCCTGGCAACAGACCCGCTTGTCCGGCTGCATTTCGGCCATTTCCTGACCCATGAGGTTACGATGCCCGATGCCGCCCAGTGGCGTCGGGGCAAGATCCGGCCGGTCAGTGTCATCAAGACCGAGGAAAAGGGATCAGACGTCAACCTGGCCACCCATCTGCTGATGGATGCCTTCAGCGATGCGTTCGACATGGCGGTGATCGTCAGCAATGACAGCGATCTGGTGGAGCCGATCTCTCTGGTTCGGAATCACTTCCAAAAGGGTATTGGCCTGCTAAACCCCCAGAAGAAGGCCAGTCGGGCCCTGCTGCCCCTAGCCCACTTCGTCAAACCGATCCGTGGCTGGGCGCTGGCGCAGTCGCAGTTCCCCAACCGGATGCAGGATGCGGCAGGCACCTTTCACAGGCCCGGGGCATGGGCTGCCAAGGGTTCGCCGTGACCGCCCTTTCCGAAGCCACCACCGAACAGGCGGCGCTGGAGATCCTGCAGGATCTGGGCTGGGCCTATCGGCGCGGGATGGAGATTGCGCCTGATAGCGCCAGGGCCGAGCGGCAGGCGTTTTCCGATGTGGTTCTGCTGGGGCGGCTGGAGCGGGCGGTGGCGGGGCTCAATCCCCATCTGCCCGAAGCGGCCCATGTGGAGGCGATCCGCCAGGTGCTGTCCAGCGAGACGGGCCTGCTGGTGGAGGAAAACCGCCGCCTGCATCGCCTGCTGCTGGAAGGGGTGCCGGTGGAATACCGGGCAGCAAATGGGCGCATGATGGCCGACCGGGTCTGGCTGGTGGACCTGAATACCCCGGCGGCGAATGACTGGCTGGTGGTGAACCAGTTCACGGTGGTTGAAGCCGGGCACACGCGCCGGGCCGATGTGGTGCTGTTCGTCAACGGCCTGCCCATGGCGGTGCTGGAACTGAAGAGCGCCGCCGCCGAGGCCGCCACCCTGAGCAGCGCCTTCAACCAGCTGGAAACCTACAAGGCGCAGATCCCCAGCCTGTTTCGCACCAATGCCGTGCTGGTCATCTCAGACGGGACACAGGCGCGTCTTGGCTCGCTTACGGCCAACCAGGAGCGGTTCATGCCTTGGCGCACCGTCTCCGGTGCTGATGTTTCGCCCCACGGCCAGTTCGAGATGGAAACCCTGCTGCGCGGTGTGTTCGAGCCGGGCCGGTTTCTGGCCCTGATCCGGGATTTCATGGTGTTTGGCGATACCGGCTCTGAAACCGTCAAGATCATTGCTGGCTATCACCAGTTTCACGGCGCCCGCAAGGCGCTGGAGCAGGCCGTAGCGGCCAGTGCCGAGGGTGGCGACCGACGGATTGGCGTCATCTGGCACACCCAGGGCTCGGGCAAGAGCCTGTTGATGGCCTTTCTGGCGGGGATGCTGGTCAAGGCCCCTGCCCTTGCCAATCCCACGGTCGTGGTGCTGACGGACCGCAATGATCTGGACGACCAACTGGCCAAAACCTTTGGCCTGTGCCGTGACCTTATCCGGCAGAACCCGGAACAGGCCGACAGCCGGGCCGATCTGCAACGCCTGCTGGCGCGCACGTCCGGGGGCGTGATTTTCTCCACGGTGCAGAAGTTCACGCCGGAACGTGGCGAGGAGAATTTTCCGCTGCTCACCGACCGGCGCAATGTCATCGTCATGGCCGACGAGGCCCACCGCAGCCAGTATGGCTTCGAGTCCCGGCTGGATGTGCTGACGGGCAGGCAGCGGCATGGCTATGCGCATTACATACGCCAGGCCCTGCCCAATGCCTCGTTCATCGGCTTCACCGGCACGCCCATCGAGGCGGCGGATATCAGCACGCCCGCAATCTTTGGAAATTATATCGATATCTATGACATCAGCCGCGCCGTTGAGGATGGCGCCACGGTGCCGATCTATTACGAGAGCCGCCTTGCCCGGATCGATCTGGACGAGGATGAAAAACCCCGCATCGATGCCGAAATCGAGGCCATGGTCGAGGACGAAACCCTGTCCGATGCCGAACAGGCCATGGCCAGATGGTCAAGGGTGGAGGCGCTGGTTGGCGCGGAAAAGCGGCTGGCGCAGATTGCCGCCGACATGGTGGCCCACCTTGAGGCACGCACCGAGGGCACCCCCTACAAGGGCATGGCTGTGTGCATGAGCCGTCGGATTTGCGTTGCCCTTTATGACCAGATCATTGCCCTGCGGCCCCACTGGCATGACGACGACGATGCGGCAGGGGTTGTGAAGGTGGTGATGACCGGCACCGCCACCGACCCGCTGGCGTGGCAACCCCATATCGGCACCAAGCAGCGCCGCGATGGCCTTGCCAAACGCGCCCGCGACGGGAACGACCCGCTGCGGCTGGTGCTCGTCAGGGACATGTGGCTGACGGGGTTCGATGCGCCCTGCCTGAACACCATGTATGTCGACAAGCCCATGCGCGGCCATGGCCTGATGCAGGCCATCGCCCGGGTCAATCGGGTGTTTCGGGACAAGCAGGGCGGCCTGATCGTCGATTACATCGGCATTGCCCATAATCTGAAACAGGCACTGGGCGACTATACCGAGACGGATCGCCGGAACACGGCCATTGATGATGCACAGGCGGTGGCCGCCCTGCGGGAGTGCCACGAGATCATCCACGGCCTCTTTCACGGCTTTGACCTTAGCCCCGGCATTCATGGCACGCCAACGCAGCGTCTGGCCTGTCTGGCGGGCGCCATAGACTGGGTGCTGAAATGGGCTGAGTCAGAAGCGCGCAGGGCCCGTTCGCCCGAGGATTCTGAAAAGGCCCACCGGCGCTTTCCCGATCTGGTCCTGCAATTGAGCAAGGCCTTTGCACTGGCATCGGCCAGCGACCTTGCCCGGTCCATCCGCGAGGAAGTCGGCTTCTTTCAGGCGGTGCGGGCAGCCATTACCAAGAACAATGCCACGGGCGCCCTCAGCCTTGCCGACCGGACGCTGGTGGTGCAGCAGCTTATCAACCGGGCCATCGCCTCGGCAGAAATCATCGACATCCTCAAGATTGCGGGCATCAAGTCGCCCAACATCTCCATCCTCTCGGATGCGTTTCTTCTCGAAATTCAGGGTATGGAGAAAAAGAACCTCGCCCTTGAGGCGCTGAGAAAGCTGCTGGTGGGCGCCATCAGCAGCCGGATGGAGCGCAATGTGGTTGAAGGCAAGGCGTTTTCAGGGCGCCTTGAAGAAGCTGTGAAGCGCTATCACGCGGGGGCGTTGTCGGCCGTGGAACTGCTGAACACGCTGATTGGCCTGTCCCGCGACATCAAGGCGGCCTATACGCGTGGCGAGGAACATGGACTGTCCCAGGAAGAGCTGGCCTTTTATGATGCCCTTGCGGATAACGACAGTGCGGTTGAGGCCATGGGGAACGAGCAGTTGCGGGTGATCGCCTGCCTGCTGCTCAAGGATCTCCGGGCAAATGCCACCATCGACTGGCAGCACCGCGAGAGTGCGCGCGCCCTGATGCGCACAAGGGTAAAGCGCATCCTGAAGAAATACGGCTATCCCCCGGACCAGTCGGACAACGCCGTCCAGACCGTGCTGGCGCAGGCTGAGGTTCTGCTTCGCCAGGTTGCCTGACCCCTCCCCCCAAATACAAAAGGGCAGCCCCGCTTGCGCCGGGCCACCCTTTTGGTGCTGTCCCCCTGTAGCCGGGAGTTGATCAGAACCTCAGTGGGCACCACCGCCGACGCCGGCGGCGGCCAGGGCCTTTTTGCGGGCGGTGGCCATGTCGAAGGTGCGGTTCATCATGATGCGCTGGGCCACGAGGCCGCCGCCGGCCTGCAGGGTGGTGACGAGGTTCCAGCCGCCATAGGCGTCCGCCGTCAGGTCGCGGATCAGGTTGTAGACGCG
>CANCOY010000129.1 GCA_947379865.1 Acetobacteraceae bacterium
AGAGTCCGTTCGGGAAGTTTCTTATGTGGATGATAGTTTTCCCCGAATGAGGCGTCGGAGCATAAGTCGGATCATTGCGAGACGCAGGTAGGCGGTAGCGAACCGGGTGGTGTTTTCGTAGTCCTTGGATAAGCGCCTGTTTCGGCCCATCCATGCGAAGGTGCGCTCAACGATCCATCGCTTTGGCAGCACGACGAAGCGATGCAGGTCGGTGCGTTTGATGATTTCGATCCGCCACGGCCCAAGCGCTCTGACGGCGGCTGCGGTAGCAGGTCCCTGATATCCGCCGTCTGCAAATATGCGCTCGATGAACGGGAACAGCTTGCGCACGGCCTGCAAGACCAGAAGGCCGCCATCGCGGTCCTGTATGTCGGCTGGGTGAACAATCAGGTTGAGCATCAGGCCGAGCGTATCGACAACGATGTGACGCTTCTTGCCTTTGATTTTCTTGCCCGCGTCATAGCCCGAAGGATCGATTTTGGCCCCCCTTTTTCGGCGCCCTTGACGCTCTGGCTGTCGATAATGGCTACAGTCGGACTGGCCTCCCGATCCGCCTGCTCGCGGACAGCGGCATAGAGCGCATGATGCACACGCTCCAGGGTTCGGTCCCATTCCCACAGATCAAGGTATTCAAAAACCGTTGTGCGCGGTGGAAAGTCTTTGGGCAGCGCGCGCCACTGGCATCCGGTGCCCAACAGATAGAGCACCGCGTTCATCACCTCACGCACATTCACTGTCCGAGGACGACCGCCGCGCTTGGCCGGGCGGATGTGAGGTGTCACCAAAGCCCACTCTTCGTCGGTCAGATCAGTTGGGTAACGCAGCCCACGCCGCTCATAGCGGGAACGGTTCTCGGCGGTCCACATGCAGCTCCTCGCGAATCGGTGCTATCAAGCTCATCACAACTGATTCTCGCGACTCAAGTTCTTTCCGAACCGACACTTAGTCTTTATTTTAGCATCTCTTCTAAAGGAGGCGGAATAACCGACCTATCAATTAATATCGGATCTTCAGATTTTTGTCAAATATTAGATCTGATGATCAATATTTCAGGCGATAATTTTATTTTAACACTTATTAAGAAAATCATCGAAAGAGTAGAAAAACAACCTGATTTCGATAAAAAAACAGAAGAAAAATTTTCCGGAAAAATTTTATCGAAAATGCGTCAAGATATGTACAATTCTTGGCGTTCTAGTGGATACAACCACGAAGAAGTGGAGAAACAAAGAGAAAAAATTGAATACATTGAAAGAATTATTGAAGAACTAAAATAAAATGCCATTATTGAAAGATTACTGAAGATAGTGCGATATTTATTTTATCTATAAGATAGAAATTTAATTTGCTTTATTTATTTAATTAAATATAATATATAATAAATATTTAAAATATTTTGGTGTTTAGGCGTTATTTTACATAGCTCAAAACACATAATAAGGGTGGGTGGTGGTATAATCGATGAAATCCCCATTAAACAATGTTTGCGGCTCGATGGATAGCGCTATTGAAGATCGGCAGTCTAATCGAAAGAACCTATAAAGGTAAAACCTCAAAGCTTCAGCGCGCCCCGAAGCTCTTCATGCTCGAAAGCGCTGGCCATGCGGGTGATTTCGGCGGGGCGGGAACCCACTGCCCGGGCCACGTCGCGCCAGGTGGCCGTCACCTCGGCGACCTGCCTGATGATGGCGCGGGCCTCTGGCAGGTCGAGGCAAAACAGGGGCGCTGCGGATTGGAGCAGGTCAAGCGAACAGGTGCCGTCGTCGAGGTCGATGCTGGTGGACAGCACGCGGGCCTTGAGATCGGTGGGGACCGGGTTGAGGTCATAGGCGGGTGACAGGACCCAGCCAGGCTTGCCCAGCCACAGGAAGCCATGGTTGCGCAGATGATCATCAACGTTCGAGATCAGGACGTTGAAGGCAACACGGCGATAGAGGGCATGGGCATCGCCCTTGGCCTGGGCGCCATGCTGCACCAGAGCGTCGACCATTTCCGGGTAACTGCCACGCTCCCCATCGCGCGAACCCATCATGGCCATGGCCGAAAGGAAAGGTATCCGGGCCGCCGCCACACGATCAAAGCGGCGCGAAAGCAGCACAGCCTTGCCAGCAACCCTGACCAAGGCGTGCTGAGGGGTGGCGATGCCAGCCTGGCCAGCCAGCTGCAGGGCCACTTCCTCCCATGTCTCCACGCTGTACTCGTCCGTCTCCCTTGGAAACTTGGCGATGGACAGATGGCCGTGCTGGTCCACCACCGAGGCCTTGGGCCGCGCGCCGCCAAGGGATGAGCCGGGGGCAAAGACCAGTTGAAGATCCTCATCCGTATCCTCGCCACGGAAAATGCGCTCGGTGATCTGGAGCAGGCGGCCCAGTTCAATCAGGCTTGGCACGCCTGTGCGCACCGGCGCCTGAAAGGCCTCTTCGCCCGTGCGGCGGAAGCGCAGAGCGCCGAGGCGGGACACGTCGGTGACACCCAACAGATAGTCGCTCTCTACCAGGGTGCGCGGGGTTCGCCCCTCCCGCTCTGCCAGACGGCGCTCGGCCCGTTGCATCAGGCGCCGGCCCCAGGAGTCGGGCGCGGAATCGCCAAGGGATCCAAAAATCGCCTGCCCGGGTGGCGGGGCGAAAGTCCCCCGGCCCAGCGCCAGCGCTGGCTCAAGCGAGAACCGCTCCGGGTCGTCCAGCCAGGCGGCGGTATATTCAAAAATCACGGTCTGCCCACCACGGGCAGGGTTACTGCGCGCCAGCCCCACATGGCGGGTGCGCCCCCCCAGATCCACATGAACCTCGAACTCAGCCATCGCCCAAGGCCCCCGGGGTTTGCTTGAGGCCGGTGCGCTTGATGCGAACGCGCTTGGGCAGGTCGGCGCGGGCCAGCGTCTGGCCGACGCTGTCGTTAGCTATGTCGGCCACGTTCGCCAGCCCGGCGAGCAGGCCGAGCGCCTGCAGCACCGAGGCATAGATGCCCATGCTCACCGTAGGGTCGCCCGCCTCGATCTTTTGCAATGTAGAGCGCGAGGTGAAGGCGCGATCCGCTACCACCGCCATGGGGAGTTGGCGCCGCCGCCGGGCGTCGTGGATATCCGCCCCCAGCTTGCGCAGGGCACGGCGGGCAGCGGCGGCAGGCAGGTGGGGCGTGGGCATCTGGTTTCTTCGCACGACGAAAACTGGCTTTAGTGTAGCGCGAAGCTTACAAAATGCCAGTGCATCGTGCGCGAAGTCCCGTCACAGATTCCGGCTGATCAGTTCCTTCATGATCTCGGACGTGCCGCCATAGATGCGCTGGACGCGGGAATCGGCATAGGCGCGGGCGATGGGGTATTCCATCATATAGCCATAGCCGCCGTGCAGTTGCAGGCAGCGGTCCATGACGCGGCCCTGCATTTCGGTGATCCACAGCTTGGCCATGGCGCCGCCGGCGGCGTCGAGCTTGCCTTCGAGGTGGCGGGCGATGCACTGGTCGAGGAAGGCCCAGCCCACTTCGATCTCGGTCTTCAGCTCGGCCAGAGTATGGGCGATGGTCTGCATCTCGGTCAGGGCCTTGCCGAAGGCGGTGCGCTGGCGGCAATAGTCGAGCGTCCATTCGAAGGCGACCTGGGCGGCCGAACAGCCGAGCACGGCGATGACCAGGCGTTCCTGCGGCAGTTCGCTCATCAGATAGCCAAAGCCACGCCCCGCCTCGCCCAGCACATTGGAGGTGGGCACGCGCACGTCGTCGAAGAACAACTCGGACGTGTCGGCCATCTTCATGCCGAGCTTGTCGAGATTGCGGCCCCGGCGGAAGCCCGGCGTATCGCGCTCCACCATGATCAGGCTGATGCCCTTGGCGCCCTTGGTGGGGTCGGTCTTGGCGACGACGATCACCACATCGGCATGCTGGCCATTGGTGATAAAGGTCTTCTGGCCGTTGATCACATAATGGTTGCCATCCAGCCGCGCCGTGGTGCGCACGCCCTGCAGGTCGGAACCGGTGCCGGGCTCTGTCATGGCGATGGCGCCCACCGCCTCGCCCGAGACCATGCGGGGCAGCCAGTATCGCTTCTGCTCCTCAGAGCCATAGTGGACGATATAGGGGGCGACGATATCCGAATGCACCTGGAAGCCAGGGCTGGGCGTGCCAGAGCGCGCCAGTTCCTCGTTCACGATGGCGTTATAGCGAAAGTCGGCGCCCGGCCCGCCATATTCCTCCGGCACGCCGGGGCAGAGGATCCCGGCGGCGCCCGCCTTGGTCCACAGGTCGCGCGGCACGATCCCGGCATCATCCCATTCGGCGATATTGGGGGTGATCTCCTTTGCCATGAACTTTGCCACGCTGTCGCGGAACATTTCGTGGTCGGGTTCAAAGATGCTGCGGGCCTGGGCCATGGTTTTCCCCCCCAAATATGACAGGTAACGGGTGACGGGTAACGGGTCTGAAGGTCGAGATAGCTGCAGGCCTGTGCCGCGGCAAGCCCCTAGTGCAGCACGGCCTTGCGCTCAGGCGGTGGCGGCGGCGGGGCGGCGGAGGCCACCGGGCCGGCGTGATGGCTGAGCAGGCGCCAGCGCCCATCTTCACGAACAAAGAGGTTGGTGGCCACCATGCTGCCCTCGCCGGCCACCTCGATGCAGAGCACACAGGCCCCCTCGCCCATGGGGATCACCCGCGCCTCACGGGCGATCAGGCGCGGATTGCCGGCGTTCGACAGGATGCGCTGCCAACTGCCCAGCACCGCCTCCCGGCCAAGCAGGGGTGCCCAGCCGGGATGCACGCACAAGAGGTCGTCCCGGGTGGACCACAGCGCTTCCATGGCCTCCATGCTGCGGGCACGGAAGGCGGCATAAAAGGCCTCGTTGGCGGCCAGAAGGTCGGCCTCGTCCGACACCTCAGCGCCCCGTGAAGGCGGGGGCGCGCTTTTCCAGGAAGTGGGCCACACCTTCGCGGAAATCATCGGTGTCGAAGCACTTCACCATCTCGGCGTCCGCCGCCCGTGTCGCCTCGTCCAGGGTCTGGAACAGGCCGTTCCACACCTGCGCCTTGATGATGGCGGTGGAGCGCGGCGAGGAGGTGGTGGCGAGGTCGCGGGCAATCTCATGGATGGCCGCCGCAAAGCCTTCGGTCGGCAGCACCCGGCTGACCAGGCCCAGCGACAGGGCTTCGGCCGCATCGATCAGGCGGGCCGTCATCAACAGGTCGAGGGCCTGGGCCGGGCCGATCAGGCGGGGCAGCATCCACGACATGCCGTGTTCGGCAATCAGGCCCCGGCGGGCAAAGGCGGTGGAGAAGCGGGCGCTGTCGGCCGCAATGCGCATGTCGGCATAGAGGCTGACCACCATGCCAAGGCCGGCGCAGGGCCCGTTGACGGCGGCGATCACCGGCTTGGGGATGGTGGGGAAATAGGCATAGCGCAGCCGGAAGTCGGCGCGCGCCTCGGGCCCGAAGGAATTGTCCACCTGGCTCTGGGCGCTGGCCCCGCCATCAGCCTTGGCGGCGCCCTGGCCAAGCTTGGTCAGCATGCCCATGTCGGCACCGGCACAAAAACCGCGCCCGGCCCCGGTCAGCACGATCACGTTCACGCCCCGGTCGGCGGCGGCGGCGTGCATGGCCTCGCGCAACTCGCTCTCGATGGTGGCGGTCCACGCGTTCAGGCGCTCGGGCCGGTTGAGGGCAATGGTCGCCACCTTGTCGGCGACGTCGTAGATGATTTCCTTGTAGGCGGCCATGGGGCGTTTCCTCTGTCTGTTTTCTTTGGAGCGGCGCGTTTCTTTGCAGCGGGGGGCGAAGAATGCTGCCTCAGGTCGGCGGCGCGGGCATCTGGCGCAGGAACTGGGCCAGATCGAAATAGTCGCGCCAGGCGGCGATCTTGCCATCGCGGATGTCGAAAGTGCCCATGACCGGGATCTCGATCTTGCGCTCGCCATACCAGAAGCGGTCGACCCGCTCGGTCAGCACGCTGTCGCCGACGGCGGCAATGCGCACCATTTCCCATTCACACTTTGTGGCGGGGGCAAGGAAGGGCAGCAGCCCGGCACGCACCTGCTCGATGCCGGTCATCGGCTCCATGGGCATGTTGTGATAGAAAATGTCGGGGGCAAGGAAGCCCAGAATGCCCTCCAGGTCCATGCGGTTCCAGGCGTCAACGAAACCGTGTACCAGCGCCAGATTGGCTTCCATTATATTCCTCCCAAGCGCGGATGGATCCCGCAGGCATCAGGTCGGGAAAGGCCCGAGCCGCTCAAGCATAAGAGAAGCCGGCGCGCGCCGGCAATGCGCCGCCCCGGCCCCTTGTGCCCCCTGCCAGCGCCGCCGGAATAGCGTGTACGGTAGAATTCTGGTACTGGTACCGTCACACACGCTACGCCCTGTGCCATTCCAACGGAGACCCCCCTCATGGACATCACCAAGATCCCGATCGGCAAGGCGCCGCCTTATGACATCAACGTCATCGTCGAAATCCCCAAGGGGGGCGAGCCGGTGAAATATGAGCTGGACAAGGAATCCGGCGCCATGTTCGTCGACCGTTTCCTGCACACGGCCATGTTCTATCCCGGCAATTATGGCTTTGTGCCGCACACGCTTTCCGCCGATGGCGATCCCATTGACGTGATCGTGGTGGGGCAGGCCCCGGTGGTGCCCGGCGCCGTCATTCGCGCCCGGCCGATTGGCGCCATCATGATGGAAGACGAGGCTGGGCCCGACGAGAAGGTGGTGGCGGTGCCTGTGGACAAGTTGCACCCCTTCTATTCCGGCGTGCGCAACTATACCGACCTGCCGCAGATCCTGTGCGACCAGATCGCCCACTTCTTCCAGCACTACAAGGACCTGGAAAAAGGCAAATGGGTGACCATCGTCAACTGGGTGGATGCCGAGGGGGCCGCCAGGCTGGTAGAGGCTGCCATCGCTCGCGCCAATGAGAAAAATCCTGAATAACTAGCCTCTGTGTTCAGCGTTCAGCGCATGGCTCCATTGCGCTGAACGCTGGTGATTAGCAATTTTCCTTTATTTTCATATACTTAATAAATCCCACCTGCCGCCGCCGTTGGTGCTGCCAGCCGAAAATGGTGCACTGCACTCAAAAATGTCTTGCGTCTGAACGAAATGTATTTTATTCAGAGTTCATGGTTCAAGGATGAACCACCAGAACAGACCAAGGAGCCCGCCATGACCCAGGACATCGCCTATCGCACCGCGCTGGTCATCGTTGTCGCTTATGCGTTCGCGCTTGTCGGCAACATTGCCAGCAGCATCGTCTGAACAGATCCCGCCAGGGATTCTGCGCAAAAAGGGAACACGCCATGTCGAAACTGATTGAATCTGCCACGTCGCCCAACGGGGCCTATCTGCTGGCACGGGTCGTCATGGCGGCCTATGCGCTGGCTTTCACCGGCAACGCCGTTGCCCTGATCGCAGCCTGAGATCCCCAATCCCTCAGGCTCCGGGCGCCCTCAAGGCGGCGCCCGCCCGGGGGTCCAGTTTCCCTCCCCCTGGACCCCCGGGGGCGCTTGCGCCCCCGGATTGAACAGATAACTTCGGGCGCTTGCGCCCCCGGATTGAACAGATAACTACGGGCGCTTGCGCCCCCGGATTGGACAGATAACTACGGGCGCTTGCGCCCCCGGTCTGAAGTAAAATCGGGGCGCTTGCGCCCCGTGCCCTCAGATTGAAGTACTGTTCAGGCTGTTCTGGGCGTTCATGATCAAGATCGCCGACTGATAGTGCGATGTTCCCGAGCTATAGCTGCCAATATCGACGGCGGCGAGATAGCGTTTGACGAACTGCTCCGTAAAGTCGGTCGTCTGAACAACAAACGGATCTGCGCCGGTATTACCCTCCTGGAAGGGCGTTGCCGCATCAGGATTGGCTGTCACGATCTCCTGACGCTTTGCCGTCACCTCATCCCGGTTTGCCTTCATCTCTACATTGGCGGTGTTCAGCGCCGAAAGCGCATCCCTAAGGGCTGTCCAGGGCTGGGATGTGCTGTCGAACTGGCCCGTCTTCGTGAGCACCCCGGCGCCATCAACCAGAACTTTCACAACCGAGGTGCTTAGCTGGCTCTGGGTTCTCAGCTTGAGGAGAAAGCTTGGATCCAGTTGCGGCAGGGCCACGCTCTCAGCATCCGCGCCCAGAAGCTGCACGCTCCCAAAGGTGGGATTTTCGACTGGTGTACCAATCTTGCTGGTGACCGACTTAACAAGGTCACGATACCGGGCATCAAGGGCCACGCGCGGGTCCCGGGCCGAGGCGGCCGAGGTGGCCTCGACCGCGCCTGTCATGGCGCTGCCGGCGCGCTGAATGTCAGGCCGCAGGGCCATGATGCTGGCCAGCGTTTTGGCGGCATCCGCTGTCGTCCAACCGGCTGATTGGGCATAGATATCAGTTGAGAAACTGGCGATCTTCTGCTCCAGGGGAACCGCATCCAGTCCAAGGCTTGAAGAGCCGTCGCGGGCCAGACCATAGTCAAAATGCGCCGAGTCGCGCAGAAGACTGCGGGTTGTGCCCGTCGCGGGATCCTTGTAGTCACTGGCGTCGATCGCCGAGCGCATTTCCACCGCCAGCGCGCGCAGGGCCGCCAGATCCGCGGCGCGGTCCCCGGCATAGGACGGCTCACTGCCGACGACTGCCAGCAACTGCATCTTGCCAAGCTTTGCCATGAGATCATCGACGGTCGCCTTGCCCGCCGCCGCAAGGCCCTTGGCGCCAGCCACACCTGCGGTATCGAGCGCAATCGCCGGCCCCCCCATTGCCGCCATGCCTGTCTTGAGAGCCTGATACTCGCTGGTCAGGGCAGTGTTTGCCTGGTCAAGAACCGCCTGACCCTGGGTCAGGGCCGAAAGCATGGCGTTGAGCCTGACGTCGAGCGCACCACCGCCTGTCACTGCGGCAAGTGCCGAATTGACCTGGTTCAGAGCCGCACTGATGTCATGCACCTTTACCGGCACGCTGACGCTGCTGGTAATCGACAGCGTTTTATCCAAATGGGTGCCCGAGCCATCGAAATATGCCGCCGGTTGATCCGTCACAGCCAGGGCCGTGCTGTCGGCAGAGGCAAGACTTGCCAGCGCCGCAGCCTGTTCCCGCATGAAGACCGCCGCCCCCTGCAGGGAGGCCGTGGCGCCGGCAGTATCGCCCGCTGCAAGCTTGCCCAGGGCCTCCTGAACACCGTTGATGGCACCATTCAACTGGCGCCTGTTGATGCCGAGTTTGTCTATGGTCGCTGCATAGCCGTTATAGGCTGCGATGATCCCAGGCAGATTTGCGCGCTGCCGGGCCGCCTCCCCCGCATTGGCGGCAATTGAAGCGTCAAGCCCGGCATAGTCGGTTTGAAGCTTGCCAAGGTCGGTCACCATGGCGTCAATCTTGGCCGTGGTGGCGTCCAGTGTCGCCAGCGCCGCATCGGCCTTTGCAAGCTTTGTCCGGGCAATGGCCGTGGCATCACCATCGCCGGCGGCGTTCGTCG
>CANCOY010000130.1 GCA_947379865.1 Acetobacteraceae bacterium
GCCCTGCGGCTTTATGCCATTCAACTGGCCCTGAACGGGCTGTGGCCGCTGCTGTTCTTTGGCCTGCATCGGCCAGACTGGGCGCTGGCGGAGATCCTGGTCTTTGCCCCCATGATCGCGGTGACGCTGGTTGCCTTCTGGCGGCTGGACAGGCTGGCGGGCGCCCTGCTGGTGCCCTATCTGGCCTGGGCGAGCTTTGCCACGGCGCTGAATGCCACCATCGTCGCCCTGAACTAGATCATCGCCCTCAACGGACCTGCGGCACCTTGGCAGGCCCAGCGGTCTGGTACAGGGGGGCGGGTGGGGTTATTTTCTAACCACCATAAGAATGACCCGGGACAAAAAGGGGAAGGAACAGTCAATGGACTTCGAAATTCCAGCCGACATCAAGGCCTATCTGGGCGTGCTCGACGCTTTCATCGAAAGCGACATCAAGCCGCTGCAGGCCAAGGACGACAACGAGCGCTTCTTTGACCACCGCCGCGAACATGCCCGCACCGACTGGGACAACCAGGGCCTGCCCCGCCACGACTGGGAAGACCTGCTGAAGCAGATGCGCCAGCTGGCCGACAAGGCCGGGCATCTGCGCTTTGCCCTGCCCAAGGAATATGGCGGCAAGGATGGCAGCAATCTGGCCATGGCCGTGATCCGCGAGCATCTGGCCGCCAAGGGCCTTGGCCTGTTCAACGACCTGCAGAACGAGACGTCCATCGTCGGCAATATGCCGACCGTGCTGATGTTCCGCGATTTCGGCACGCCCGAGCAGAAGCGCGACTTCATCCCCGGCGCGCTGGATGGTTCGATCATCACGGCCTTCGGCCTGACCGAGCCCGACCACGGTTCCGACGCCACCTGGATGGAGACCCGGGCCGTGCCCGAGACGCGCGATGGCGTGCGCGGCTGGCTGATCAATGGCCAGAAGATGTGGAACACGGGCATGCATGTGGCGACACATGACCTGACCTTTGCCCGCACCGCCGGCAAGGATGGCGATGCCATTGGCATCACCTGCTTCATCGTGCCGACGTCGGACCCGGGCGTGATCATTGAAGAGTACCTCTGGACCTTCAACATGCCGACGGACCACCCGCGCGTGTCCTTCAAGAACGTCTGGGTGCCGGAGACGGCGATCCTTGGCCAGCCCGATCGCGGCCTTGAGCTGGCGCAGCATTTCGTCCACGAGAACCGCATCCGCCAGGCGGCGTCTGGCGTGGGTGCGGCGCAGTTCTGCATCGACGAGAGCGTGAAGTACGCCAAGGAGCGCAAGCCCTTTGGCAAGCCGCTGGCCGTCAACCAGGCGATCCAGTTCCCGCTCGCCGAGGCGCACACCGAGTGCGAGATGATCCGCAACCTCGTCTACAAGACGGCGTGGCAGATGGACCAGATGTCGAAGCCCGATGTGGCCCGCTATCTCTCGGACCGCGTCTCCATGTGCAACTACCGCGCCAACCGGCTGGTCTGCCAGACGGCCGATCTGGCCATGCAGGTGCACGGCGGCATTGGTTATTCCCGCCACAAGCAGTTCGAGCACATCTATCGCCACCACCGCCGCTATCGCATCACCGAAGGCTCGGAAGAGATCCAGATCCGCAAGGTCGCAGCCCACCTCTTCGGCTTCATCGGCAAGCCCAAGAAGGCAGCGGAATAACAAAAACGCCCCGGGATCTGCTGATCCCGGGGCGCCTTGCCTGTTGCAGCGCCGCGCGCCCGGATGGACGCGCGGCGTTTCTTTTTGCTTATGCCGTCTGGTTAGCTTACGCCGCCTTTGGGCGGTTGCGGATCAGGGTCAGGATCTCGGCGGCGGCGGCGGGGATGTTGGTGCCGGGGCCGTAGATGGCGGCGACGCCCGCCTGACGCAGGAAGTCGTAATCCTGGGCCGGGATGACACCGCCGCAGACCACCAGGATCTCGCCCGCCCCTTGCGCCTTCAGGGCCTCGATGATCTGGGGCACCAGCGTCTTGTGGCCGGCGGCCTGGGACGAGATGCCCACCACGTGCACGTCATTTTCGATGGCGTCGCGCGCGGCTTCGTCGGGCGTCTGGAACAGGGGGCCAACGTCCACGTCAAAGCCGATGTCGGCAAAGGCGGTGGCGATCACCTTGGCGCCACGGTCGTGGCCGTCCTGGCCCATCTTGACCACCAGCATGCGCGGGCGGCGGCCTTCTTCCTTGGCGAAGACCTCGATATCAGCCTGGATCTGCTGGAAGCCGCCATCGCCCTCATAGGCCTTGCCATAGACGCCGGCGATGGAACGCACCACGGCGCGGTGACGGGTGAACACCGTCTCCATGGCATCAGACATCTCGCCCACGGTGGCGCGCGCCCGGGCGGCATCCACGCAGAGCTGCAGCAGGTTCTCGTTGCCAGCCGCACCGGCGGCGAGGCGGGCGAGTGCTGCTTCGCAGGCCTTGGTGTCGCGGTTGGCGCGCACGCTCTTCAGGCGGGCGATCTGGCTGTCGCGCACGGCGGCGTTGTCGATCTCGCGGATCTCCACCGGCGCCTCGTCCTTCAGGCGGTATTTGTTGACGCCGACGATGGTCTCCTGCCCGCGGTCAACCCGGGCCTGGCGACGGGCGGCGGATTCCTCGATGCGCAGCTTGGGCATGCCGGTCTCGACCGCCTTGGTCATGCCACCCATGGCCTCGACCTCCTCGATCAGGGCCCAGGCCTTTTCCGCCAGATCGTTGGTCAGCGCCTCGATATAATAGGAGCCACCAAGGGGATCGACGACATTGGTTACACCCGTTTCTTCGGCCAGGATCAGCTGGGTGTTGCGGGCGATGCGGGCGGAGAATTCCGTCGGCAAGGCAATGGCCTCGTCGAAGGAATTGGTGTGCAGGCTCTGGGTGCCGCCCAGGATCGCCGCCATCGCCTCAAAGGCGGTGCGCACGACATTGTTCATCGGGTCCTGCTCCGTCAGCGAGACGCCCGAGGTCTGGCAATGGGTGCGCAGCATCAGGCTGCCCGGCTTCTTGGGATCGAACTGCTGCATGATGCGCGCCCACAGCAGGCGGGCGGCGCGCAGCTTGGCCACTTCCATGAAGAAGTTCATGCCGATGGCAAAGAAGAACGACAGGCGCCCGGCGAACTCGTCCACATCAAGGCCCTTGGCCAGCGCCGCGCGGACATATTCGAGGCCGTCGGCAAGCGTGAAGGCCAGTTCCTGCACCTGGTTGGCGCCGGCTTCCTGCATGTGATAGCCGGAAATCGAGATCGAGTTGAACTTCGGCATCTTGCGTGCCGTGAACTCGATGATATCGGCCACGATCCGCATGGAGGGTTCGGGCGGGTAGATATAGGTGTTGCGGACCATGAACTCCTTGAGGATGTCGTTCTGGATGGTCCCCGACAGCTTTTCTGCCGGCACGCCCTGTTCCTCGCCCGCCACGATGAAGGCGGCGAGGCACGGCAGCACGGCGCCGTTCATGGTCATGGACACCGACATCTTGTCGAGCGGGATGCCGTCGAACAGGATTTTCATGTCCTCGACGGAATCGATGGCGACACCGGCCTTGCCCACGTCACCCTCAACCCGGGGGTGATCTGAGTCATAGCCACGGTGGGTCGCCAGATCGAACGCAACCGAGAGGCCCATCTGGCCTGCTGCAAGATTGCGCCGGTAAAAGGCGTTGGATTCCTCGGCGGTGGAGAAACCCGCGTACTGGCGGATGGTCCAGGGCCGGTTGGCATACATGGTGCCACGCACGCCGCGCGTGAACGGGGCAAAGCCCGGCAGCGTGTCGGTCTCAAGACCGGCCGTATCGGCCGCCGTGTACAGCGGCTTGACCGCTATGCCTTCGGGCGTCTCCCAGGTGAGGGAGGACGTGTCCGTCGTCCCCAGTTCCTTGGCCGAGAGCTTTTCCCACTCAGCCAGCGTCCGCTTCGGAAAATCCGTCATGACCTACCTCCAGATCGGCCGCACTATTACGCCCGATCGGGCGCGGGTCAAATCACCCCTTGCGCTTTGGCCCTCTGCCCCACTCCCTGCCCGCCCCCTGCCCTCGCCGCGTGCCTTGCAAAGGACCGGTCTTGCATGGAAGGTGACGCCCTATGAACGAGACGGCCAAGCCTGACGCGCGCCCCTATCGACCGCCCCGTGCGGCCGATGGCCTAGCCGTCGCCGGAGGTCGCGTTGTCGCGGTCCTCGGCCCCACCAACACCGGCAAAACTCATTTTGCGGTGGAGCGCCTGCTTGGCCATCGCAATGGCGTGATCGGCCTGCCGCTGCGCCTGCTGGCGCGTGAAATCTATGACCGCGTGGTGGCCGCCAAGGGTGTGAACGCCGCCGCCCTTGTCACCGGCGAAGAAAAGATCGTGCCGCCAGAGGCGCGCTATTTCGTCTGCACGGTCGAGGCCATGCCGCTGGACCGCAGCTTCGAGTTTCTGGCGGTGGACGAGATCCAGCTGGCCGCAGACCCGGAGCGTGGCCATGTCTTTACCGACCGGCTGCTGAATGCGCGCGGCACCGAGGAAACAGTGTTCCTGGGGGCGGAGACCATCAAGCCGCTGATGCGCCAGCTGCTGCCCCGCGCCGAATACATCTCGCGCCCGCGTCTGTCGGCCCTGTCATGGGCGGGGCCGCGCAAGCTGTCGCGCCTGCCGCGCCGCTCGGCCATCGTCGCCTTCTCGGCTGAAGAGGTTTATGCGCTGGCGGAAAACGTGCGCCGCCAGCGCGGCGGGGCTGCCGTGGTGATGGGGGCACTCAGCCCGCGCACCCGCAATGCCCAGGTCGCCCTCTATCAGGCGGGCGAGGTGGATTATCTGGTGGCCACCGACGCCATCGGCATGGGCCTGAACATGGACGTGGACCATGTGGCCTTTGCCTCGCGCCGCAAGTTTGACGGGCGCCAGTTCCGCGATCTGACCGCGCCGGAAATGGCCCAGATTGCCGGCCGCGCCGGCCGTCACATGAACGACGGCACTTTCGGCACCACTGGCGATGCCGATGCCTTTGATCCCGAGGTGATCGACCGGATCGAGAACCACCGGTTTGAGTCCCTGAAGACCCTGCAATGGCGCAATTCCGCCCTTGATCTGTCCAACCTGCCGGCCCTGATCCGCAGCCTGGAAATCCCGCCCCCTGCCCCCGGCCTGTCGCGCGTGCGCGAGGCCGAGGACCTGATGGTGCTGCGTGCGCTTTCTGGCGATCCGGAGGTGGCCGATGTGGCCACCAGCCCCGATCGCGTGGGCCTGCTGTGGGAAGTCTGCCAGATTCCCGATTTCCGCAAGACCATGGCCGATGTGCATGCGCGCCTTTTGGCCCGCATCTATGGTCATCTCGTCAGCGCGCCCCATCGCCTGCCGGCGGACTGGGTGGAAGACCAGCTGCAGCGCCTGGACCGCACCGAAGGCGATATCGACACATTGGCCGGCCGCCTCGCCCATGTGCGGACCTGGGCCTATGTCAGCAACCGCCGCGACTGGCTGGCCGATGCCGAGGGCATTCAGGAAACCTGCCGTGCGGTTGAGGACAAATTGTCCGATGCCCTGCACGAGGCCCTGACCCTGCGCTTTGTGGACCGCCGCTCGTCGGTGCTGCTGCGCCGCCTGGCTGATGATGCCGACATGACAGCCACGGTGGATCCCGCTGGCGACGTGCTGGTGGAAGGCGAATATGTCGGCCGCCTGACGGGCTTTCGTTTTCAGGCCGATCCGCGCGCCGAAGGGCCGGATGGCCGCGCCCTGCGCTCGGCCGCCAACCGCGCCCTGGGGCCGGAGATTGCGTCACGGGTCAATCGCCTGTGCGAGGCGGCGGATGCTGCCTTCAGCCTTGATGACCAGGGCCGCATCCATTGGGAAGAGAGTGTGCTGGGCCGCGTTGTGGGTGGCCGGGCACCGCTGGAACCCCGGGCTGACCTTGCCCTGAACGAATTGCTGGAAGGTCCCGCGCGCGAGCGGGTGCGGGTGCGCTTGCAGGCCTGGATCGAGGCCCGCATCGCCTCTGTGCTGGCGCCGCTGGTACGCCTCGACAAGGTTGAACTGAAGCCCCAGGCGCGTGGCCTTGCCTACCGTCTGGGCGAGGCACTGGGCACCCTGTCCCGCGCCGAGGCGGGCGACGATATCGCCGCTTTGCCCAAGGAAGACCGTTGGGCCCTGCGCGGCATGGGCGTCGCCATCGGGCGCATCGGGCTCTATATGCCCGCCTTGCTGAAGCCAGAGGCCACACGGCTGAAGCTGATCCTGTGGGCCGCCCACAAGGGCCTGTCGCTGGTGCCCTCCACCCCGCCGCCGGGCCTTGTCTCGGTGCCGGCGGCAACCGACGCGCCTGAAGGCTATTGGCCGGTGGCCGGTTACAAGGTGTGTGGCGCCCGCGCCGTGCGCCTCGACATGCTGGACCGGCTGGAAGTGGGTGCCCGCAAGCTGGCCCAGGCAGGGCCAGTGCCGCCGACCCCTGAACTCATGGGCCTGATCGGCGCCACGGGCGAAGACTTTGCCGCCGCCATGCGCGCCATCGGCTTCAAGCCCGAGACCATCAAGGACGAAGAGGCCGGGACGGAAACCCGTGTCTATGTGGTGCGCGGCCCCGGCCCCGAACGCCCCCGCCGCCGCGAACGGCCAGAGGGTGCCGCTGCTGGCGCTGAAGCCGGGGCAGCACGCCCCGAGGGTGAGCGCGGCCCGCGTCGTCGCAGACCCCGTCGCCCCGAAGGCGCCCGGACAGAGGGTGGCAGGCCAGAAGGTGGCAGGCCAGCAGACGCCGTGGCCGCTGATGGCAGCGCGCCTGTGCTGGTTGGTGACGCGGTCCCGGCTGCCGAAGGTGCCGCACCGGCGCCAGAGGGCCAGCGCCCGCGCCACGAAGGCCGCCGCAATAACGGCCCCCGTCCGGAAGGACGCCGAAACCAGGGCAAGCCGGGTGACCGGAACCAGGGCGGCGAACAGGGTCGCGGTGGCGAGCGCCGTGCTCAGGACAACCGGGGTGGCGACAACAAGGGCCCCAATGATCGGGGTCCCAACGACCGGGGTTCACGCAAGCCAAGCCCGCCGCCCGCGCCGAAGTTCTCGCCCGATTCGCCCTTCGCAGTGCTGGCAGCCCTGCGGGACAAGCTTGCGCGCTGAGGGCCATGGCGGCTGAGGGCACCCTGCGGCTGGACAAATGGCTCTGGCATGCGCGATTCGTGAAATCGCGCAGCCTCGCCGCCCAGTTGGCCGAAAAGCGCCTGCGCCTCAACGGCACGGTGGTGAGCAAGGCCCACCAGCCCGTTCGCCCCGGCGACGTGCTGACCTTCAGCCTGGGCAACCGCGTGCGCGTGATCCGCGTGCTGGCCCTCTCGGCCCGCCGCGGCCCCCCCGCCGAAGCCCGCCTCCTCTACGAAGACCTAAGCCCCGCACGGCCGCCAAGGGAATCCCATGTGCCGGGCGAGGAAGAGGAAGAGGAGGAGGAGGAGGATGGGGATGGGGATGGGGAGCGGGCGTAGTTTTCGTTACTCGCCAACGGCGCGATGATAAAACACACCCTTGATGCAGGACGGATTCACGACCGCAATCTGTATATGGCTCTTGCTGTAAAGTCCGCTGCCGCTATAGGCAGGAGGACCCTCAACAAAAACACCTCTTACGGTGTCGTATGGCCGTGAAAAAGGACCGGCTGTGGCATTCTCTTTGACCAATTGATGGAGGCAACGGAAAACCGCACAGTCCAGAAAGCGGAAGAGGTAATCCTCACCCACCACACCTCGTGGATTTCTGTTTGATGGAAGCGGAAGTCCAGATTTTTCCTGAATATCAACGAAACATGTGTAGGCTGCATTCACAGCCTGAACCCCATTGCGGGACATCAGATCAAGGCAGTAACCAAGGTCAATGACCGCGCCGATAACAGCCGGATCCTCGATCTCACCACGCTGTCTTTTTTCCTTGGCATGTTCAGCGGCACGCAGCGGGTCCGCTTCCCAAAAATAGGCCCCAGGGCCCAGCCAGTCGTGATCATTTGTACTGGCCAAAATCTTCGCGCCATCGACCACCGCCTTGTGGGCAGTGGCTTTATCGCACCCGTGATAGCCGAGCACGAATGACGTGGCGAGACGGCTCACGCAGCTTTGGGCTTTTTCCGAGACTCGCCGCCGAAGGCGACACGAAGCTTCCCCTTCTTGGTGTAAATTCCAGTGGCCATCAGCAGATCACGGGAAGCTTTTTTCGAGACGAGCACTTCTTTCGTGCGCTGCTTGATCAGAGCAATCAAAAGTTGCGTGCGTTCATCATCTGTCATTTCCCACTCCCGACATAAGAGGTGGACCTGCCCTTTGCGGCAGAATTCTGGACAGGAGGAAGTTAACATACCTGTAATTCCTGTGCTCCATTATTGCTCTTGGCTGGACCGCTTCAAGCGGGAAAGCCCGCCTCGCTCAACGCCTACCCATCTGCCCGACGGTAATGCAAAGCCAGCACCCCAGTCAGTTCACATGACCAAAGACATCAGCCATGAAGTCAGCAGCGGCAATGTTTTTGCCGACATCGGCCTGCCTGACGCAGAGGCGCACCAGATCAAGGCCAGCCTGGTCCTTAAGATCGACCGGCTGATGCGGGAGCGGGGCTTGAAACAGGTTGCTGCAGCCAAGCTTTTCGGCATGAAACAACCCGACGTTTCAAAAATGCTGCGCGGGGACTTCAGGTTGGTCTCGGTAGAGCGCCTGATACGTCTTCTTGTGGCCTTGGGCCAGGATGTTGAAATCGTCGTCCGGCCGCATCAGGGCACGGGTGCGGCCCCAGCACTCCATGTCTCCTAGCACCGGCAACGCTCCCACCGAAGCCCGCCTCCTTTAGGCAGACCTTTTCCGGGATTTGCCGCCGAAGGCGACGCGAAGCCGCCCCTTCTTGGTGTAGATTCCACCGGCAAGCAGCAGATCCCGGGAGGCTTTTTTCGAGACCAGAGCTTCTGCCGTGCGCCGCTTGATGAGGTCGATCAGGAGCCTGGTGCGCTCGTCATCTGTCATTTCCCACTCCCGGCATCTGAGGTGGATGGGCCGTCTGCGGTAAAATTTTTGGCCGCAGGACGTTAAGATACCCGTAATTCCGGCCCGCCAATTTCGCGCCTGCACTATTGGCTTCAAGCCTGAAACATCTCCGCCCCCCATGGCGCCTGCGGCCCGTGCGCCAATCCGGATGGTTGGGGTTGTCGGCTCGCGGCATGCATGTTACGTGAGCCGATGTTGGATCGGTTACGTGATTTGTTTATGGCGGGCGGCAGGCGTCCGGGGCTG
>CANCOY010000131.1 GCA_947379865.1 Acetobacteraceae bacterium
GGGCTTGAACGGTCCACCCAGGGCGCTTGGCGCAGGGACCGGACGAGAAATTCGGCACGGCAGGGCGTGCGGTTGGCTTTGTCATATCTTATCCTTCCAGATAAGAGCGCCCCGGTGGGGGGGCGTGGCCCGCCGCGAAACATAAGTAAGGAATTCCGTCTGTCAACAGTTCTTTTCAATGCCTCCCCTTGAGACGGCCGGGGGTATAGTCTTGGGCAAAAGGGGAGGCGACGATCATGAAATTTGTAAAACTTGGCAACACCGGCCTCTGGGTTTCGCGCCTCTGCCTTGGCTGCATGACCTATGGCAGTTCGACATGGCGCAAGTGGGTGCTGGACGAGGAGGCAAGCCTGCCCTTCTTCCGCAAGGCTTTCGAGGCCGGCATCAATTTCGTCGATACCGCCGACATGTATTCGGCTGGCGTATCTGAAGAGATTACAGGCAGGGCCATCGCCAAATTCGCCAAGCGCCGCGAGATCGTGCTGGCAACCAAGGTCTTCAACCCCGTCCATGGCATGAAGGACCCCAATGGTCGCGGCCTGTCGCGCAAGCACATCATGGACGCCGTGGATGATTCACTGCGCCGCCTCGGCACCGATTACATCGACCTCTACCAGATCCACCGCTGGGACTATCACACGCCCATCGAAGAGACGATGGAAGCCCTGCACGATGTGGTGAAGGCGGGCAAGGCCCGCTATATCGGCGCCTCCTCCATGCATGCTTGGCAGTTCGCCAAGGCACAGGCCGTGGCGGCGGCGGCGGGCACCACGCGCTTTGTGTCCATGCAGAATCACTGGAACCTGGTCTATCGCGAGGAAGAGCGCGAGATGGTGCCCATGTGCCGCGACATGGGGGTGGGCGTCATCCCCTGGTCACCCCTGGCGCGCGGCTTCCTGGCGGGCAACCGCACGCCCCAGGGCGGCGGCGCCACCACCCGTTCAACCTCCGACGATTTTGCCAGCAAACTTTATTACCAGCCGGAAGATTTCGAAGTAGCCGACCGTGTGGCCGAACTCGCCCGGGCACGCGGCGTGGCACCAACCCAGGTGGCCCTGGCCTGGCTGCTGCAGCAGGCGGGCCTCACCGCCCCCATCATCGGCGCCTCGAAGCTGGAGCACATTGATGCAGCCCTGGCCAGCCTTGACCTCAGCCTGACGGAGGAAGAGGCGACCGCGCTGGAGGCACCCTACAAGCCCCATCCGGTTCTTGGCCACGAATAAGGGTATACAAAAACTCCGGCCCCACCCCCTCAACCCGTGAAGGCGGCCACCGTGTGGGCATGGTTGAGGGGGCCATGGCCGGCCCCAAGGCCCGGGGCGGTGCGGATTGCCTCCGCCACATAAGCGCGCGCCCGGGCAACCGCCGCCGGCAGGGCAAGGCCCTGGGCAAGGCCCGTGGCAATGGCACTTGCAAGGGTACATCCCGTGCCATGGGTATGGCGCGTGGGGATCCGGGGACCCTCGAACACATGCTCCCCATCAGCGTCCACCAGCACGTCGCGCACCACGTCGCCCGCAATATGGCCGCCCTTGGCGAGCACAGCCCGGGGGCCAAGGGCGCGCAGCTGGTGGGCCACCGCCCGCAGGTCCTCGAAGGTCTCTACCGGCCGGCCGGCAAGGGCGGCGGCCTCGGGCGCATTGGGGGTAAGCAGGGTGGCGCGCGGCAGCAGGCGGGCAATCAGCACGGATACGGTATCGGGCTGCAGCAGGGCGGCCCCGCCCTTGGCCACCATCACGGGGTCCATCACCAGGGGAATGTTGGCACCATGGGCCTCCAGCGCATCTGCCACGGCATTCACCACCGCCGTGTCGTGCAGCATGCCCGTCTTGAGGCAATCCGCACCAATATCACTCAGCACAGCGGCAATCTGGGCCGCCACCATGGCGGGCGGAACCTCAACAATGCCCGTTACCCCAAGGGTATTCTGAACCGTCAGGGCCGTGATGGCGGTGGCGCCATAACCCCCCAGGCAGGTGACGGTCTTGAGGTCCCCCTGGATGCCGGCGCCACCACCAGAGTCAGACCCTGCGATAATCAGAACCCGGCCTTTCATGACGCGCCCGCCGCCTGGCCGATGACAGCGATCAGGCCATCAACCACATCCTCCACCAGCACCGCATCCTCGCCTTCGGCCATGACGCGGATCAGTGGCTCGGTGCCCGACTTGCGGATCAGCAGGCGCCCGGTGCGCCCGAGGCGCTGTTCGGCTGCGGCGATAGCGGCTGTCACAACGGGCAGGCCCAGCACCTCGCCGCCGCCATGGCGCAGCGACTTCAGCACCTGCGGCAGGGGGGAAAAACGCTGGCAGACCTGGCTTGCCGGGTGCTCCGACTGGGCGATCATGGCCAGCACCTGCAGGGCGGCGATCAGACCATCCCCCGTGGTGCTGAAGTCCGACAGCACGATGTGACCCGACTGTTCCCCACCCAGATTGAAGCCATGGCGGCGCATATGCTCCACCACATAGCGGTCCCCCACCTGGGTGCGCGCCAGGCTTAGGCCAAGGCCGGCCAGATGGCGCTCCAGCCCCAGGTTCGACATGACTGTCGCCACCACGCCGCCACCCCGCAGGCTGCCAGAGGCGAGCGCATGTTCCGCCACCACGGCCATCAGCTGGTCGCCATCGACGATCCGGCCCAGTTCATCGACCAGGATCAGGCGATCCGCATCGCCATCAAGGGCGATGCCAAGGTCAGCCCCTTCGGCCAGCACACGTGCCTGCAGGGGTTCCACATGGGTGGAGCCGCAGCCCTTGTTGATATTGAAACCATCGGGTGCCACGCCCAGCGACACGACCTCTGCCCCCAGCTCCCACAGCACGGTTGGCGCCACGCGATAGGCGGCACCATTGGCGCAATCCACCACGATCTTCAGCCCCGCCAGGCTGAGGCCACGCGGAAAGGTGTTCTTGGCAAATTCGATGTAACGCCCCTGGGCATCGTCCAGGCGCTGGGCACGGCCAAGGGCATGGGCCGGGGCCAGACTTTCATCTGCCCCCTGTTCGATCCGCGCCTCGATCTCGAGTTCCACCTCGTCCGACAGCTTGTAGCCATCGGGGCCAAACAGCTTGATGCCATTGTCCTGATACGGATTATGAGAGGCGGAGATCATCACCCCGAGGTCCGCCCGCAGCGAGCGCGTCAGCATGGCCACGGCAGGCGTCGGCATGGGGCCAACCAGCACCACATCCATCCCCACCGCGATGAAGCCCGCCACCAGCGCCGGCTCCAGCATATAGCCCGACAGGCGGGTATCCTTGCCGATCACCACCCGGTGCCGGTGGTCGCCCCGGATGAACTGGCTGCCTGCGGCCATGCCCACCTTCAGGGCCGTGGCGGCGGTCATCGGCTCGGTATTGGCGGTGCCGCGGATCCCGTCGGTACCAAAGAAACGTCGCGTCATGTCTTGTCCTGTGGCTGTCACCCTACCTAGGGCGGCCTGTCGGGCGGCGCAACCTGCCCCCTGCATCCTGTTAACCCTGGGGCGCCCCCACCCCGTCGAGGGCCGTGGCAAGGCGAAGGGCCTGGACGGTTTCCGCCACATCATGCACCCGCACCAACCGGGCGCCACGCGCAGCCCCCGCAAGCGCCACCGCCAGAGAGCCACCGAGGCGATCCTCCGCCCCCTCACCCGAAGAAAGCCGGCCAATGAAGGATTTGCGCGAGGCGCCCAGCAGGATCGGGCGGCCGAGGCCGTGAAAGAGGGCAAGTGAATCGATCAGGGCCAGATTGTGCGCCACGGTCTTGCCAAAACCGATGCCGGGATCAAGCACGATCTGGGCAGGATCAATGCCCCCCTCCCCGCACCAGGCGATGCGCGCCGCAAACCAGTCGAAGATATCGAGCAGGACATCATCATAGCGGGGATCCACCTGCATGGTGGCAGGCTCACCCTGGGCATGCATTAGGATCACGGGAACCCGGCGCTGCGCCACCAAGGCGCGCGCTGCCGGGTCAAAGCCGAGAGCCGCGACGTCGTTCACAAGTCGTGCACCAGCATCAAGGGCTGCCGCCATTACCTCTGCCTTGCGGCTGTCCACGCTGATGGGGACGCCAAGGGGGGCAAGGCCGGCGATCACCGGCACCACGCGGGCAATCTCCTCGGCCACGGGCACCGCTGCAGCCCCGGGGCGGGTGGATTCGCCACCAATATCCAGAAGATCGGCGCCGGCCGCCACCAGTGCCCGCCCATGGGCAATACCAGCCGCCCCCTCGAAACGGCCGCCATCTGAAAAGCTGTCGGGCGTCACATTGACAATGCCCATGACAAGGGTCCGGTCGGCGGCAAGGCCAAGGCGGCTCAGCGGGTCGTCTGCGCCCAGGGCAAGGCTCTCCAGCTGCTCATCAAGTTCTGGCGGCAGAAGGGTGAGCGGGTGCAGGGCACGCACGGTGCCGCCTTGCTGGCGTTGGGCGACGGAGACGGCGGTAAAGGCAATGCCGCTGCGGCCAAGCCAGCGCGCGCCCCCTGAAGCGACCAAGGGCCCGGCCGCCGTTCCGGCGACCAGGCCCAGGGGTGTCAGATAGCGCCGGGAGAATGGCGCCAAGATCTCAGGCTCCCGGCTGCGGCTCCGGCCGGAACCCGCCAGGCCCGCCAAGCGGCGGACGCGTGGTAGGCGGCACGGCAGAGGTTGAGCCGAAATCCGTCGGCGGCTCCGACGAGGCGGCAGGCTCGCGATGGATCGTCTCGCCCTTGATGAGCGAGCGGATCTCGTCAGCCGACAGGGTCTCGTACTCAAGCAGGCCCTTGGCCACCGTGTGCAGTTCTTCGAGGTTGGCGCTCAGCAGCTTGCGGGCAAGCGCCTCGCCTTCCTCGACGATGCGGCGGATCTCTTCGTCGATCAGCTTGGCCGTGGCGTCCGAGATGTTCTTGCGCTGGGTGACGCTGTGGCCGAGGAAAACCTCTTCCTCATTGTCGGAATAGCGCAGTGGCCCCAGACGCTCGCTCATGCCCCATTCGGTCACCATGCGGCGTGCCAGATTGGTGGCCTGGCGAATATCATCCGAGGCGCCCGTGGTGACGTTGTCCTCACCAAAGATCAGTTCCTCGGCGATGCGGCCGCCAAAGGCCATGGCAATGCGGGCCGACAGCTCCTTGCGGCTGTAACCATAGCGATCGCGTTCTGGCAGTGACATGGTCAGGCCAAGGGCGCGGCCGCGCGGGATGATGGTCACCTTGTGCAGGGGATCATGGGCGGGGCTGTGCAGGGCGATCAGGGCGTGGCCGGCCTCGTGATAGGCAGTCAGCTTCTTTTCCTGGTCGGTCATCACCATGGAGCGCCGTTCGGTGCCCATCATGACCTTGTCCTTGGCGGCCTCGAAGTCGAGCATGGAGACCACCCGCTTGCCCTTGCGGGCCGCCAGCAGGGCTGCCTCGTTCACCAGATTGGCAAGGTCGGCACCCGAAAAACCGGGGGTGCCACGGGCCACCACACGGGGATCCACGTCGGGACCCAGCGGCACCTTGCGCATGTGAACCTTGAGGATCTTTTCGCGGCCCACGATGTCGGGATTGGGCACGGTGATCTGACGGTCGAAACGGCCTGGACGCAGCAAGGCGGGGTCAAGCACGTCGGGCCGGTTGGTGGCCGCGATCAGGATCACGCCTTCATTTGATTCAAAGCCATCCATCTCCACGAGGAGCTGATTCAGTGTCTGCTCCCGCTCGTCATTGCCGCCACCAAGCCCGGCGCCACGATGGCGGCCGACGGCGTCGATTTCGTCGATGAAGATGATGCAGGGCGCGTTCTTCTTGGCCTGCTCGAACATGTCGCGCACGCGGCTGGCGCCGACGCCCACGAACATTTCCACAAAGTCAGAGCCCGAGATGGTGAAAAAGGGCACATTCGCTTCGCCGGCAATGGCGCGGGCGAGCAGCGTCTTGCCGGTACCCGGCGGGCCGACCAGCAGGGCGCCCTTGGGAATGCGGCCACCGAGGCGCTGGAATTTCTGGGGGTCCTTCAGGAAGTCGACGATTTCCTCAAGCTCTTCCTTGGCCTCATCGATGCCGGCCACGTCATCAAAGGTGATGCGGCCCTGCCGCTCGGTCAGCAGACGCGCCTTGGACTTGCCAAAGCCCATGGCCTTGCCACCACCGGACTGCATCTGGCGCATGAAGAAGATCCAGGCCGCAAAGAACAGGACCATCGGCGGCAGCCAGGAGATGAGCATGTCAAACAGGCTGAACCCCTGCTGCTCGGCAGGGGCCGCAGTGATGCGAACGCCGTGCTGGCTCAACCGGCCGACGAGGCTGGGATCCTCGGGCGCATAGGTGGCAAAGGGCCGACCGTCGGTATAGCTGCCCCGGATCGCTTTGCCCTGGATGGTCACTTCGGCGACCTTGCCGGTGTCCACATCCGTCAGGAAATCGGAGAAGGCGAGGCTGGGCGCGGCCCCGCGCTGCGCCGGGCTTTGGAACAGGTTGAACAGTGCGATCAGGAGAAGGCCGATGATGACCCACAGTGCCACGTTGCGACCGGGAATGTTCACGGAATGTATCCTTCCTTCCTCTGACCAGCGGCCAGTGGTAACCGGGGCCAAGCCTAGGCCCAATGGGCAACGATGTTAACAGCCATGTCAAAGATAAGACGCTTCGCGGCCCAAACAACAGCACTTAAGTGCCAATCGTGCCCGATGGGCAACCGGTGACACCAGTTTGGTGCTGGCGTTTACCTTAACAGGGGCGTCGGCGGCGTGAAAAGCAGTTGAGACTCAAGGGTTTCAGCCCCTGCGGCCCGCCAGCCAAACAGGGGGACCGCAAGCAGGCGCCCCTCCTGTCGCAGGGCTGGCAGGCTGCGGGCGACGGCGCCCGGGATGTCGTGCCAGGGGCCATGGGCTGGTACGCCACCAGCCCTGCGCAGCGCCAGCCAACCCGCCCCACCCAGGGCACCAACCTCTAACCCGCCCGGCGGAACGCCCTTGAGGCCAAGGCTGAAACGGTCCCAGGTCAGCGTGCCATCCCCTTTGCAGGTGACGGGGGGTGGCAGGGCCGCCATTTCGCGATGCACCAGAAGCCGGCCACGTGCCCGCCCCGAGGCCGCGACCAGACGACAGCCGCCAAGGGTGCGCGCCCGCCAGGGAGCCGCCCCGCCAAAGGCCTCAAGCAGATGTTCCACCCGCCCGGCCCTGGGCGGATAGGCAAGGCCCCCCACAACGGCAACAACCCTGGCCAAAGCCCGCAGACCAATCTCTCGCGGGGCGGCAAGAAAGGCAGCCGGCCGGATCAGCGCCGCCCCTGCCGGATCAAGGACCACCGCCTCCGCCAGCAGGCGCGCTACGGCGAGGTGAAGGGCCGTGCGCGCCCGGCCCATGACAAGCGCGGTTTCCGCCAGCCGGTCCATGCCCAGGCCAAGGCTGGCAAGGCCCGGCAACACGCTGCGCAGACGCGCGCGGGCAAAGGCGGGATCATGATTGGTGGGGTCATCCACCCAGTCCTGGCCAAGGGTCGCAAGCGTGGCCAGAAGCCGCGCCTTGGGCGTATCCAGCAGGGGCCTCAGCAGGCGGACGCTGGCAAGGGGCGTTGCCGGCGCCATGGCCGCCAGACCGCTGACACCGCTGCCCCGCGCCATCCGCAACAACACAGTCTCGGCCTGGTCATCGCGGGTATGGGCGGTCAGCAGGTGCAGCACCCCCGCCCCGGCACACCAGGCCTCAAGCAGGTCATAGCGCGCATCCCGGGCGGCGGCGGCAATATTGCCCTCGGGCTTTGGACCCTGCCAGGCGAGTATGTGGTGCGCCACGCCAAGGGCTTGCGCGACCCGGCCCACATAGGCCGCCTCCGCCGTGGCTGCGGGGCGCAGGCCGTGGTCAACTGTCAGGGCGACGGCCACACCACCCTGCACCCGGGCCCATCTGGCCGCCAGATGCAACAGGGCAAGGCTGTCCGGGCCGCCGGAAACCGCAAGGGCCAGGACCGGCGCCGCCTCAAAGGGGGCAAACGGTGCCATCAGGCCAGCAAAAGCGGCCTCATCCAGCGGTGCCGCTGCCCCCGCCCCCGAGGCTGCGGGAATCAGGAGCATCCGACCCGCTGGCGCTCCTTCTGGGCGCGCTGCTTGATGGCGAGGGAAGCACTGGGATAGCGATTGGGTATATCCGCCAGGGCCGCGCAGGCTTCCTTTTTCTGGCCCATCTCGGCCAGGGTCATGCCCAGTTTGAGCATGCTGTCGGGGGCCTTGGTAGACTTGGGGTACTTCTTGAGACCGGTCAGGAAGGCTGCGGCTGCGGCATCAAACTGACCCTGGGCATAATGGCTCTCGCCAAGCCAATAGGCAGCCGCCCCGGCCAGCGGGTCTTCGGGATTGGCCTTGATGAAGGCCTCAAGCCCGGCCGCCGCACCGGCATAGTCCTTCTGCAGGATGCGGGCGCGGGCCTGTTCATACTGGTCCTTGGGTGAACTGCCGCCGATAACCGTGGTGCCCTGATCGTCCACAGGGGCGGCACTCGGCGGCGGCAGGGCGGGCTGCGGCGCACCGGCCCCCAATTGTCCCAGGGGACGCGGCGGCGCCCCCAGCGTCTGCCCATCGGCCGTCGCGGGCGCCGGGGCGGTTGCCGGTGCCATGCCATCAGCCGGGGGTGTCATGGGGCCACCAGGCAAGGCCGCGCCACCCTGGCCGCGCTCCAGCGCCGACAGGCGGAAATCCACGTCCTGCTGCATCTTTTCCAGGCGCTGGGCCATCTGCTTGGCCTGGAAGTCGAGTTCCTCCATGCGGCCATTGAACTGGCGCAGCTGCTCCTCGATGGCGCTCATGCGCACTTCCTGGGCCGCTGCCACCCCGGCAGGAACACCCTGACCGCCGGCTTCGCCATCGGCGGCTGCGGGGGCCGCCCCCCGGTACATCTGGCGTTGAAGATTGTTCAGATCGCGCTCAAGGCCTTCGATCCGCTGGATGAGGGCGCGCGTTTCATTGGCGGACTGGGCATGGGCCTGCGTAATCCCGGCCAGCAGCAGGAAAACCGGCAGCAGGACCCGGGCTGATGCCATGCCGGCAAGAAACCGGCGGGGCGTGTCATGCCAGCGGTTGGCCGGATGGGCGCGGGCC
>CANCOY010000132.1 GCA_947379865.1 Acetobacteraceae bacterium
GTCGGTCAGATCAGTTGGGTAACGCAGCCCACGCCGCTCATAGCGGGAACGGTTCTCGGCGGTCCACATGCAGCACCTCGCGAATCGGTGCTATCAAGCTCATCACAACTGATTCTCGCGACTCAAGTTCTTTCCGAACCGACACTCAGGGTTGAATACGTCTGAAGGAACCTCAAGTTTTTTTGCCCGGCTATCAAGCTCAACGCCTGCTTGTTTAAAGAAAAAATAGGCTGAGACAAGTCTGTCCCATGGGTTTCTAACGCATGAGAAAGAAATATATGATTTTATATCATCTTTTAATGCAGCTTCAAATTGGGCAAGAGACCAATGTTTAATACTACCGAAAAATTGGTCTGTTACCCAGAAATTGTCACCATTGCTTATACCAGATGGCGATGGAGCGGCCGTGAGTTGAATGTCGGAAAATTCTTGCAAAGCTTTGGTGATGGAGTTTCCAGCTGTTTTGGGGATGTGAACAAAAAGGAATTTGTTTTTTCTGGAGATCATGCCCGCTCCGATAGTTGATTGTTCAGGGTACACGGATCGTTTGTGTCTTGAAGGTGGCTCAAACCCTCCGGCTATACGCGGAATGTCGTGATGTGCGCCTGATCAGGCAGCGAGGACAAACGCAATTGGTCCTGTTGGCTGTGTGAGGGTTTCCCAGCCCCAATGGCGGGCAAGAGGTTGGCGGTTCGGGTCTGTCTGGCTCCACCACGTTTCAAAAAAGTCCCTCAGACCGGGGCGCGGCCGGCCGTCCAGGCGCCCAGCCGGATCGCCACGCCACCCACCAGGGCCTGCGCCACCATGGCCGCCGCAATGGTCCAGAAAAATTGTTCCGGCGACGGACTGGCGAGGTGGGACAGCAACACACTGCCACTGACGATGACGGCCAGCCGCGACAGACTGGCCACCACCAGCCACAGCATGCGGCCCGTGCCCTGGGAGGCAAAATACAGGCACAGCGCCAGCCCGAAGAACGCATAGAACGGGCCGACGATCTGAAGATAGGTGCTGCAGACGGCTCGCACGGCCTGGGAGTCTGTAAAAAGATTGGCCCACAGCCCCGGGAACAGGGCCACCACGCCGCCAACCAGGCCGCTGAGGGCGGCACTATAGAAAGCTGCCGTCCAGCCGGCCTGGTGCGCCCGGCGGATTTCATTGGCACCAAAATGCACGCCCACCATGGCCGTGGCGGCGGAACCAAAGCCAAAGACCATGGGGATGATGAGGAACTCCAGGCGCGAGCCCACACCAAATCCCGCCAGCACATCCACCCCGAAGCGCGCCATGAAGGCGGTGATCACGATGACCGAACCAAGCGAGCAGAATGAATTGACCGATGAGAGGGCGCCCACCTTCAGGATCGCCGCCATGGGCGCCAGGCTGACCGGGATGCCCGACAGCCGCAGACGCAAGGTGGTGCAGCGGGTCAGCAGGAAGACAAGCAGCAGCACCGCCGCCACCCCATAGCCCAGCACAATGCCGCCAGCCGCCCCGGCAATGCCCAGGGGTGCCAACGGTCCCAGTCCCAGCACCATCACGCCGGCGGCAATCACCTGCACCACGGAACCGGTCACCAGGCACTTGGCCGCCACCAGCATATTGCCCGTGGCGCGCACGATGGCCGCAAGCGCATTGGCCAGCCACATGGTGACGCAGCCAAGGAACAGCACATCGGAATAGGCCAACGCCTGTTCCAGCACGGCCCCCACGCCGCCGAGCGTGCCATAGATCCGGCTGCCGCCCAGAAGAAAGACCAGCGCCGAGAGGGCCGCCAGCAGCAGGGCCAGCAGCACGGCATGAAAGGCCAGCACTTCCGCCCCGGCCCGGTCACCCGCCCCCAGGCGCTGCGCCACCGCCCCGGTGATGGTGCCACCGATGGAGCCACCAGACAGCATCATCATCAGCATCATCATGGGAAAGGCCAGCGCCAGCCCCGCCAGCGACACGGTGCCCAGATGGCCGACATACCAGGCCTCTGCCACCAATGTGGCCATGGTCACCACCATGGCCAGCATGTTTGGCGCCGCAAGACGCAAAATGGTGCGGCCAATGGGGGCGGTCAGCAGGGGGGAGGGCGGCGCGGAGGGGGAGGTCATGTCATGCCTTTGGCGGCACGCGCCGCGCTGGTAGATTTGCTGCGCGGCTCTGGGCCCGGCAGGGGATCCGTACTGTCTTGTGGGAAAAGTCGGACCCACGGGTGGGTGCGATCAACCCGGAAAGTGCAGGGCTGCCAGGGCATGCATGGCCGCCTCATCGGCCGGGCCCTTCTTGCCGATGGCCCATAAATCGAACTTTGGCCCGGCGCGCCGGATGCTGATCACCGCGCCGAAACCCGCTTCCTGCAGGGTGCCAACCAGGACCTTCTGGGTAAAGCCGCACCGGTGCGCCATGAACAGATTGCCTTCTGCCAGGGAGTCCCGATGGCCATAAAGGACGTCGATGGCGGCAATCGGCCCGGAGGGGCTGCTATAGGCAGGCTCGGTCAGCCTGTCCTGCGCCACCAGTTCGCAGATGCCCTGCAGGTCGGGGCAGGTGATGACGATGAAACCATCATCGGCAACAGCGCGGTAGAATTCCTTCAGCGCAACCGGCACCTCATGGGGATAGAGATGCTCGATATTGTGACTGGAATAGAGAGCGTCGAGCGACCCCGTGCCAACAGACGACAGATCGGTCATCGTGCCCAGCAGATCGGGCTGGACGCCCGGGTCAATATCGAAACGGATTTCCTGCCAGTCAGGCTGGTTGAAGCCCCGCGTGGTCCGGTCCTTGCTTTTTTGCCCGCAACCAACGTGAAGAAATGTGGGCATGGATATACCGGCTGGGACTTGGGCGCGTCATGCCTTGGCAGCATGGCCCCTGCCCAATCAAGGGCGAAACATGGGCCACGATACATAGTCGGCACGCCGATATTCAAGCAAATCATGGGGCATGGCTTCGGCCCTGCCCCCGAATCCGGCGCCAGGATCTGCAAAGGATGATGCAGGCGGGCTTTCCGACCCCATGGTGATTGCAGTCAAATACCGTGTGCGCTTAGTTAGGATGCGGACAAGGTGCCGCATTCAGAGGCTGGCCCCTTGCCTGAAGGCGGGCCTGATGCCGGAAAGCCCAAGCCATGGCGATCATTCAGAATTCCACAAGCCCGCTGGTTGCCAGGTTGCAGGGCGTCCATCTGTTCGGCTTCGACGGTGCCCCATGCTCTCAGCGGGTGAGCTTTGCACTGGCAGAGAAGGGGCTGAAACGTGTCCGCACGGTGCGCTGGGACAGTGATGATCCTGCCGTCTGCGTGGCGCCACCGGGCGGCTATATCTTCCGGCCGGTCTCGCTCATCAAGAAGGCGCACATGACCCCCGCCTATGCCGCGATCCAGCCGAACATGGTGGTGCCTGCCCTGGTGCTGGATGGCACGCTGGTGGTCGAATCCATGGACATTGTCGATTTTCTGGAAAGCCGCTGGCCTGAACCGGCGCTGGTGCCAGGCGATCCCGAGGCACGCGCGCTGATGCACAGCCTGATCGAGCTTGGCAAGACGCTGCATGTCTCGGTGCGCTATGTCTCGTTCCACTGGGGTCTTGGCCGACTGGGCCGCACAAGTGCCGCCGAGGAAGAGACCATCGCCAAGCTGGAGCGCAGCGAATCGCCCGAGCAACTGCTGGCGTTCTACCAGCGCTATAATCGCGGCACCATCGACGAGGGGGTTTTCCTTGGTCATCTGGCTGCGCTGGAAGCGGGCTGGGGCGCGCAGGAAGCGCGTCTCGCCGGCGATGGCCGCCCCTTTCTGACGGGCGGGCAGTTCTCCCGCGCCGACATTCTGTGGGCGGTCAAGATGCAGCGCATCGTCGAATGCGGCTATCCCTTCGCGGCGCGCTTTCCCCATCTGCACGCCTGGTTCAGGCGCATGCAGGCGAGGCCCCCCTTTGCGCAGGGCGTGATGGGTCCAAACCGGGTCTTCCACCATGGCTTCCGCCTGAAGGCCGCCATCGAAAACTTCCTGGGGTTTGGCATAGCAAGGGTGGCCGGCGTGAAGGCCTGACGCCACCCTGACCCAAATCCTTTGGTTAAGGGTGGCGCCAATTCGGCGCAGACTGCGCGAAAACATCGTTGTCTGACAATCTCGCACTGCCTAGGATCCGGTCATCGTTCCAAGAGGCCTGGGCCATGAAGAGATCAATCGCACTGCTGGCCCTCGTCCTTGTGTGCCTTGGTGGCCCGGCAAGGGCCGGGGATATCTGCAAGGCCGTGGCGGAGCGTGAAGTGGCCGCCATCGAGGATGCCGACACCACCCTGCAAACCGGCGAGGCGCTGACGGCCGTCACCCAGTACCGCATCGAGAAAGCCACGGGCATTCCCAGCCTGTGTTCCCACGGCGGCTATTGCTACCCCACACAGGTCGATGTGGGCGGCCTGCGGCTGGAGGCCATGCGCCTGCTGAATTGCAGCATCCGTGGGCGGACAGATGGCGACGATGAATACCTTTACTATGGCCTGAAGCCCGTCCGCGCCGCCGTATCCCAGCCGGAACAGAACTATGACGATCTGACCAACCAGTTGAGCGAGCTTGGCCTGTGCTCGTCCTGCTCCGACAATGTTGCCCAGTACCTGCTGCGCAAGCCGGCATCCAAATGCGCCCAGCTGGCCCGCAGCGCCCTGAACGGCAACAATGCTGCCATCAACAAGCTCAACCAGTTCCCCGATTACTGCACCTGGAACTATTAGCCGGGCCTGGGTCCTGCCTCCTGCCTCCTGCGTCCTGCGCCCTGTGTCGCGGGCAGGCGCTGCCGGCCTGCCCCCTCTTGATCGCCGCGCGATAAGCCCCAGATAATACGCATGCAGGGTGCCTAAGGGGCCGTGCACCGCCTCGCGGGCGTTCCATGAGGGGAGCCCGCACGTCACTCGCTCGCCAGAGGGGATGGCATGACATGACACGCATATCGCTTTTCAACAGCCCGCTCTTGCTCGGATTTGATCACGTGGAACGCGTGCTCGACCGGGTCGCCAAATCCACCAGCGACGGCTATCCGCCCTATAATATCGAACAGGTTGGCGACAACCGCCTGCGCATCACGCTGGCGGTGGCCGGCTTTGATCGCGACGATCTTTCCGTGACTGTGGAAGAGAATCAGCTGATCATTCGTGGGCGCCAGAAGGATGATCCCGACCGCACCTTCCTGCATCGCGGCATTGCCGCCCGCCAGTTCCAGAAAAGCTTCGTGCTGGCGGAAGGCATTGAGGTGACGACGGCCGGAATCGACAATGGCCTGCTCAACATCGACCTCGTCCGGCCCCAGCCGGCGACGCTGGTGCGCAACATCGAGATCACCACGTCAAAGCCCGCCGCCGCCAACGGCATCCCCCTTGGGGACAATGGCTCCTAGGTCTGGTCAACCGTGGCGGCGTTTCCGCCGGATCTGATGTTTTGATCCCGCCGGCCCTTATGCGGGGCAGCGGAACAGGAGCAATGGCCATGAACAATGCACATGAAAACAGCGGCAAGGCCCTGTCGCCCGAAAACCTGTCGCCCGAGGCCCTGGCGGCCTTTGGCGCGCCGTCCCTCGTCTATGTGAAGACAGTGGCGATGAACGGGGTCGAGGCCTTTGCGGTCCATGCCGCCGACGGCTCGCCCATCGGTCTGCTGCCCAGCCGCGACGAAGCCTTCGCCGCCGCCCTGCAGAACGACCTGCAGCCCATGAGCGTGCACTAAGGCAAGGCCTTGTCCGCGGCCTCAGCCAGCTGGCGAGGTCGCGGATTCGGTCAGCAGGGCATATAGCGCCTCCGGTCCTTCGGAGCCGCGCAGCTTTTCGCACATGTCCTTGTCCCGCAGCAGGCGCGAGACCTTGGCCAGTGCCTTCAGATGATCGGCGCCGGCCTGTTCCGGGGCCAGCAGCAGGAACACCAGGTCCACGGGCTGATCGTCGATGGCTTCAAAGTCGATCGGCTGCTCAAGCCGGGCAAACAGCCCGTGCAGCCGGTCCAGCTCCGCCAGCTTGCCATGAGGGATCGCAATCCCCTGGCCGACGCCCGTGGTACCGAGGCGCTCACGCTCCAGCAGCACGTCAAAGATCATCCGCTCTGGCAGACCTGTCAGGACCGCAGCGCGGGCCGACAGGTCCTGGAGCAGAAGTTTCTTCGTCGTTGCCTTGAGGTTGGCGACAACGCCAGCCGGCCGGACGAGATCCGCAATTTCCATGGGCAAACTCCTGGCCTCAGCGGGGTACAGACCCGGCACCTGGCCCAGGCTCAATCCAGCCGATATGTCCGTCGGCACGGCGGTAGACCACGTTAAGGCCGCCATGGGCCCGATTCCGGAACATCAGCACTGGCAGATCGGCAAGGTCGAGGCACATGACCGCCTCCCGCACAGTGATGTTCAGAATCTCGGTGGTAGATTCGGCGATGATGACCGGGACGTCTTCATTTGTCCCGGCAGGCAGCGTGGTGGCCTCGGGCACCAGGCCGTCGGCGGCAGTCTCGTCGTCCTCGGCCTCGGCCGCAAACATATAGCTGCGGGCCTCGATCGCGGGGCCCACCTCGGCACGGGCCGTGCTGTGATGCTGCTTCAGGCGGCGCTTCCAGCGGCGCAGCCGGGTCTCGAGGCGGTCAACCGCACTTTCCAGGCTGGCATAGATATCCGGGTCTTCGGCCTGTGACTGCACGCGGATGCCGGTGCCGGCATGGACGTTGCAGTCGGTCCGATAGAGATGAGCGTGCTTCGAAAAGGTGATCACCCCTTCGATGGGCCGCTCGAAATACTTGGCAACACGGGCCTCGACCCGCGCCCGCACGTGTCCGCGCAGCGCTTCGCCGACATCGACCTGCTTACCGGAAATCAGAAGCTGCATGATCGTTCGATCCAATGGGGGCCAGCCCGAAGGGCGCCCGCCACCTTCATCTCCGATCCGGAACTGTCTCCGGAGGCCGGGGTAAAAAGGCGCGGAACCATCGTCGATGCCGGCAGGCCTGTCAATCCGACAAGTCCATGGAAGCACATGGGACGCATGGCGGGAAGCACTGCATCCGTTCAGTCGGGTTGGATCATGCAGGTTCAGGCTGGCGGGAACCTTTCAGGCGGCGGCGTTCCAGCGAGGAGGGAATCCTGAGTGCTTCCCGATACTTGGCAACGGTGCGCCTGGCAATGTCGATGCCGGCCGCCTTGAGCACCTCGACCAGCTTGTCGTCGGACAACACAGTGCGGCCCTCGGCGTCAATAAGCTCCTTGATGCGGTGGCGCACGGCTTCTGCAGAATGGGCCTCACCGCCAGCAGCCGAGGCGATGGACGACGAAAAAAAGTATTTCAGTTCAAAAATGCCACGCGGCGTCGCCATGTACTTGTTGGCGGTCACCCGGCTGACGGTGGATTCGTGCATCTCGGTTGCCTCGGCCACCGTGCGCAGGTTCAGGGGCCGCAGGTGCTGCACGCCGTGTTCAAGAAAGGCGTCCTGGTGGCGCACGATCTCGCTGGCCACCTTCAGGATGGTGCGCGCCCGCTGGTCCAGCGCCTTCACCAGCCAGTTCGCCGAGGCAAGGCACTCGGAAAGATAGGCCCGGTCGACCTTTTTCTGGGCGCCCCTGTCGATGCGGGCCAGATAGCGCTGGTTCACCAGCACCCGTGGCAGGTTGTCGGCGTTCAGTTCGACAATCCATGAACCGTCCGGGCCACGGCGCACCAGAACATCGGGGATCAGCGGTTGCGACATCTCCGAGGTGAAGGCAAGGCCGGGCTTGGGATCAAGCGTGCGGATCTCGCGCAGCATGTCGGCGATGTCCTCGGCATCGACGCCACAGACCTGCATGAGCTTTGCCACGTCGCGCCGGGCCACCAGATCCAGATGACCGATGAAGGCCTGCATGGCGGGATCGAACCGGTCGCGTTCACGCAGCTGCAGCCCCAGGCATTCCGCCAGCGAGCGGGCACAGACGCCAGCCGGGTCAAAGCCCTGCAGCAGCGCCAGCAGGCGCTCAACCTCGGCCATGGGGCAGCCAAGCCTTGCCGCCAGCTCGTCCAGCTCGTCGGTGATGTAGCCGGCCTCGTCCACCAGATCGATCAGCGCCATGGCGATGACCGTGTCGGCCGGGGCGGGCGCCGCCTGGTGCAACTGGGCGATCAGATGGTCCTTCAGGCTGGGCGTGGCGGCGAGGCTCTCTTCAAAACTGCCTTCCTCATCGCCACCGCGCCCGCTGCCGCTGACGCTGGCGAGGGAGCCGAGCTCATTGGCGCCCCCTTCCGAAGCGGCTGCGGTAAGCCCCACCTCGTCACTGCCATAGACGTTCTCGAACGAGGTATCGAGGGGGGCCTCGCCTGCCATTTCCATGGGCGAATCGTCGGCCAGGCGCTTGTCGGCGGCCAGCAGCGTGGGTTCGGCCGCCTCGGGCCCCAGGGGTTCCCCCTGGTTTTCACCCGAGACCGGTTCTGAAATGCCTTCGTCGCGTTCCAGCAGGGGATTGCGCTCCAGCTCTTCCTCGACATAGGTCGACAGGTCGAGGTTGGAGAGCTGAAGCAGCTTGATGGCCTGCTGAAGCTGGGGCGTCATCACCAGGGACTGGCCCTGGCGCATCTCCAGTCGCGGACCCATGGCCATGATCGGTTGCCCCGCCCTAGCGGCTGAAATGCTCGCCGAGATAGACCCGGCGAACGGTTTCATCAGCCACAATTTCGGCCGGTGAGCCTTCCTTCAGAACCTGCCCTTCATGAATGATGTAGGCGCGGTCGATGATGTCGAGGGTCTCGCGGACATTGTGATCGGTGATCAGTACGCCGATGGAGCGGTCCTTGAGCTGGGCGATCAGTTCCCGGATTTCGCCGATGGCGATGGGATCGATGCCGGCCAGAGGCTCGTCCAGCAGCATGAAGCTGGGGCTGCTGGCAAGCGCCCGGGCAATTTCCACCCGCCGTCGCTCGCCACCCGACAGGGCGACCGAGGCCGTCCGCCGCAGATGTTCGATGGAGAATTCGGCCAGCAGTTGGTCGAGCTTGGCTTCCCGCACATCGCGCACCGGCTCTACGGTTTCGAGGACGGCGCGGATATTTGCCTC
>CANCOY010000133.1 GCA_947379865.1 Acetobacteraceae bacterium
CCGGCACCATCCACCAGCACCCGAAACGCCCACCGATCCCGATCCGCCTTCCACAGCAGATTCACCACCGCATGCAAGCCGGCCGACGCCAGGATCAACAAACTCGCCAACGTATCCGCCGCCGGCAGCACCAAGGGAACAGACAGAACACCCACCGCAAATTATGACAAAACGATGACGGCACTCTGCATGGGGGCGGGAGGGCGTGCAATGGGGGGCTGCCTCAAGCTGGGGGGATCCCCACCTTGCCCTCTCCCGGGCCGTTTCAATAATCCTGCCGCACTAACCCAACCTGCTCTCGAACGCTTTCCTCCTCTCCGGCACCATTGGATCAGAAGACAAGCTCAATTCCAGCCCGGATTGAGGCACGCCGTCCAGGTGTTCGCTGTGCCCAGGGACGTTTTGTGTCCCGTTGCAACGGGCATTTTCAGATGTGCTTCCGGCTTCGCCGCCTGCCTTCCCCCACCCGCACCAGCACCCCCACCAGCGCCACATTTGCCACGGCCAGGCCCGCCATCAGGCCCAGCACGACCTCCGCGCCCAGATGGTCGAGCAGCAGGCCGCCGAGTGCTGGGGCGGCGGCGACGGCGATCTGGCCGGGGCGGGCGAGGAGGCCCATGACCAAGGGGTAGTCGCGGGGGCCGAACAAGGCGAGGGGCAGGGCGCCCCGCACGATGGTGAGAATGCCGTTGCCAGCGCCATAGAGCAGCAGGGCCACGGCCGGCAGATGCAGGGCGGCAAAGGGCAGGTCAAGGGCGAGGAGGCCAAGGCCCAGCGCCGTCAGCACGCTGGCCACCAGCAGGGTGCGGATCGGGTGCAGGCGGCCGCCAAAGGCCAGTTCCAGCAGGCGCGCGCCCACCTGCGCCGGGCCGATCAGCATGCCCAGCGCCACCGCATCGGCTGCGGCCACACCATTGGCCTGCACCAGTGTAACCAGATGAATTAACAATACCGTCGCCAGGAACCCCGCCACCATCAGCACGCTGGCCAGCAGCAGGAACTGCAGGCGTTGCGGGCCCGCAAGGATGGGCCGCGTAGGGGGCGCCGACTGGGAAAGCGCAGGCATTTCTGCCAGCACACGTTGTGCCGCCCTGGGCGCCACCCGGGGCACCGCCAGCAGGATAAGCGGCAGGCAGACGGCCAGCATCAGGCCGCCATAGGCGAGGCAGGCGCCGCGCCAGCCCACCTGCGCCACCAGAAAGGCCGACAGGGGCCAGCACACCGTGCTGGCAAAGCCGCCAAACAGGGTAATGGCCGTAATCCCCCTGCGCGCCACCCCTTCGCCCGCGCCCACCCCTTCGCCCGTGCCCGTGCCCAGCGCCCCCACCAGGGTGGAGAAGGCGGCATCATAGAGGGTGGCACTCATGCCAAGGCCCAGCACCACCCAGCCCAGCACATAGACCGCCGGATGCGGCGCCAGCCCCAGCACCGCCAGCCCCAGGGCCAGCAGGCCAAAGCCCCCCGCCATCACAGGCCGCCCACCATGGGCTGCAATCAGCCGCCCCACGCGCGGCGCCGCGAGGCCAGAGACCAGCAGGCCCAGCGAAACGCCGCCCGCCAGCAGGCTTAGCGGCCAGCCCGTGTCCTCTGCCATGGGCCGGGCCAGCACCGTGGCCAGATAGAAGCTCGATCCCCAGGCCAGCACCTGCACCAGCCCCAGCGCCCCCACCAGCAGCCGGGGTGCTGCCCCGGCCCCCGTTCCTGCCTCTACCCCAGCCGCCATCCGTCCTGCCCCCCGCAAGGGCGCATTATCGCCTGCCCGCCCGCCAGACCAAGCCCTGCCCGGCGCATGGCCCCGCAGCGGTTTTCATGAACTGGCCCCTAAAATCATGGGTTTTCATGGAAAAATATCGTTTTTCATGATAATCACCAAAAAAGAAGCGTTTTTCACGGAACTCAGGCATTTGATGGCAAATGGTCAGGAAAACCCTTATCCAGGTCCGCTGGCCGTGTTTGGCGACCGTCGCTTGCCGGAGCTTGCCGTGCCGGTGGGCTATGCGGCCCTGATCGCGGCCCATGGCCTGCAGGTGCCGCTGCCCCACACACTTGCCGCCATTGCCCCCCGGCACCGCCGCTATCAGGCGGATGGCTGGGCTATCTATACCCCGCGCCATGCACCAGTGGCTGATCTGGCAGGTCATCTGACCTTTGCCTTGAAATATGAAGGCCTCGATCTGGGTGTTCTGAAAGCCCTGTTTCGCGCCATCGGCCCGGCAGCGGTGGAGGCCCTGGTCCGGGCGAACCCCACGGGCACCTATGCCCGGCGGGTCTGGTTTCTTTATGAATGGCTGCTGGAGGCTCGGCTGGATCTTCCCCCGGTCGAGCACGCCACCTATGTACAGGTTGTCGATCCGGCGCTGCAATATGGCTCAGGCGGCGTCAGGTCTGGCCGGCATAGGGTCAGAAACAATCTGCCCGGCACGCCTGCCTTTTGCCCAATGGTCTTTCGCACACCGGCGCTGGATGCCTTTCAGGCGCGTGACCTCGCCGCCCAGGCCCGTGGTGCCATGGCCCGGGTAGCGCCTGGCGTTCTTGCCCGTGCCGCCGCCTTCCTCTTGCTGAAGGATTCCCGCTCCAGTTTCGCCATCGAGGGCGAGCGGCCGACACCGGCGCGCGTGCAGCGCTGGGGCCAGGCCATTGGCGAGGCGGCCAGGCGTCCCTTTGACCTGCCAGACATGCTGCGCCTGCAGCGCATCCTGATTGGCGACGCCAGCTTTGTGCGTCTTGGCCTGCGCACCGCGGGTGGCTTTGTGGGTGACCATGATCGCGATGGCACGCCGCTGCCCGAGCACATCAGCGCCCGGCCAGAGGATCTGGTGGACCTCATCGAGGGCCTCGTCGCCTTTGACCGCACGGTGGCGCGCGACCTCGACGCCGTCATTGCCGCAGCGGTGATGGCCTTTGGCCTTGTCTATATCCACCCCCTCGAGGATGGGAATGGGCGCCTGCACCGCTACCTCATGCACCATGTGCTGGGGCAGCGGGGCTATAACCCGCCCGGCCTCGTGTTCCCCGTCTCGGCCGCCATCCTTGACCGCATCACGGATTACCAGCGCGCGTTGGAAAGCCACGCCCGCCGCATCCTGCCGCTTATCACCTGGGAGGTCACTGCCGAGGGCAATGTCCACGTCCTGAACCAGACGGCCGATTTCTATCGCTATTTCGACGCAACGCCCCATGCCGAATTTCTCTATGCCTGTGTGGCCCATACGGTGGACGTCGACCTGCCGGCGGAGACCAGCTTCCTGCAAAGCCACGACGCCTTCCGGCGGGGTCTGGACGACATCGTCGACATGCCCAATCGCCTTGGCGACCTGCTGTTTCGCTTCCTGCACCAGAACGCGGGCCGGCTCTCGAAGCGTGCGCAGGCAGAAGAGTTCAGGGACCTGACCCAGGCCGAAATCGCGCGCGTCGAACGGCTCTACGCCGAGGCCTTTGGGATCGACCCCTAATCGCACCAGGTGGCGCGGGTCTTGCCGTTATAGGCGCGGCCGAAGCCGGTCTGGATGAGGTTGGCGGCGAGGTTCTGGCCGGCGGCGTTGTGGACGTCGGCCAGCACGCGGCCGCCGTATTTGTCGTTGCGGATGTTGGTGAGGGTCACGGGGCCGTTGGCGGTGAGGCTGGTGAGGGCGGTGCGGGCGGCCTCAGCCGCCGTGCGTTCGGCAGCACAGCGGGCGTGCAGTTCCGGCGTGTCGAGGCCCAGCAGGCGCACCTTGATGGTCACATCCTGCCCCAGCCAGATGCGCACCCGCACCGCCAGGGTATCGCCATCCACCGCCTCCAGCACCTCGCCCTCATAGGGGCCGGCCAGTTCGCCCGTGGCGCTGCTGACAAGTTGCAGCGCCGGGGTGGCGTCCATGTCCCTTGTCAGATCCGTCTGCAGGCCAAGCCCGGCTGCCCCGGCCATCAGGGCCGCAACACCCGCCCGCACTGCCAGCGCGCCCGCCTGCATGATTCGCCCACCCCGCTTCTGCCGATGCGTGGAAGGCTAGAATAGGAAAATGAACAAATCCTGAACTTGCGATGGGGTGTCAGAAGTGCAGGGCGTCAGAAGTCGCTGATGATGCCGTTCTTTTCCCAGTCGCCATAGCGGGTGGGTTCCGGCCCCTTGCGGCCGCCATATTCCGTGGGGCTGTCGCTGTCGGGCGCTGCTGCCGGGATTGGGGTTGCAGTGGCTGTGGCTGGGGCGGCCTCAGCTTCGTCCAAGGCCACCTCTTCTGCGTCGGGGGGCAGGGGGGCGATGGGGCGGCGGGGCGGGACGGGCTCGGCCATGGGGATCCTTTGGGGTGCGGGCGGCAAATTCGGACGGGGTGATGCTTGACGGCGGCGGCGCCGGGGCCACATGTCAGACGCGCCCCAGACATAGGGCGCGGCGGGGCCTGGGAAAAGCCCCGTCGTCGGCCACCCGGGCCAGCCCCCCGAACAGGGGAGGCCCCGGAAGAGGGGATGCTTGCCATGGGCTTTGCCCGCACCGCGCTGCTGCTGGCCGCACTGACCGGCCTCTTCATGGCCATCGGCTGGATGATCGGCGGCAGTGGCGGCATGATGATCGCCTTCCTGGTGGCGCTGGGCACCAATGTCTTTGCCTGGTGGAATTCCGACACCATGGCCTTGGCGGCCTATGGCGCCCGCGAGGTGAGCCACGCCCAGGCGCCCGAGCTGGTGGATATGGTGGCGCGCCTTGCTGAACACGCGCAGATCCCCATGCCCCGGGTCTGCGTGATCGACAATGACCAGCCCAATGCCTTTGCCACGGGCCGCGATCCCGAGCACGCGGCGGTGGCGGTGACCACCGGTGCCATGCGCCTGCTGGACAGTCAGGAACTGGCCGGGGTGCTTGCCCATGAACTGGCCCATGTTAAACACCGTGATACCCTGACCATGACGGTCACGGCGACGCTGGCCGGCGCCATTTCCATGCTGGCCAATCTTGCCTTCTTCTTTGGCCGCTCGGGCGATGAGCGGAACAATCCCCTGGGCGCCCTTGGCTCGATCCTGCTGATGGTGCTTGCCCCCCTTGCGGCCATGCTGGTCCAGATGGCCATCAGCCGCAGCCGTGAATATGAGGCCGACCGAATGGGTGCCGAAATCTGTGGCCGGCCGCTGTGGCTGGCCAATGCGCTGGAAAAGCTGGAACACGGCAGCCGCATTCCCAATGTGGCGGCGGAACAGCATCCCGCCACGGCGCACCTGTTCATCGTCAACCCGCTCAGCGGTGGCGGTGTGGGCAGCCTGTTCACCACCCACCCACCCATTGCAGAGCGGGTGGCCCGCCTGCGCCAGATGGCTGCGGCCGACCGCGACCCGGCACGGCCATGGGGCTGAACCCCGCGCCGCGCCTGCGCAAGCCCCGCCCGCCCCGCGCCGGTGAAGGTGCCCGCCGCCTCGCCCTCCACTGGCTGGCCGAAGTCCTCGACCGCCGCCGCCCGTTCGACGAGGTGGCAGCCGCCCCCGTGGACGCTGCCAATCCCGCTGCCCTGGCGCTGGAGCCGCGCGACCGGGCCTTTGCTTATGTGCTGGCCGCCACCACCCTGCGCCGCCTGGGCCAGATCGATGCGGCTGTTGCCGCCTGCCTCGACAAGCCGCTGGAAGGCCCGGCCATGGGGGTGCGCAACCTGCTGCGGCTGGGTGCCGTGCAGCTGCTGTTCCTCAACACGCCCGCCCATGCAGCACTCGATGCCACGGTGTCGCTGGCCGAGGGTGAGGGGCGGGGTGGCCTGCGGCCCTTCCGCGCCCTCGTCAATGCCGTGCTGCGCCGCCTGACCCGCGAAGGCGCCGCCCTGGTGGCCAACCAGGTAGCGGCAGGCGCAGAGGGCCGCCTGAACACGCCGGACTGGCTGTGGACCTCGTGGGTGGGGGCCTATGGCGAGGCCGGAGCCCAGGCCATTGCCGCCGCCCATCTGGTGGAGCCGCCGCTTGACCTCTCGGTCAAGGGCGACGCCGCCGCCTGGGCCGCCGCCCTTGAGGCCGAGGTGCTGCCCACGGGTGGCCTGCGTCGCCATGGCCATGGCCGCATCGAAGACCTGCCCGGCTTTGCCGAAGGCGCCTGGTGGGTGCAGGACGCCGCCGCCACCGTGCCCGTGCGCCTGCTGGGCAACGTGGCCGGTGCCCGGGTGCTGGACCTGTGCGCCGCCCCCGGTGGCAAGACGGCGCTGCTGGCCGCACAGGGTGCGCTGGTGACCGCCCTTGACCGCTCCGCCCCGCGCCTTGAGCGCCTGCGCGAGAATCTCGCCCGCCTCAATCTGTCGGTGGAATCCGTGGTGGCCGATGCGGCCCTCTGGCGGCCTGATGCCCCGGCGCCATTCGTGCTGCTGGATGCGCCGTGCAGCGCCACGGGCACCATCCGCCGCCATCCCGACGTCGCCCGCGCCAAGGGGCCGGAAGATGTGGCCAAGCTTTCCGCCACCCAGGCGCGCCTGCTGGATGCGGCGGTGGCCATGACGGCGCCGGGCGGCACCCTGGTCTATGCCACCTGCAGCCTGGAACCGGCCGAAGGCCCCGCCCGCATTGCCGCCTTGCTCGCCTCTGGCGCCCCCGTGGTCCGCCGCCCGGTGACGGCCGACGAACTGCCGGGCCTGGCCGAGGCCGTGACGCCCGAGGGCGACGTGCGCACCCTGCCCTCCATGTGGGCCGAGCACGGCGGCATCGACGGCTTCTTTGCGGCGCGGCTGACGCGGCTGTGAGGGAGGCCAGGATGAGCGCCCTTCAGGCACCGGCTTTCCTTGCGGCCCTGCGGCCAAGCTGATATGTCGGATTCCATGCAGCAGGCCACGCGTATCTCGCCCTCGATCCTCTCCGCCGACTTTGCCCGTCTGGGCGAGGAGGTGCGGGCCGTGTCCGAGGCCGGGGCGGATTTCATCCATGTCGATGTGATGGACGGGCATTTCGTGCCCAACATTACCATCGGCCCCATGGTGGTGGCGGCCATTGCCCCCTACACCGACAAGCCCCTCGACGTGCATCTGATGATCTCGCCGGTGGACCCCTATATCGAGGCCTTTGCCAAGGCAGGCGCCGCGATCCTGACGGTCCACCCCGAGGCCGGCGCCCATCTGCACCGTACCATCCAGCTGATCCGGGGGCGTGGCCTGAAGGCCGGTGTCAGCCTGAACCCGGCGACGCCGGTGGAAACCCTGATCCCGGTGCTGGGCGATATCGACCTGGTGCTGATCATGAGTGTGAACCCCGGCTTTGGCGGGCAGAGCTTCATTCAGAGCCAGCTCGACAAGATTGCCCAGGTGCGCCGCCTGATCGATGCCACGGGCCGCACCATCGACCTTGAGGTGGACGGCGGCATCACCGCTGAAACGGCGCCGGCCGCCATTGCCGCCGGGGCCGACATGCTGGTGGCGGGCACCGCCACCTTTGCGGGCGGCCCTGCGGCCTATGCGGACAATATCCGCCGCCTGCGCGGCATCGGCTGAGCAGGCCATGGCCCCGGGCGCAGCGCGCAACAGCCGGGGCCGGGGGCCAGAGGTTCTCGTGGTGACCGGCGATGGCACGGCCGGGTCCGGCATGCTGGCGGCCCGCCTGCGTGGTCTGCGGGCCACTGTCCTGCGCCGCCTGATTGGCGGGGATTTCTGGGCCTGGACCCTGAGACAGCGGCTGCTTGTGCCCACCCCGCCGGCCCGGCCCGTGCTGGTCCCCGAAGAACCCCTGCCGGGCCTTTCGGCCCAGGGCGACGAGCTTCTGGCCGGCCAATATGACTTTGCGGGCGAGGTGGTGCAGGGCGGCACCGAATGGCCCTGGAAACTGCGCGCCAGCCGCCCCTGGGTAGAGGCGCTGCATGGCTTTGCCTGGCTGCGCCACCTGCGCGCCGGGGCGGGTGAGGCGCCGCGCCAGCTGGCCCGTGCTTTGGTGGACAGCTGGATCGAGATCTGCGGCCAGCATCACGCCCTTGGCTGGCGCCCCGATGTGGCCGCCCGCCGCGTGGCGGCCTGGAGCTGCCACAGCGACTTTCTGCTGGCCGGCGCCGACCAGGATTTTGCCGACCGTTTCATGGCAAGCCTCGCCCGCCAGCTGGCCCATCTGCGCCTCTACGGCGCGGCCCTGCCCCATGGGGCGCCGCGCCTCGCCGTGCTGGTGGGCCAGATCCTGGGCGGGCTGGCGCTGGGCCAGGCCCCCGGCCGCATCCGCCGCCTGCTGGCCCGGCTGGAGCGCGAGACGGGGCGGCAGGTGCTGGGCGATGGCGGCCATGCCAGCCGTAATCCTGATGATCACATGGCGGTGCTGGCCGATCTGGTGCGGGTGCGCCTCGCCCTGGTGGGGGCAGGGCTTGAGGTGCCAGTGTTCCTTACCCACACCGTGGACCGCATGGCGCCCATGCTGCGCTTCTGGCGCCTGGGCGATGGCGGGCTTTCCCTTTTCAACGGCAGTTTCGAGGGCGACCCTGCCACCATCGAGGCCCTGCTAGCCCGTGCCGACGCGCGGGGCAAGCCGCTGGGCCATGCGGTGCATTCCGGCTATCAGCGGGTGGAAGCCAAGCGCGTGGTGCTGGTGATGGATGCCGGTGGCCCGCCGCCGCCCGGCCTGATGCACCGTGCCCATGCCGGCCTGCTGGCATTCGAGCTGTCGTCGGGCCGCAACCGGCTGATCGTGAACTGCGGCAGTGCCCGGGCCAACCCGGCCTGGTCCCGCGCCTTGCGCGCCACGGCGGCCCATTCAACGCTGGTGATTGGCGATGCCAATGCCTTTTCCTTCCGGGCCGCCCTTGGCCTTGGCCTCCACGTGGAGGGCCCGCCGCCCCGGGTGGAAACCCTGCGCCGCGAGGCCGAGGGCGCCATCTGGATCGAGGCCCGCCACCATGGCTATGCCCGCCGCCACGGCCTGATCCACGAGCGGCGGATCTATGTCGAGGCGGGCGGCGAGGACCTGCGCGGCGAAGATGCCCTGCGCCC
>CANCOY010000134.1 GCA_947379865.1 Acetobacteraceae bacterium
GTGAACATGGGCACCAGCTGGCCGCTCTCGCTGGGCTTGAAGACCAGATGCACGGGCTGGTCAATGCGCACGCTGTCCACATCGCAGTCGACGATGTTGGTCATCATGGTCACGCCTTCGGCAAGCGCCACGAAGGCAATTACATAGGGCGCCTCGCCCCGGCGCACCACGCTGAAGGAATAGATGTGGCCCTGGCCCGAGGCCTGTTCCCACACGGTCTCGCCATAGCAATGGGGGCAGAGGGTACGCGGATAGTAATGCGCCTTGTGGCAGGCAGGGCAGCGCCTGAGCAGCAGGCGGCCCTCATTGGCGGCGGCCCAGAAGGCCTCGGTCTCGGGGTTGGGCACCGGGGCGGGAATGAGGCGGCTGGCAGAAGGGGACATGGTCACACACGCTCCATGATCAGGGTCGCGGCACCATGGCGGGAGCCCATGGAGCCGCCGGTGCCGTTGGCCAGGGCCAGGTCGCAATTGGGCACCTGCACCGCCGGATGGGCCTCGCCGCGCAACTGGCGCACCGCCTCCACCACCTTGGTCAGGCCGCCGCGATTGGCGGGATGATTGTTGCACAGGCCACCACCATCGGTGTTGAAGGGCAGCCGGCCCACGCCCGAGATCAGGTTGCCATCAGCCACAAAGCGCCCGCCCTCGCCCTTGGCGCAAAAGCCCAGGTCTTCCAGCTGCAGCAGCACCGAAATGGTGAAGCTGTCATAGATGGAGGCATATTTGATGTCGTCCGGCCGCACCCGCGCCTCGGCAAAGGCGGTGGGGCCGCTGAAGGCAGTGGCGGTATAGGAGAGATCCACCTGCCCGGCGTCGAGGTGCTTTGGCGCCTCGCCCGCGCCGCGCACCGCCACCAGCGGGCGGCCAAGGCTGCGGGCAATCTCGGGCCGGGTCACGATGATGGCGCCGCCGCCATCGCTGATGACACAGCAATCCAGCCGGTGCAGCGGATCGGCAATCAGGGGCGAGGAGACAACTTCTTCCACGGTCACCACCTTGCGCAGCACGGCATGGGGATTGTGCTGGGCATGGTGTGAGGCCGCGACCTTGATCCAGGCCAGCTGTTCCGATGTGGTGCCGTACTGGTGCATGTGGCGCATGGCGCACATGGCATAGAGATTGACGATGGTCGGCCCGAAGGGCGTCTCGAACTGGGCGTCGGGCGTGTCGTCGCTGAAGGTGAAGGGCCGGGTGCCCGTGGCGATCCGCTCAGAGCGTGGCCGGCCAGCCAACGTGATCAGGGCGACATTGCACTTGCCCGCCGCAATGGCCTGGGCCGCATGGGCCACGTGCAGCACATAAGACGAGCCACCGGTTTCCGTGGTGTCCATATGGCGCAGACGCAGGCCCAGATATTCCGCCATGGAGAGGGGGCCAAGGCCCGGCGCGTCACTGTCGCAAAAGAACCCGTCCACATCGCGGTGCGACAGGCCGGCATCATCGAGTGCCCCCTTGACGCATTCGCCGTGCAGCTGGGCAAGGGAGAGCTCGGGGGCAAAGCGCGTGGGATGTTCAAACACCCCTGCGATATGGGCCAGGCCATTGATGCTCACGTTTCCTCTCTTTCGCGGAGGCTTGAGGGGGGGCCTTGCAACGCCCGACCCAAGGCACTCTATATCGTGAGGCACCACGGCTCCAGCGACCGGCAGGTGCTTGCTGCCGCCCCTCTATTTGCGGACTTCCTTTCCCATGCGGCTGCTGCTTGTCGAGGACGACACGGATCTTGGCCCGGCCCTGCGCTCGACGCTCGCCGGGCGGGGACATGCGGTGGATCTGGCGCCGGATCTGGAAACGGCCCGGGAAGCGCTGGCCCTGTCGAGCTTTGACTGTGTGCTGCTCGACCTCAGCCTGCCTGATGGGGATGGCATTGGCTTTATCGCCGACCTGCGGCGTGGCGGCGCCACGGTGCCGGTGCTGGTTGTCTCGGCGCGGGATGGCGCAGAAGCTGTTGCCGAGGCGTTGAATGCCGGCGCCGATGACTATGTAGTCAAGCCGGTTGCCCTGGTTGAGCTGGAAGCCCGCCTTGCCGCTTTGCTGCGCCGCCCGGGCCTTGCGGCGGCAGACCATGGTCTTGCCAATGTGATGCTGCATGGCGCAAGCCGCGAGGTCAGCGTGGCGGGCCGGACCCTGATCCTGCCCAGACGCGAACTCTCCCTGCTGGAAGCCCTGCTGCGCCGCCCAGGGCGGGTGGTGACCCGCGACAGCCTGAGCGATGCGCTTTACGCCTTTGAGGATGAGGTGGGCGCCAATGCCCTTGACGCCCAGGTCTCGCGCCTGCGCCGGCGCCTGGCAGAGGCCGGCGCCGATATAGAGGTCCGCACCGTGCGCGGTGTCGGCTATGTCTGCGTGGAGATCCCCACATGAGACGGGCGCCCGCCTCGCTTGAATGGCGCCTGCTGGGCCGCCTCTCGCTGCTTTTTGCCGGCGGCATCCTTGCCTATGCCAGCAGTATTCTGTTTGCCACCTGGCTCTCGGGCCAGGTCGAGCTTGACGAGCAGATGGCCGCGGTTGCCGGCACCTATGCCCTCTCCATCCTGCCGGCCCCTGATGGCGGAACAGTGCTGAAAAGCCGACCGCAGCCCGTCGAGGGCCTGGACGGGCAGGACAGCATGCGTTTTGGGGCGCTGGACCCGGAGACAGGCAGGTTCACCGCCGGCACTGACTCCAGGCTCCGCAGCCCGCTGTTTGCCTTCTCCGAGACGGGAGGTGAGGAGGCGAGCTTTGCCTATGGCGATAGCCAGGTCGTGCTGCGCCGCCTCGATACACCGGCCGGCCCCATGCTGGTCGGGGTGGACCATGGGCCAGCCAGCAATGCCGACAGGCTGCGTTTTGTCGGGCGCGAACTGTCGACTGAACTGCTGCCAACCCTGGTGCCCCTGCTGCTGGCAACCCTCGCCCTGACCGCCATCACCCTGCGGCGGACCCTGCGCCCCGTGGCCCGCCTCTCGGACGCGGCCCGCGCCATCCTGCCGGGCGAAGGACGCCTGCTTGATGGCGGCGGTGTGCCAGGCGAAATCGCTGGCCTGGTGGGCGCCGTCAATCAGGCGCTGGGAACATTGCACCAGGCGCTCACCTCCCAGCGCCGTTTTACGGCCAATGCGGCCCATGAACTGCGCACCCCCCTTGCCGTGCTCGCCGCGCGGGTGGATGGCCTCGATGCCGGACCCGGCCGCGACCAGCTTGCCAGTGATGTGGCGCGCATGGCCCGGCTGGTAGACCAGCTGCTGGAAATCGCCCGTCTTGAGGGGGCAGCCCCCCTGCCCCGGCAGCCGGTGGAACTGGCCGCCCTCGCCCGGCGGGTGCTGGCCGACATGGCGCCCCTGGCGCATGCCAGCGGCAGGGATGTGGCGCTGGAGGCCCCGGCCCCCCTTACGGTCCAGGGGAATGCCGGTGCCCTGGAAACTGCCCTGCGCAATCTGGTGGACAATGCGCTTGGCCACAGCCCGGCAGGCAGCCTTGTGGAGGTGTCCCTGCTGGCAGCAGGGAAAGAGATCCGCATCGCCGTCTGCGACCGTGGTCCCGGCCTGCCGCCGGGGGATCCGGCCCGGCTGATGGAGCCGTTCTGGCGGGCGCCTGATCAGCGCCGGGCGGGCACGGGGCTGGGCCTTGCCATTGCCGCAGAGGCCATGCGCGCCCTGGGCGGCCAAGTGCATGCGGCGAACCGGGCCGGGGGCGGGGCCACCTTCACCCTGGTGTTGCCGGCCCAAACCTGAGACGAATTGTCCATGTTGCCGTCAGATTGCCGTCAGGTTGACGGGGCATGTTCGCTCCCGCTGCGGCCAAACGGCCGATACCTTTGGAGTATGAACATCATGAAGAGCCCCATCGTCCTTGCCACCCTTGCCAGCGTTTTCCTGCTTGGTGCAGCCCCCGCCGCCTTTGCAGACGCCGTCGTCGCCGTCAGCCTGACGGGTGATTCGACCGACATGAATGGCATGGGCATCAAGCTCGACACGCCCGTGGTCAAGGCCGGCGCCATCACCTTCAAGGTGGCCAACGACGCCATGGTCGAGCCGCATGAGCTCGTCGTCGTCAAGGCGCCGGCAGCAGGCGACCTGCCCTATAATGCCAAGAAGCGCCGCGTGACCGAGGCCAAGCTGAAGAGCATGGGCGAGATCGGCGACCTGAAGCCGGGCGAGGCCAAGGACCTCAAGCTGAAGCTGAGCCCTGGCAAGTATGTCTTGCTCTGCAACATTGCAGGCCACTACATGGCGGGCATGCAGGCACCCTTTACGGTCGAATGATAATGCCACAGATGAACAGGAAGCAGCGCTCCGGCAGGATTGCCGGGGCGCTTGGGTTGATGGCGCTGGCTGGTGCGGCAGCGGTGACGTTTCTTGCCTGGCCGCGCCCGATGATGGCCGAACTGCCGCCCGTGGCAGCAGCCTCGGCCGCTGGGCTGGCCGAACGCGGTGCCTACATCGCCCGTGCTGCCGGGTGCGTGGGCTGCCACACCATGGAGGCACCAGCCCCCACGGCGGCCACGGCGCCGGCGCCAGAATCCCCGGTGCCCTTTGCGGGCGGGCGCGAATTCAAGACACCCTTTGGCGTCTTCTATAGTCCCAACATCACCTCCGATCCGAAAAACGGGATCGGCGGCTGGAGTGATGCCCAGTTCCTTACCGCCATGCGGCATGGCGTTGATGATCAGGGTCAGCCGCTCTATCCCGTCTTTCCCTATGCCTCCTATACGCTGATGACCGATGAGGACGTGCTGGCGCTGCGCGCTTTTCTGCACACGGTTCCCGCATCAGGGCGGGCGAATACCGAACATCGGGCGATGTTCCCGCTTTCGTGGCGGCCGCTGATCAATGGCTGGCGCCTGCTGTTCCTGAAGGAAGGCCCGTTCCGGCCAGATCCGGCGCGGGATGCCGTCTGGAACCGGGGCGCCTATCTGGTGGAGGGCCTTGCCCATTGCGCCGAATGCCACACGCCGCGCAACGCCTTTGGCGCCCTTGACCGGACGCGCTGGCTGGCCGGCAACCGCAACGGTCCCGAGGGCGAAAAGGTGCCGAACCTGACCCCCGATGCCACGGGTCTGGCCGAGTGGAGCACCAGCGACATCGTCACCCTGCTGAAGACTGGCGCCAAGCCGGACTATGACAATGTCCAGGGCTCCATGGCTGAGGCCATCCGCCATGGCCTGTCGTATCTCACCGACGATGACCTCAAGGCCATTGCTGCCTATCTGAAGGCCCTGCCCCCGGTCAGCAACAAGGTCCGCTAGGCTTGCTACCCTGAAGCTGGATATCTTCATGACAGACTATCAACGGATCAGCCCGCGCGGGAACAACAAGGTTCCCGCGGTAACCCTCGTCTTCTGGGTCATCAAGCTGCTCTCAACCACTGTGGGGGAGACGGGCGCCGACTATCTGGCGGTTCATGTCGGCCTCGGAACCCTCGCCACTGATGCCCTGATGACCGGCCTGCTGATGGTGGCCCTGCTTCTGCAATGGACAGCGCGCACCCACGTCGCCTGGCGTTACTGGCTGGTTGTCGTACTGGTCAGCATCGTGGGCACGCAGGTGACGGATTTCCTGACCGATGAACTGGAAATCAGCCTCTATCTCAGCACAGCTGCCTTCTCTGCCGTGCTTGCCGCGACCTTCTGGGTCTGGCAGCGGATTGAAGGAACACTCTCTGTGCAGACCATCTTCCCGGGCCGCCGCGAGGCGTTCTATTGGCTGGCAATCCTCTTTACCTTTGCCCTTGGCACCGCCGCCGGCGATCTGGCGACAGAGGCCCTGCAACTGGGGTTTCGCCTGGGGACCGTGGTATTCGGTGGGCTGATTTTCGCCACCTGGGTGGGGCGCCGTCTGGGACTTGATGCAACACTTGCCTTCTGGATCGCCTATGTGCTGACGCGCCCGCTTGGCGCCTCGCTTGGCGATTTCCTCTCCCAGGCGCGTACCTATGGCGGACTTGGCCTTGGCACCGTCACCACCAGTGCCGTATTCCTTGCGACGATTATTGCCCTTGTGGCGTGGATCGGTCGCGACAAATCCTCCCTTCAGACCACAGCAGCCGGTGCACCATGACACGGTACAGAAGCGCATCTCGACTGATAGCGGCCCTTGTACTAGGCGCCACCGCCCTCTGCTTTGGTGGCAGTCCGGGGCAGGGCCTGCAGCCCGGCCTTGTCGCCAAAGCTCAGGCAGAAACGCCCATGGGCGATCTGTCGGCATTCCGCGCCGTGGTTGTGGACACGGCGGCGCTGGTCGGATCTGGAGACATGATGGGTGCCGTTACCAGGATCAAGGATCTGGAACTGGCCTGGGACGATGCCGAGCCCTCCCTCAAGCCCCGCTCTCCTGCGGACTGGCACAGGCTGGACAAGGCCATCGACCGCGCGCTCGACGCTTTGCGCGCCTCCGACCCGGATCAGAAGCAGTGCGCACAAGCGCTGGCCGATCTGCTCGTTACCATGGATCGCTGACGCAGGCAGGAACACCACCCAATTTCCCAGCCCAGACAAAGGCTGCGCATTAGTCCATATACTGACAAATTGGTTGAAAATTCAGGTCGTGCCCGGCACTCTTTGGGTAATCCGGAGGTGGCAGATGGCAAATGGAGAGCAGGGGTGGCGCGTGCTCGCCTGCCTTATGGCATTGGCAACTGCTGTTGCCACTACACCCCTGTCAGCTTCGGCCGCCACCTATACCGACAGCCTTGCGGTTCCCGCGCGCCTGCAATGGAACAGCAATTATGGCTATTGCGGGGAAGTGTCGTTCATCAGCGCCGGCCTCTATTACGGGCAATACATCTCGCAATATGACGCGCGGGCCATCGCAAGCCCCAATGTCTCGCAGAGCCTTGAGTCCTCGCAACTGCTGGTGGGGGTGAACGATGCCGCTGCCGCAACCCGCATGCGGCTGGCCTATGCCCAGCCTACGGGATCGGCCCTGACGAGCGCGCCGGCCTTCCTTGCCTGGGTGAAGGGAAAGGTCGTCTCCGGGGCACCTGTCATCATCGGCGTCTACACCAATGCCTACAAGTTCTATGGCAGCCGCAACCTGAATTTCGGGGATTCCGAATACGATCATATCGTTACCGTGACGGGCTTCACCTCCACCCATACACCCACCACACCCGCGACCTATTACAGCGATGACACGCTCACCCTCGAGGATCACGGCGTGTGGAGCGGAGGGTCCAGCAGCGCGCCACCCTACTTCTTCCAATATGCTCTTGGCCCGTTCCAGCAGACACGCCGGACGGCCAATGCAACGACGGCGGCGGTCTATTCCCTGAAGAATGGCGGCAATTACGGCATTGCCATCACCGGCATCCTGGACACGGACAAGAAAACCGTGCCCGTGCGTCTGGCCACCAGCAAGAATTTCGAGAGCCCGGTGATCCGCAACGGCAGCACCAGCCGCCCAACCGCAAGTGCAATAACCTTGACGATTACCTTGTCCGGCCTGACGCCGGGAGTGCCCTATAATCTCTACCGGTACAGCACCGTCAACAACATCCCCACCGCCTCGTTCAATGCCAATGCGGCAAAGGCGGCGCAGAAATGGGCTATCCAGATCAGTTCAGGCTCCACTTTTGTGCAGACCCTGACCATCCAGTCCAGCGAGACCGCCGCCTTCCGCGCCGTGCCCGCCAGCGCCCCCTGAGGGTCGCTGGCCGGACAAGTGACCGTCAGAGCCCGAAATGGTTAAGGGGCAGGCCAAAATGCGCCCGTGCAATGGGGGCGGCAAAATTGAGGGCCTGTGACGAGATGTGGCTGCGGTACATGGCGCAGTCGCGGTAATAGCGCTGGATGCGCTGGCCCTTCTTGGTGGCCGACGAATTCGCGGCGCAGAAGATGATCTCCGTCGCCTGGCAGGCCAATTGGCCCGCCTGCTGCATCAGGCCCCACAGGCGCAGATTGTCCTCCACCGTGAACAGGGTGCCATCGGCCGCCCAGCGTGCGCAGGTTTCCATATAGATCTGGCCGGCGCGGACCATGATCGCCTCAGCCGCATCGGCAAGGCTGGTGGCCTGACCATAGGCCCGCTGAAAATCGCCGTGCTCCACCCTTTTCACAAAGGGCGGGAACATGGTGTCGCGGACCTGGATGATGTCGCCGAATTCATCGATTGCCGCCCGCGCCGCACCGATCACAGGCGTGACCAGCGACATGTGATAGGGCCCCATGATGCGGCCCAGATACATGGAATTGCCATGCAGATGGGTGCCCACGGTGCCGTTGCCCGCCACGATGTCCTCTGGCGTGGACCACATCATCGGCCCCTCCACCAGATAGTCGGCGGGCACGAATACCTTGTCGACGCGCACGCTGTTGGAACCGCTGGCCCGCATGCCAAGGGTGCGGTCGCTGCCCCAGTCGTCGAGCACCTGAACCTCAGCCTTGGGCACCACCACCTGCGCCATGCGGGGCGGATTATTCTTGCCATCCAGCACAAAGACGCCGCCAACCATATGGCTGGAATAGGGAATGCCCGAGCAGTATTCCCAGACCCCTTCGATAATGTAACCCCCCGGTGCCGGGGTGGCCGTGCCCGTGGGTGCCGGCCGGTGGGGCGAGGCATAGAAGCCGTCGGCGCCAAAGAACTCGCGCTGCGCCCGCTCCGGCCAGTGGGACGCCACCAGGAAGGGGTGGGAGGCGCACAGCGTCAGGCACCAGCCGATCCCGGGATCCCCGCGCGAAACCTCCAGCATGGTGCGGTAGAAATCCGGCACACTGAATTCATAGCCACCGAACATGCGTGGCTGCAGGATGCGATAGAACCCGGCATCAAGGAACGCCTGATGCAGGTCCGGGGAATAGGTGCCGCGCTCCTCAGCCGCCGCCTGGTCGGCCCGGATCATGGGCCGCAGGGCAATGGCGCGGGCAATCATGTCGGCCGGCGTCAGCCCGGGCTCCGGCACGGGTAG
>CANCOY010000135.1 GCA_947379865.1 Acetobacteraceae bacterium
CCGGTCTCGGCGATGATGCGCTTTTTTCCCATGCGGCGGGCCAGCAGGATCTGGCCCATGCAATTGTTGATCTTGTGCGCGCCGGTGTGGTTCAGCTCGTCGCGCTTGAAATAGATCTTGGCACCCTTGAGGTGCTCCGTCAGGCGGGCCGCGAAATAGAGCGGGCTGGGCCTGCCCACATAGTGCTCCAGAAAGTCGTCGAGTTCGCTCTTGAAAGCGGGGTCGACCTTGGCCGCCTCATATTCGCGTTCCAGGTCGAGGATCAGCGGCATCAGCGTCTCGGCCACATAGCGGCCGCCGAACATGCCGAAATGCCCGTTCTCGTCGGGCAGGGAGGTGAAGCTGTTGGGCCGCTCGTGCTGGGTCATGTGGGCTCGCTCTCGGAACTCGCTAACGGGGCGCTGGGGGCGCACGTCTATCGGGCGGGGTGCAGGCGGCTAACCGTCTGCAGGAAGGCGCGGATCCGCTCCAGGCTCTTCACGCCGGGGCTATCTTCCACACCCGACGAGACATCAACCATTGCGGCACCGCTCTGTGCCACGGCATCAGCCACATTGCCGGCGTCAAGGCCACCGGCCAGCAGCCAGGGCCGCTGCCAGGTCTCGTCCCGGATCAGGCCCCAGTCGAACCGCAGACCATTGCCGCCCGGCAGCGCATCGGCCTGATTTTTAGGGGGTTTGGCGTCGAGGAGCAACAGGTCAGCCACGGCCTCGAAGCTGTGGGCGCGGGCCACGTCCTGCGGCCCGGCGATGCCCACGGCCTTGATCACGGGCCGGCCGCTGCGGCTGCGGATGGCGGCGACGCGCTCGGCCGTCTCCTCGCCATGGGCCTGGATGATGTCGATCCCGCCCGCCACCACGGCATCGATCAGGTCGTCATCGGCATCCACCACCAGGCCAACCCGGGCGACCGTGGCAGGCACGCCCGCGCCCAGGCGGGTGAGATCAGCCGGTGTCACTGCCCGGGGCGAGCGGGCAAAGAAGACAAAGCCCACCATAGCGGCACCACCGGCAACGGCGGCGGCAACGGTTTCCGGGGTGGACAGGCCACAGATCTTGGCGGTGACGGCCATGGGCTCAGTGTGCCCCGCCCCGGAGGGCACTGCCGACAAGAAGTTCGCTGGAAATCGCGCGGGCCGCCGCCGCCGGGTCGGCCGCCTCGGTAATGGGGCGGCCGATGACCAGATGGGTGGCACCCGCCGCCATGGCCTCTGCCGGGCCCATGACGCGTTTCTGATCGCCTGTTGCTGCCCCTGCCGGGCGGATGCCGGGCACCACCAGAATGGCCTCAGGCCCAAGTTGCCTGCGCAGGGCGGCCGCCTCATGGGCGCTGCACACCACGCCATCAAGGCCAGAGGCCAGCGCCAGATCGGCCAGTCGCGCGGCCTGGTCGGTTACTCCGCCGGCCACGCCGATGGCGGCCAGGTCTGTCTGGTCAAGGCTGGTCAGCACGGTGACCGCGACGATGCGGGGGCGGCTCTCCCCCATTTCGGCGGCAGCTGCGGCGGCGGCGCGCATCATCTGTGGGCCGCCTGCGGCATGCACCGTCAGCAGATAGGGGGCAAGCGGCGCCACGGCGCGCACGGCACCGGCCACGGTATTGGGAATGTCGTGCAGCTTCAGGTCAAGAAACAGCGGCAGGCCCGCCGCCCCGGACATGACGGTGCGAATGCCCTCTGGCCCATTGGCGCAGAAGAATTCAAGCCCCAGCTTGATCCCACCCACGGCCCCGGCCAGCGTGCCCACAAGCGGGGCGGCCACGGGCGTGCTGATGGTGTCGATGGCGGCGAAAACAGGGTTCATCGGAACTGTAACAGGCATCCTGCGGGTGTAGCACGCCAGAGGCGGCGCCGCGAGGGCATCGCCTGCGTCAGACTGGCTGGGCCCGTGGGGCGGGCGCCTGAGGTGAGGGGGCGGCATTTGCCGGCGTCGCGGGCGCGGGCATGCCTGCCTGCAGGCGTTTGAGTTCGCGGGCATGCAGGCGGGCCTGACGGCGCTGCGGCGCGCCAGCAAGCCAGCTCACCACCCCGCCCAGCAGGATGCCCGTCAGCACACAGACGAACATGACAAGGAAAAGCGGCGCCTGCACCGCCAGCAGCGGCGCGTCATGGTTGAAGGGGTCAAAGCCAACCACCACGGGGGTGCGATTGGCCACCGCCAATGCCACGCCGGCCACCAGTGCCGGGGCCAGAACAATCCAGGTTGTCAGTCGCATGATGGTGCCCTTGTTCTGCGTGCGCCTGTTAATCCGGCAAACATGGATCTGGCAAACATCGATCTGGCAAATTTGCCGCACGCGATCCTGGCGGGAAGGCCCGCCATGCCGGCTCTCAGACCTCTTCGTCGTCCTCGCCGTGGTCCGTGCCGTCGTTCAGCCGTTCGCGCAGTTCCTTGCCGGTCTTGAAAAATGGCACGCGTTTTTCCGTTACCTGAACCGTGGCACCCGTGCGAGGGTTCCGTCCGGTGCGGGCGGGCCGCTGTTTTACAGAAAAGGCGCCAAAGCCGCGCAGTTCCACCCGGTCACCCCGGGCGAGCGCCGCAGAGATCTCCTCGAACACGGTGGTGACAATCCGCTCCACATCGCGCTGGAAGAGGTGCGGATTGGCTTCTGCCAGACGCAGTATCAATTCAGATTTGATCATCAGGCATCCCCCAGCCTCAGAGGGGAGGGTGCCAAACGGAAACGAGACCGTCAAGACTAAGCCATTCGCCCATCAAGAGTTTTTGGGCCGCGCCAGCGAATCCCAGGCCGGCCAGGCCCTCTTTTGCGGGTTCGTGCATGATTTCGACGGGCAGGTCGGCTGGAATCTTGCGCTCGGCCACCAGCCAGGCCCGGGCCTCGGCCTCGCCGCCCAGCGCATCCACCAGATGCAGGGCCAGCGCCTGGCGGCCCGTGAAGGCGCGGCCATCGGCCACCCGGGCGAGGTCTTCTGCGCCCAGCTTGCGGCGGCTGCCCACCAGGTCGCGGAAATAGGCAAAGGAATCGTCGATCATCGCCTGCAGGGAAGCGCGGGCTTCGGGTGAAAGCGGGCTCGAGAGCGAGGGTTCGCCCTTGAGCGGCGCGCTTTTGAGGACATTCACGCCCACGCCCAATTTGTCGAGCAGGCCGCTGACCTCGGGCGCTTCCAGGATCACGCCGATGGAGCCGGTGATGGAGGTCTCGCGCACCACGATATGGTCGGCGGCAAGGGCCGTCATATAGGCGGCCGAAGCGCCAAGGGTGCCAATGGCGGCGACCACCGGCTTCTTTTCAGCCACATGGCGCAGGGCGGTATAGAGCGCTTCGCCGCCGGTGGCCGTGCCGCCCGGGCTGTTGATGCGGATCAGCACCGCCTTGACGCGGTCGTTGTCGGCAAGCTCGCGGATGGCGGCGATATGGTCGGGGTTTTCGGTGATCACGCCCTCGACATCGACGCGGGCGATATGTGGCCCGCGGATGGGGCCGCCGCCCGGCGGGGCGAGGGCTGCGACGGCGGCGAGCGCGAGGCCCGCCACCGCCAGCAGACGCCAGAACACCAGGCGCCGTTTCAGACGCTGCCGGTCGATGAGGCTGTCTGCATCCATGGATGCGTCCTTTCGGAAAAAGCCCCGCCGACCGGCGTTGTTCTGTCTTACTTCTTGTTTTCGGCGTCAGCCCGGGCGCGCGACATCGCGGCACCAAGGATGTCACCGAGGCTGGCGCCCGAGTCCGACGAACCGTAGGTGGCAACTGCCTCCTTCTCTTCGGCGATCTCGCGGGCCTTGACCGACAGGCTGAGCTTGCGCGTGGCGCGGTCGATCTGGGTGATCTTGGCGTCAAGCTTGTCGCCAACATTGAACCGCTCGGCGCGCTGGTCGGCACGGTCACGGGCCAGGTCAGACTTGCGGATGAAGCCCTTGGCCCCCTCCTCGCCTACCGAGACCTCGAGGCCGGCTTCCGTCACGGCCGTAACCGTGCAGGTAACCACAAGGCCCTTCTTGACCTCGCCGGTGTTGGCCAGCGGGTCGGTGCCCAGCTGCTTGATGCCAAGGCTGATGCGCTCCTTCTCGACGTCAACGTCGAGAACCTGCGCCTTGACCATGTCACCCTTGTTGAAGTCCTTGATGGCCTCTTCGCCCGGCTGGTTCCAGTCGATGTCGGAGAGGTGGACCATGCCATCGACGCCGCTCTCGAGGCCGATGAACAGGCCGAACTCGGTGATGTTCTTCACCTCGCCCTCGACCAGCGTGCCGGCCGGATGGGTTGCGGCAAAGGCCGACCACGGATTCTCCAGGCACTGCTTCAGCCCAAGGCTGATGCGGCGCTTGTTGGAATCGACCTCGAGCACCATCACCTCGACCTCCTGGGAGGTGGAGACGATCTTGCCGGGGTGGACGTTCTTCTTGGTCCAGCTCATCTCGGAGACGTGGACAAGACCCTCGACACCCGGCTCCAGCTCGACGAACGCGCCGTAGTCGGTGATGTTGGTGACGCGGCCCGTGAACTTCACGCCCATGGGGTACTTGGCAGCAACGCCTTCCCACGGATCGGCCAGCAGCTGCTTCATGCCAAGCGAGATGCGCTGGGTTTCCGGGTTCACACGCACGACCTGGACCTTCACGGTCTGGCCGATCGTCAGGGCCTCGGACGGATGGTTGACGCGACGCCATGCAATGTCGGTGACATGCAGCAGGCCGTCGACGCCGCCCAGATCAACGAACGCACCGTAATCGGTGATGTTCTTGACGACGCCGTCGAGGATCTGGCCTTCCTTGAGGTTGGCAACCAGTTCCGAACGGGCCTCGGCGCGGGTCTCTTCGAGGACGGCGCGGCGCGAGACAACGATGTTGCCGCGACGGCGATCCATCTTGAGGATCTGGAAGGGCTGGGGAATGCCGAGCAGGGGCGTGATGTCACGCACCGGACGGACGTCCACCTGGCTGCCGGGCAGGAAGGCCACGGCGCCCGACAGGTCGACCGTGAAGCCGCCCTTGACGCGACCAAAGATCACGCCGTCGACGCGCTGCTGGCTCTCAAACGCGCGCTCAAGCAGCGTCCAGGCTTCCTCGCGGCGGGCCTTCTCGCGGCTCAGCACGGCTTCGCCGGCAGAGTTTTCCATGCGGTCGAGGAAGACCTCGACCACATCACCGACCTGCAGTTCGGCCTTCTGGCCGGCGGTCGCAAATTCCTTGAGGGGCACGCGGCCCTCGGCCTTCAGGCCCACATCGATCACCGCCATGTCGTTTTCGATGGCGATCACGATGCCTTGAAGAACACTGCCTTCGACTGAGTTGGAAGAGCCGAAGCTCTCGTTCAGCAGGTCTTCGAAATTCTCTTTGGCCCCCATGTCGAGGGCCCCACTGGTCTGGGTCATCTGGACTCCTGATTGGTCACTGTTTTTCTGGCCGGCCGGTTGGTTCCGGCGGTCTTGGCAGGCGGGATTTTTCCCGTCACTTCGGCGGTGAAAATGCGCACAAACCGGCCAAATCGCCTCTAGGGGCGGGCCGTCCGGCTTTCGATGAGCATTTTCGCCGCAGCGAAGGCCTCGTCTATAGACAAGTTCGAGGTATCGAGCAAGGCCGCGTCTGGCGCCCGGGCCATGGGGGCGGCATCGCGTCCCGCATCACGGGCATCGCGTTCGGCCAAGGCGCGGGTCATGGCCTCGGCGTCGGCCGCCTCGCCACGCGCCAGCAATTCCGCCACCCGGCGTGCCGCCCGGGCCTCCAGGCTGGCGGTGACAAACAGCTTGGCCTCGGCCTCTGGCAGCACCACGGTACCAATGTCGCGGCCATCGAGCACGGCCCCCTGCGGAGAGGCTGCCACCCGGCGCTGGAAATCGAGCAGGGCCGCGCGCACGCCGGGGTGCACCGCCACCTTGCTGGCGGCCTCGCCGGCGGCGGCACTTTTCAGAAGGGGGTCGCCCAGGCTTGCCGGATCAAGGGTGCGGGCCGCCTGCTCTGCCGCAACGGGATCGGCCGGATCACCGCCGCCGGCCAGCACCGCCATGCCCACGGCGCGATAGAGGCTGCCGGTGTCGAGATAGGCAAGGCCGTAGTGGTCTGCCAGCCGCCGGGCCAGGGTGCCCTTGCCAGACGCCGCCGGGCCATCAATGGCAATGGTGCGGGGGGCAATGGTGCGGGGGGCATTGGTGCCGGGGGCAGGCATCAGGCTGCGCCAGCCTCGGAGATGGGGGCGCCAAGGCTGCCCATCAGGCTGGCAAAGCCGGGGAAGCTGGTGTCGATCATGGCGCCATCGTCGATGGTGACGGGCGCCTCGCTGACCAGGCCCAGCACCAGAAAGGACATGGCGATGCGGTGGTCCATCTCCGTCAGGATATGGCCACCGCCCCGGGGCGGGCGGCCACGGCCGTGGACGATCAGGCCATCCTCAAGCTCTTCCAGGTCAACCCCGCAGGCGGCCAGGCCGCGCGCCATGGCGGTCAGCCGGTCACTTTCCTTGACCCGCAATTCGGCCAGCCCCCGCATCACCGTGGTGCCCTCGGCACAGGCGGCGGCAATGGCCAGGATCGGGTATTCGTCGATCATCGAGGGGGCGCGGGCGGCCGGCACCTCGATCCCCTTGAGTGAACTTGCGCGCACCACCAGATCGGCCACCGGCTCGCCCCCGGCGATGCGGCTGTTGGTGAAGGTGATGTCGGCGCCCATTTCCATCAGTGTGCCATAGAGGCCGGTGCGCAGCTCATTGGTGCCGACATTGCGGATGGTGATGGCCGATCCTGGCACCAGCAGCGCCGCCACCAGCGGAAAAGCGGCGGACGAGGGGTCGCCCGGCACCACCACATCGGCGGCCACCAGTTCGGGCTGGCCCACCAGGGTGATGCGCCGGGCGCCGTCAGCCTCATCCTCGACCCGCACCTCGGCGCCGAAATGGCGCAGCAGGCGCTCGGAATGGTCGCGGGTGGGCTCGGGCTCGATCACCACGGTCTCGCCAGGGGTATTGAGGCCGGCCAGCAGCACGGCACTTTTCACCTGGGCCGAGGCAACCGGCAGGCGATAGGTGATGGGCATGGGTTCGGCCGTGCCGACCACGGCCAGCGGCAAGCGCCCCCCCGACCGGCCCACAAAACGCGCCCCCATAAGGCTCAGGGGCGTGGTGACCCGGGCCATGGGCCGCCGGCACAAGGAGGCATCGCCGGTAAACAGCACCGTCATGGGATGGCTGGCCACCAGACCCATCAGCAGGCGCACCCCGGTGCCGGCATTGCCCATGTCCAGCACCTGGTCGGGCTCCACCAGGCCACCCACGCCCATGCCGCGCACCCGCCAGACGTCGTCGACGCCGCGCTCTATCCGGGCGCCGAGCGCCTGCATGCAGGCCGCCGTGTGCAGCACGTCCTCGCCGGTCAGCAGGCCGGTGATGGCGGTCTCCCCCACCGCAAGGGCGCCGAACATCAGGGCCCGGTGCGAAATGGACTTGTCGCCGGGAACATGGATTTCGCCGGAAAGCGGCGGCGCGCGGCGGGCTTGGAGCGAGGGCACGATGGCTGACCGCATAGAAACAGAAGGGGCCTTCGTCCTAGCATGGGCTGCTTCGCCCTGCCAGCAACCGCTGCCGCCGCGGCCATTCCGGGGGGCGTGGCGGTGGTCTTTGGAATTGAACCGACGAATCAAGCCTTTGACACAGGCCAAGCGGCGTGTCATAGCACGCCCCCATTGAAATCACCCTGGGGGCTATCTTGGTCAAGCCGGAATGGGGCCAGAAGCGCCAGTGTCAAAGCTGCGCCGCGCGGTTCTACGATATGCTCCGCTCGCCGATCCACTGCCCGAAGTGCGGCACGGTCTTCGAGCCAGAAGCACAACTCAAATCGCGTCGACGCGCTGAGCCGAAGGTTGCGGTCAAGCCAAAGGCTGTGGTGGTCGACGAACTCGCCGATGATCTCGAGGTCGAGGAAATCGACGACGAGGATGGCGACGACGTGCCCGAGCTTGAGGAAATCGACGAAGTCGTCGACGACGCCCTCGCTGACGACGTGACGCCGGAAGATGCCCTGCTTGGCATCGACGACGATGCAGAGGAAGCGGCGGCCGAGGGCCTGCTTGAGGACACCGACGACCTTGAGGACGAGGACGTCAGCGATGTAATCGATGCCGACCTCGGGGACGAGGACGACGCACGATAAAAAAAGTGTCACGGCACTTGATTACGGTTCGGGATCTCACTAGGTTCCGGACTGCTTAGGGGTCATAGCTCAGTTGGTAGAGCGCTTGGATGGCATTCAAGAGGTCCGCGGTTCGATTCCGCGTGGCTCCACCAGATTTCGAAAAAGCCCACCCGGAAACGGGTGGGCTTTTTTATTGGCCACGCCTCTGGCCGCGGTCTGCACCACCATGGCGGCTATGTTCGATCTGCTGAATTTCCTGATTCTATAAAAATATGAACCGGTAACGCCACCTAAAAACAGTCCACAGTTGGGGCGATTTTGGTAGTATTAGTCAGTAATCATAATTGAATGACGTGATGTCACTATGGTAATTATCCCGAACAAGGTCTGAGCTGTTTTTATCTAAAACAGCTTTGTAATCAGATCTTTTACTTTTGTTAAGAAGGGGTAATTTTATTTCAGGAAGGCCGATAGTTTTTATTACACTATTAAAATCATTATCTAAATTCTCATATCGAATCAATTGAACTTTAGTGGATCGGTTAGATGCCAGAAATTCAACCTGAGGCCTGAGAATTTTGCGAATATCCATGCTATCAGATTCGATCATTAGTCTGAATTCCTCAGAGTCCGTTCGGGAAGTTTCTTATGTGGATGATAGTTTTCCCCGAATGAGGCGTCGGAGCATAAGTCGGATCATTGCGAGACGCAGGTAGGCGGTAGCGAACCGGGTGGTGTTTTCGTAGTCCTTGGATAAGCGCCTGTTTCGGC
>CANCOY010000136.1 GCA_947379865.1 Acetobacteraceae bacterium
CGGGTGTCGGGCAGGCTGTAACGCCATTCATATTCCCGCCAGCCCGGCAGGAACCAGCCGGTCATCAACAGCGCTTCCGCCAGCCCCAGATGGCAGCCCGCATGGCCCGGATGCAGCGAGGTGCCGCGCAGGAAGCACTCAAGCGCCCCCCGGAAATCCCGCATGTTGTGCAGCAGTGTGCCCATGGTGTGCAGGGCATCAACCCGGTCGGGCGCAAGGGCGAGGGAGCGCCGCCCCGCCACCACCGCCTCGTCAAACCGCCCAAGCATGGAGCGGACATGGCAGATGCGCGTCCACAGATCAGGCGAGTCAGGGCGCCTTGCCGCCAGGGCCAGCAGCGGCGCTTCCGAGGCAGCAAGAACGCCGGCATTCACCTCGATGGTCAGCAGCGCAAACTCAGCATCCCAGGCCTCGGGCCCGGCCATGGCCGCGCGGCAGATCGCCCGGGCCAAATCACCGTCACCAGCCTGCAGCGCCGCCGCCAGATCGGCCCGCCAGCCCGCGACATCGCCCAATCCACCTGCCATCGGCGCACCTGATTTTCCACCCGCATGAGAACTCTAGTGTTGCAAGTATTTCAATCTGGCGATACTGCGGCGCGCGGGTGCCCTTGCCATGTTCTTTTGGCTCTTTCACGCTGGGACAGCAGCGTTGTTTTCGCCTCGCATCCTTTACCCCCGCCGCAGGCCCTGAGTGATATGACCAAGCAGCACGCCGGGGCGCGGCAATAGAAGGAACGGCGCGGATGCGCGCCCGGTATTTCTGATCAACACCAGTGTTTCTGATGAACAAGAGATCCACGCACGTGCCGCAAGACCCCAAACCGACCGTCATCGTCACCGGCGCCTCTTCCGGTGTCGGCCTATATGCCACCAAATCCCTGGTTGACCGGGGCTGGCATGTTGTCATGGCCTGCCGTGACCTGGAAAAGGCTAGGGCGGCCTCTGCCACGCTGGGCATTCCCCACAGCAGTGTCTCGTTCGGCCTGATCGATCTGGGGTCGCAGGCAAGCGTCCGCGACTTCGTCGACCGCTTCAAGGCAGAGGGACTGCCCTTGCATGCCCTGGTCTGCAATGCCGCGGTCTATCTGCCGCGGCTGCAGCAACCCGGGCGCTCGCCCGAGGGTTTTGAGATCAGCGTGGCCACCAATCATTTGGGCCACTTCCTGCTCAGCCACCTGCTGCTGCCAAGCCTGGTGCCCCTGAATGGCCAGGCGCCGCGTCTGATCACGCTGGGCACCGTGACCGCCAATTCCGAAGAATTCGGCGGCAAGGTGCCGATCCCGGCGCCGGCCGATCTCGGCGACCTGCAGGGGCTTGAGGCCGGGTTCCGGGCACCGGTCGCCATGATTGATGGCAAAGCCTTCAAGGCCGGCAAGGCCTATAAGGACAGCAAGCTCTGCAACATGGTCATGAACCGCGAGTTCCACCGGCGTTATCACGCCAGCACGGGCGTGGTCTTCAACACCCTCTATCCGGGCTGCGTCGCCGAGACGGCCCTGTTCCGGCACGCCCCGAAACTGTTCCAGCAGATCTTCCCCTGGTTCCAGAAGAACATCACCAAGGGCTATGTCTCCCAGCCTCTGGCGGGCGAGCGGGTGGCCCAGGTGGTGGTGGATGGCGCCTTCGCGCAGTCTGGCGTGCATTGGAGCTGGGGCAACCGCCAGCGCGAGGGCGCACAGCCCTTTGCCCAGGCTCTGTCGCCCAAGGCAAATGACCTCACCCGCGCCAGCCGCCTCTGGGACCTCAGCCTTGCGATGGTGGGCACCACGGCGGCAGCGGGCTCTGCCTAGGGCGCCCCGGCTGAGAGGAAGGCCTTCACTGGGGCAAGGGACGTGGCCGGGTCTTCCTCGAAGGGCACATGGCCCAGGTTGGGCAAGGCAACCAGACGCGCATTGGGCAGGTTGCGCAGGTAATCTTCTGCATTACTAATCGGAATCATGCCGTCCTGCTCACCCCAGAGCAGCAGGGTGGGCGCGGCGATGCGGGCAAGCACGGGGGCCGGGTCGCGCAGCATCACCTGGGCCATGCGCGCCAGGATCGCCCCCCGCACGCCGGGCGCCAGCATCAGGTCGCGGTAGCGGGTGAGGATTGCCTCGCTCAGGGCCTCGGGGCGGGCAAAAGCAACGGCCAGATTCATCCGCAGCAGGCTGCGCGGCGCAACATAAGGCAGGGCCTGCATCATCAGCGGTATATCTGGCGCCTTGTCGTAGTCGAACCCCGGGCTGGCAAAGCCATCGGGGGAAACCAGCACAAGGCGCGCCACCCGCGCGGGATTGTGGGCGGCAAAGTTCCAGGCTATGCGCCCCCCCAGGGAATTGCCGATGAGGCTGGCGCGCTCCAGCCCCAGCTGGTCCATCAGGCCCGAAAGGATCTGCATGTCGCGGGCAATGGTATAGTCGCCTGCGGGATCGGCACCGGTCAGGCCAAAGCCCGGCAGGTCAAACCGGATCACCCGGAAATGCGCCGATAGCGCCTCTGCCCAGGCATCCCACGTCTCCAGGCTGGCACCAAAGCCGTGCAGCAGGATTACCGCTGGTGCGGTACGCGGGCCCGTGTCGCGCAGGCGCACACGCAAGCCATCGACGGTGCGATAGTCTCCGGGATAGGCCGCTTCAAGGGCTGGGCGCGGCTTGTCGGGGGCATAAAGCCAGACCGCCAGGGCGATAACACCGACGGCCGCCACGCCCGCCACCCAGGCCAGGATCATCGACATATTTTTCCTTTTCGCCGACGCCACCTCAAAAAACGGCGTGGTCTCCCCGCTCGGGCGCCGCGTCGCCGGCAAGGATGGCACGGTAGAAGTCGAACAGGGTCTGCGTGCCCGTGGAGGGGGTGGCGGCCGCATCATAGCGGCCGGTTTGCGGGTCCAGCACCAGCATGGATTCGGTGGCGTAATAGCGGCCGATGCGCGCAAGCTCAGCCTTTTCGGCCAACCCCGGCACCACGCGCCCCAGGGCCGCAAGGCAGGCGGCAATGACGTCGAGCAGGCGCACGGGGGCGGATTTGAATTTCGGCTCCCGGCCCAACATGGCGAACAGGGCCTCCCCCTGCTGGCGCGGCGTGATCGCCTCCCCCGGACCACCAATGGGCAGGATGCGGTTCCAGCGGCTGTCGTCGTCGAGGCAGGCGGCAATGTAATCTGCCAGATCATCATCGCTGATCGGCTTGCAGGCGGTGAGCCTGCCGTCGCCAAAGATCAGGAAGGGGCGGCCGCGCTGTACCCGCGCAATCTGGCCCGACAGGGATTTGAAGAAGGCGGTTGGCCGCACGATGGAATAGCGCAGACCAGAGGCGATCAACGCCGCCTCGAAGGCGAGCTTGGCGTGTTGGAAGGCCAGCAGCGGCTTTTGCACGCAAATGGCCGACAGCAGCACGAAATGCTGCACACCCGCCGCTTGCGCTGCCGCCAGGGCGTTGAGGTGCGCCTGATGGTCGATGGCCCAGGCATCCCTGGGCGTGCCAGTGCGCGAGGCCATGCAGGAGACCACGGCATCAAAGCGTTCGCCAGAAAAGCCGTCGCGGGCAAGCGACCGGGGATCCGCCGGATTGACCAGCCTGACCGTGGCGCCCTCAAAGAGCTGCGCCATGTCGGCCTGCCCCAGGGCGCTGCCGACACCGGCACGGGCTCGCACGAAACAGACCACCTCGTGCCCGCGCCGCAGCAGCGCCGCCACTGTGGCCCGGCCGATGGTGCCCGTAGCACCCAGCACACAGACGCGCTGGCGCATCACCGCGCCAGCATTGGTCACATTATCCCCGCCCACCCGACCAGGCCCCCGCGCGATTTCAAGGTCGCGCGAAGTTTAGGACGGTCGGGACGCTGGCAACAAGGCCGTGCTTCCTAGGCTGTGCCCAGAAAGTCCTTCTTGCCGATGGGCACGCCATTGTGGCGCAGGATCGCGTGGGCGGTGGTGAGGTGAAAATAGAAGTTCGGCATGGCCTGTTCCAGCAGATAGGGCTGCCCCTTGACCACCAGGGCCACGCCACGGCGCATCAGGGTGATGTCGCGATCCTCGGAGCCATCGACCTGCTCGGCGGTAAAGCTCTCGACAATCGCCAGCGCCCGCTCGACGCGGCCAATCAGATCATCAAAGACGATCTCGACATCGGGAAAGCTGATGACCTCGGCACCGGCCAGGCGCGCCACCGCACCCTTGGCAAAATCGGTGCAGAGGTGGATCTGGCGGTTGAAGGGCAGCATGTCGGGATAAAGGCGGGCCTGCAGCAGGGCCAGGTGATCGATGCCATGGGCGTCGGCATGGGCCTGTGCCTTGTGCAAAAGGCCCCGCAGCGCCTTGAGGCCCTGGATGAAAACCGGCGCGGACGCCTGGTACATGGAAAGCAGCATGACAGATCCTTCAAACCCCGGCGATCCGGAAGCCGCTTTATACCGGGCCGCCCGCCACCTGTCGCTGTCATTCGCAAGCCCCCCGGGCGGCCAAAGCTGGAACCACGCGGGGCCCCGCCCATTAACAAGGAGGTGAGGAGCCCTGTTGATGTATGTTCTGCCCGATCTGCCCTATGCCTATGACGCCCTGCAGTCTGTGATCTCCGACCGCACGCTGCGCTTCCATCACGACAAGCACCACGGCGGCTATGTGAAGGCGCTGAATGAGCTGCTGGCGCGAGAGACGGCCACCAGCGCGACACTGGAGGCGGTCATCCTCGACGCGTCCCGAAGTGGCAAGCAAAAGCTGTTCAACAATGCCGCGCAGGCCTGGAATCACAGCTTCTTCTGGCTGTCCATGTCGCCCAAGCGCCAACGACCAAGCGGCGCGCTGGCGGCGGCAATCGACAAGACATTCGGCGATCTTGCCGGGCTGAAGACGGCCCTGGTGGAAGCCGGCGCAGGACATTTTGGTTCAGGCTGGGTCTGGCTGGTGGCCGACCAAGAGGGCGGCCTCGACGTGCGCTCGACCCATGATGCCGACGACACCCTCAGCCAGGCGGGCACCACACCCCTGCTCGTCTGCGATCTGTGGGAGCACGCCTATTATCTCGACCACCAGAACAACCGTAAGGGCTTTCTGGAAGGCTGGTTCGACGCCTTGCCAAACTGGCCATTTGCCGCCAGCCAATATGAAGCCGCCCGTGGTCACGGGGCGCCCTGGCGTCATCCGGCCCCCTGACCCGCACACCACCTCTGCCCGCCGCCCCCCAACCACGCACTGGAAAAAACATGACGAACACAGCCGGCGCAGGAAACAATGCGACCGAACCCTTTCTGTCAGACGTCAAGGCCCTGCGCGAGCGCGCCCGCCACCAGATGGAGAAGGGCGCGGTCAGCCGTACCTATGTGGGCGATGTGGCACGCACCATCGAGATCCTGCAGAGCGTGCTGGCGACCGAGCTTGTCTGCGTGCTGCGCTACACGCAGCATTCCATCGTGGCCGCCGGCCTTGCCAGCGAGGGCGTGAAGGCGGAATTTGCCCAGCATGCCAAAGAGGAAATGGACCATGTCATGGCCGTGGCCGAGCGGATCGGCCAGTTGGGCGCGGCACCCAATTTCGACCCCAAGGACCTGAGCAGCCGCGCCGCCTCGGAATATGCCACCGGGGCGAACATGGTGGCGATGATCCGCGAAAACCTGATCGCCGAACGGATTGCCGTCGATCATTATCGCGAATTAATCCGCTTCTTTGGCGACAATGACCCCACCACCCGGGTCATGATCGAGGCGATCCTGACGGTGGAGGAAGAGCACGCGTCCGACATGCAGGACCTGCTGGCCACCCACGAGACCGGCCCGGCCGCCCGCAAGGCCTGAAAAAGAGGCGTGCGGCTTGGGGGAGGCAGCCCGCAAGGCGATTTTAGAGACTGTTCATCGGCGCTTGGCTGGGCCAGACTTGGCTGGAAACGGGGCGGCGCCTGCAATCGACCGCCCCTGCAACCCAGGGAGGAACGACCATGGCGCTACCCCAAGATATCACCTCATTCCATCAGAACCTTGGCGACAGCCTCTACAAGGTCAACGACATGGACTGGATCGAAACCATGCCCGGCCAGGCGTGGATGAAGATCCTCTGGACAGGGTCCGAGACCGGCACCTGGGCGGTGATCCTGAAGTGGGCCAAGGGCTATGTGGCCCCGGCGCACAAGCATCTGGCGCCGGCCCACACCTATATCATCAAGGGTCGGCTGCAGGTGCGCGGCGCGGTGCTCGAAGCCGGCGACTATGACTACGAGCCCAATGGCGTGCTGCATGGCGCCACAACGGCGCTGGAAGACACCGAATACCTCTTCATCTGCAATGGCGCGGTGCTGTTCTTCGACGAGAACAACTTCACCAGCTATCTGTCCTGGGAAGAGCTGGAGCGCCTGCGGGCCGCTCACGCCGCCACCAAGGCCACGCACGCGGCGGCCTGACGCCACCCGTCAGAGCCATAGCAAGCAGGAACAGCCCCCGGCGCCGCCGGGGGCTGACCTTTGGACCCGGCTGCCTTGCGAGGCCCGGCCAAGCTCCCCGCCTTTCAGACACCATGGGATTGCGCAGACATGAATGGGATTCTCGCCACTGACCAGGCGCGCGACAGCCTTGGCCTGAACGAAGAACGTCGCGCCATCCTGCAGGCCGCCGACCGCTTCGGGCGCAATGAACTCTATCCGCTGGCCCGCCGCATGGATGACGAGGAATGGTGGCCCGACGAGATCTTCCCCAAGATGGCGGAGGCAGGGCTGCTGGGTGCCTCCATCGCCGAGGAATTCGGCGGTGCCGGCCTCGACCTGTTCGGCGCCGGCCTCATCGTCCAGGGCTTTGCGCGCTGGAACCATGCGCTGGCACTCAGCTATGCCGCCCACGACAATCTGTGTGCCAACAACCTCTTCCACAACGCCAACGACGCCCAGCGCCGCAAGTATCTGCCCGGCCTGTGCGCGGGGACCATGATTGGCTGCCTTGGCCTGACGGAACCGGGCGCCGGCTCAGATGCGCTGGGCTCCATGAAGACCACCGCCCGGCGCGAGGGGGATGAGTATGTCCTCAATGGCCGCAAGCTCTACATCACCAATGGCCCTGTCGCCGACATCGTTCTGGCCTATGCCAAGACCGATCCATCGCGCGGCAGCAAGGGAATTTCCGCCTTCATCGTGGAGACCAGCACGCCCGGTTTCAAGGTGGCGCAGAAGCTGGTGAAGATGGGCTATCGCGGCAGCCAGACGGCAGAACTCCTGTTCGACGATTGCCGCGTGCCAAAGGAAAACCTGGTCGGCGTGGAGAATGGCGGCGTCGCCGTGGTGATGAGCGGGCTTGATATCGAGCGCGCCATGATTGCGCCCATCTGCCTCGGCATTGCCGAACGCGCCCTTGAGCTTTCCATCGAATATGCCAACACCCGCCAGCAGTTTGGCCAGACCATCGGCTCCTTCCAGATGGTCCAGTCCATGCTCGCCGACATGTATGTAACGCTTGAGACCATGCGCGCCTTCACCTATCGGGTGCTGGAGGATGTGTCCCAGGTCACGAGCGAGGCGGCCGGCCGGGGAGCCATCCACATGCTGACGGCGGCCTCGGTGATGTACGCCGCCAACGGCCTCAATTCGGTGCTGGACAAGGCCGTGCAGATCCATGGCGGCACAGGCTATATCTGGGAGACGGAGATCAACCGGCTCTATCGCTCCAACAAGCTGCTGGAAATCGGCGCCGGCACCACCGAGGTGCGCAAGATGATCATCGCGGGCGAGCTTCTGAAGAACGGCATCCAGAATGGCTGAGGCCAGCACCCGGCCCCTCTACGGTTTTTCAGACGCGCAACTGGCTGAGTTACCCACGATCTATGCCGGCACGCTCTATGCGGGGCGCACCGTGCTGGTCTCCGGCGGCGGCAGCGGTCTGGGGCGGGCCACCGCCTTTCTGCTGGCACGGCTGGGCGCCCATGTGGTGGTCGCCGGGCGCAGCCGGGAAAAGCTGGAAAGCGCCGTGGCGGCCATGGCGCAGCAGGGCCTCAAGGCCGACTGGCGACAGGTGGACATCCGCCAGGCCGAAAGCGTCGCTGCCCTCTTCGCCGGTCTGGCGGCCGAGGGCATCGTCCCCGACATGCTGGTGAACAGCGCCGGCGGGCAGTTTCCCCAGGCCGCCATCGATTTCTCGGAAAAGGGCTGGGCCACGGTGCAGTCCACCAATCTCGACGGCACCTGGCGCATGATGCAGGCCGCCGCCAGGGTCTGGCGGGAGGCCGGCACGGGCGGACGGATCATCAACATTGTGGTCGTGGTGCAGCAAGGCCTTTATGGCATTGCCCATTCGGTTGCCGCGCGCGCGGGCGTCATTGGCCTCAGCCAGAATCTGGCGGTGGAATGGGCCCCGCTCGGCATCCAGATCAACTGCATTGCCCCTGGCGTGATCGAGACCGCTGGCTGGAACGTCTATGACGAGACGGCGGTTGCCACCTATCCCAAATCAAACCCGATGATGCGCTGCGGCACCGCCTGGGACGTGGCCGAAGCCTGCGCTTTTCTCGGCAGCCCCGCCGGCGGCTTCATCACCGGCGAACTCCTCCACATCGCCGGCGGCGGCCAACTCTGGGGCCAGACCTGGACGATTGAGAAGCC
>CANCOY010000137.1 GCA_947379865.1 Acetobacteraceae bacterium
CCCCAGCCCTCCCGCAGGTCGGCTTCCAGGCTGGTGGCATCGGGGCCGGGCGCGGCGGTCGGCTGGTCGCCGGGGCGCGTCGCCTGCAGTTCGGCAAAGAGGCCGATGACGCCATTCACCTGATGGGGCAGCAGGCCCAGGCGATGGGCGACAGGGCGGAAGGCTTCCTCGGCGGTCGCATCCCATTCCATGCCCTCGGGAAGCGTGGGCCGGGTGATCACATAGTCCTCGGGCCGGGCGGGCCTGCCCAGGCGATCCCAGCCTTCCCAGGCGGCCAGGTCCTGGTTGCGGCCTGGCAGGGCAATGCGCTCTGCCCCCACCAGGCGCTGGGCATGGACATAGCCCTTGGCCAGCGCCGCCACGTCGCGGATCGTGGCAAGGCTGGGTTCGGCCGCCAGATCCTGGGGCAGGCTGGCCCGCCAGTCGTTGGCATCAGCCGCAGGGATCGGGGCCAGCGTTGGGGCCAGGGTTTCAGTCACGGGGTCGGTCATGGTCGCTCACCTCTGGAACAGGGGGGTGGAAATCCTCGGGGCCAAGGGCCAGCAGGTCGGCGATGTGCAGCCAGACGGCTCGCTTGCCCTCGTTGAAGGCCGTGCCATGGGGGTCGCCCGGCACGATGGTGGAATGGGTGGCGTGGCAGAGGCGGGCGAGGTCGGCCAGTACCTCTGGCGACCGCCCCACGCTCTCGCGATAGGCCGCCGCCACGCCGGGCGCCCGCCTGCCCCACAGCCGCAGCAGCCAGCTTGCCCCGGCCCTCATGGTCCCACTCCGGTGCCCATGGGCATGGTGGCGGCAAGGCCAAGCTGGCGGGTGGCTCGCAAGGCCGCCACGGCCTCGGGGCTGCGCAGGCCCTGGGGCGGCATGCCAAAGGCATCGGCCAGGGCGCGGGCCACCGCGTCGCCATCAAGATTATCCATCACCTCGGGCATGGCCTGGCCCAATTGGCTCAGGCTCTCCAGGGTGCGGGCAATGGCCTGCCCCTCTGCCGAGCGCTGGGCCCGCGACAAGGGCGAGACATAGGCCACCCGCACGCCGCGCCCGGCCGCCACCAGATCAGGCGGTGGCGGCAGGATGGCACCCGCCCGGGTCATCAGCCCCAGCACGCGGGCAATGGCGGGGTCGAGGAATTCCGACTGCACCCGCCCCAGATTGGGGCCAAGCAGGCGCATGCGCTCTTCCTGGCGGGCCAGCACTTCGGTGGCGGTCATATTGGGCTGGGCCAGCATCTGCATCAGGCTGAACTGGAAGGTCTCCAGGATCGCCTTGCGGCGCTGCTCCTGCATTTCGAGGCCAATGTCGAGTTGCCCACCCGCCAGCAAGGGCTGCACCAGCTGGCGGCCACTGGGATCGATGGCGCCATAAGTGATGCCGCCCGGATAGGTGCGCAGCACGCCGATGGCCCCGTCATCGGGGGCCAGCAGCGGCGGATCTGCCGCCTTCTGGGCGGCCTTGATCATGGTCTCGGCCATGCGGTTCAGCATCTTGATGTCGGCCAGCGCCGTCATGCCGGGGGAGCGGCCATAGGCCTCGCCGCCGGCCTTGTCCCAGCGCGCCACCTGATAGGGGTTTTCGTGATAGCCGCCACTGGCCACGGTCTGCCGCCCCGTGATGTCCACATGCTGGCTGGACCAGGCCATGCCGGCGGGGCCAAGCAGGCCACGGCGGGCATCCCGATTGGGCCAGACCGCATGCAGGAAGGGAAAGCGCTGGTCCGGCCGCTCGGCCGCCGCCTTTGCCACCTGGCGGCCCACCTGGTCACCCCACAGGTCCACCGCCTGGCGCGCCGTCAGGCTGAAGCGGCGATAGACCGTGTCGATCTCTTCCTCGGCGTTTTCAGCCACATAGCATTCCGCCAGGCTGCGGCACGACACATGCAGGCCGCGCCCGTCCTGGCGCTGGTCGATGTAGAACACCGCCGTACCGAACGTGCCCAGATCGGCATAAAGCTCAGCCACGCGGTTATAGAAACGCCCACCCCGGGCGGCCAGCGCCGTGCGCAGGCGGCGGGTTGTGTCGTCCAGCCACAGGCGCACGTCGTCGCGGGCATCCAGCGCCACGTCCCCTGTCTCAAGCGTAAACCAGGGGGTGGCAGGGTTGGTCAGCAGGGCATAGAGGCCGCCGGCAAAGCCATCGGCTGCCCGGCCCGGGGTGGCATCAAAGATCTGCGCCCCCCGGCGGCCGCCAGGCGAATTGGTGCTGCCACGAAAATCTGCCCGCAGTGGCCGGATGTAATCGGCCAGTTCCTGCCATTGGGCTTCAAAGGGGGCGCGCTCGGCCGCCAGGCGCTCCTGCGCGCGGATCAGGCCGTCGGGCGCATCGCCCGTGTCCGTGCGGGTCATGGGCTTCTCCATGTTCATTGGCCCAGCAGGGTCTTGGTGGCAACCGGCAGGTTGGCGACCGAGGCGAGGGGATCGCTGAGGATGGTGGACGCCGCCCCCCGGGCGCGCAGGCGGCGCTGGCGCTGGCGCTCGCTGGCAGCCGCCGCATAGATCCCGGGGGCAGCCGCCGCATAGATCCCGGGGGCCGCCGCCGAGGCGGCAAGTGCCGCCGGGGCCATGGGGGCAGGCGCCATGGCGGGGGCCGGGCGCGAAAGCGCTTTGAAGGGGTTCAGGCACATCAGCGGATCACCTCCTCAGGCCTGACACGCCCTTCCAGCGAGGTGCGTGTCCAGGCGAATTGCACAAAGCGCTCGCGGTCCTTGCCGCAGTCCTCCAGCACCGCTTCTGGCCGCGCACCAAGGGCCAGCAGCCAGCGGTGCGCCGCCACATGGCCTTCGATGGAGCGGCATTCGGCGCGGATCACACCGCGTTCCAGCAGGGTCGGCATCACTACCCGGCGCAAATGGCGCGTGAGGCACAGCGCAACCCGGGGAAAGGCATCGCTGGCAAACATCGCCACATCCACCAGGCGCGGCGCCCGCCAGCCAATGGCGACAATCGCCTCGGCCCGGCTGCGGCCCGCCGCCAGCACAATGCGGCCTGGGCAAGCGAGCCCATGGGCAATCGCTTCGGGCGAGGCATCCCAAAGGCCCGCCGCAATCTCGCGGCCGTCGGCCGACCGCATGCGGCGCGCCACGTCGAGGATCTCCTCCTGCGTGGCCGCACGTATCCAGGTGGTGGAGGGTGTCATCGCCAGCCCCTCCCCTCTGCCCTGCCGGGAATGCCATCAAGGGCCGACCAGGCACCTTCGGCACTGGCGGGGGCGCGACGGTTGGTGGGGCCACGCACCAAAGCGCGGCCTTCGCCCGCCCCCAGCATCAGGTATTGCGCCGCCTCGCAGACATGGCTGAAGCGGTTCTTGTCGGGCGCATCCGTGTAACGCGCCTCACCCGCCAAGGCGACGCGGCGATAGCGATAGGCACCCGCCATGCCCTTGCGCAGCACACGGCACTGCGGGTCCACCACAAGGCCGGGCTGGCCATCCACCAGCCGCGACAGGGCCGCCGCCACCGCCTCGCGCCGCAGGGTAAAGTCATTGCCAGGCGCAGGGCGTGCTGGCAGGCCGGCGGCACGCAGAATATCGAACACCGTGCGCTCGTCGGTCTGGGCGCGCTGGGAACCGGCGGGGTCGCCCCAGAGTTCAGCGCTATGGTTGCCAAAACGGCCGCGCAACTCTTGGCCCAGCAGCTCGGCGAAGCGCCGAGCGCCCAGATCCTCACCCACCACTTCCGCCAGCCAGCGCCATTGCCCAAGGGCATTGCGCTGGCCGATCACGGCGGCTGGTGTCAGGCCAAAGTCAAGGCCCACATGCAGGCCAAGGCCGGGAATAACAGAGACGGGCGCCACATGCAGCGTGTCACGCCATTCGGGATAGACCGGGCGGCCATCGGCGACAAAGCCATAGTCACCCCGCACATAGATGCGCACCCAGGCCTCGTCCTTGCCCAGCGCCGCGCGGGTGTAATAGCCGTCCGGCAGATTGGCGAGATTTTCCGCCTGCGGCCCATCTCCCGGCGGCTGGGCGAAGAAGGCGAAATCATCGGGCCGGGTTTCCTCAGCCAGATGGTACCACCAATGGTCCGTATCAGGCGGGTTGGTATCCATGATGATGCCAAACCAGCCCGCCCCGCCATCGCGGGCGGAAGGGTAGCGGCCAACACGGCCCGTCAGCCCGTCCAGCACGCCCTTGGGCAGTTCGCGCGCCTCGTTGATCCAGGCCCCCGTCAGTTCCAGCGACAAGAGCTTGCGCACGTCTTCTGGCCGGTCGAGGGCGAGAAACAGCACCTCAAGGTCAAGATCGCGGGTGCGGATATGGTGGCTGGGCGGCCCCTCTGCCGTTACATGGCCAAGCGCTGGGGGAAACCAGTGGAACCAGGTCTTCATGGTGGTGGTGCGCAGTTCGGGATAGGTGTTGCGCACCACAGCCCAGCGGGCCCGCCTGCGGCCATCGGGGCCGGGGCTGCGGGCCGCCGTGCGGCGCACGATCTCGATCGCACAGGCGGTGGACTTGCCAGAGCCGATGGGGCCACGGATGCCGCGCACAAAGGCGTCGCTGGCAAGGAACGCATCCAGCACCGCGCCGGGCGGGCGATAGGCAAGGTCAAGACGCATGGTGGCCAAGCTCGATGGCAATGTTCAGCACCACGCCCTCGCCGCCCTCATCCTTGGTCTTGCGCTGGTGTTCATAGGGTAGCGCCGCCTTGGCCGCGTCGAGGCGCTTGGCAAGATCTGCCGTCTGGTCGCGATAGATGGCGCGCAGCACGGTCAGGGCATCGGCACGCGCCCCCACGGGTGCCACCACCCGCACCTCGCCCGAATCGGCGGTGGACACGCCTCCACTGCTGCTGCCCCGTGGCGCCATGATCACCCTCCGATTACAGGCTGAAATGCAAACGCCCCGCCGGTGTGGAACCGTGCGGGGCGCATGTCGTCAGTGTGTATTTTGATCGCTCATCGAATACGGCGGCGTCAAGCAGAAAAATTGCCCGAAATGTTTCCGGCATCTGTTTTCAGGCCATAGCGCTCGGCAAGCGTATCGAGAGCCAGGCGCAGGGCCATCATGCCGGCCGGCCGCGCGCTGGAGGCATCAAGGCCCGTGGTGGTGGCCCAGTGAGCGGGCGCGCTGTCATGCCAGACGACCGCGATCAGCACCGCCGCCAGCGGCGCGCCCACGGCGTCCAGCGTCTGCCGCACCCGGCGACGTGCGGCAGCCGCCCGCTCTCCCGGTGCCAGCCCCCAGGCGGGATCCGTCCGTGCACTGCCGATGGCGGCATCCAGCCGGGTGGTGACGCGCGGCCCAAGTGCTGCGGCGTGCAGATCCGCCCGCAGGCGTTCCCCCGCCGCCCATTGGCGCGGCGTCAGGCTGCCCCGGTGCAGCAGGCGGTCGAGCGGGGTCTGTGTCAGGTTACGCCAGACCTTTCGCGCCGGCGCGGCCTCATTTTCTCCCGGCGCATCCACCAGGGCAAAGGCGCCGTGCTGTTGGGCAAACGGGTTGGGTGCCGCGGGATCATCCAGGCGCGGCGTGGCCGTGGCGGCGAGGTTGACGGGGGCAGCGCGGCGGGGGCGCCCCGGACGACCAGAGGTGGGACGACCAGAGTTGGAGCGGCTCATGGGCAGCGCTCCGCTGCAGCCAGCAGGCCAGGCAGGTCCAGCACCCGCTGGCCCACCACCCACTTGCCTGTGGGGGCCGTGGTGCGCGGCGATACCCGTTCGGCGTGCACCACCACGCCACGTCGGCGCAGGTGGCCCACCGCCCCTTCCACCCGCGCCCGCACCTCTGGCGCCAGCGGGGCCAGGGCCGGCGGCAGTGGGTCCATCGGCCGGGCAAGGCCCAGACGGCGGGCACGGCAATGGGCCGCCTCCACCGTGACGCCCAGGCGATTGGCAATTTCCGGCCAGCCGAGGCGGCTGGCCTTGAGCGCGGCGAGGCGCGCATCCATGCATTGGGTCCAGATCATACCGAAACTCCCCTTTTTCGGTATATAATTCCAGACAGTCCGGCATAATCAATCAATGAATACCATTCAGCTTGATTTTTATACCAATCCTGCCAAGATGCTCCCATGACCAACCGGATTTCCCTGCGGCGCCGCCAGCTTGGCCTCAGCCAGATGCGCCTGGCCGAACTGATGGGCGTGGAGCAACCCACCGTGGCGCGCTGGGAGCGCGAGCGGCGCGGCGTGAAGATCGACACCCTCATCCGCCTCGCCCGCGTGCTGGACTGCGACCCGCGCGACCTGATGCCGGACGACAGCCCACCGCCCCCCAGCACCATGGGGCCGCCGGGGGCCGTGCCCCTGGCCTTTCCCGGCGGGCGCGACCTGCCCGTACGCGGAGGCGCCCGGGGCGGCGCCGACGCCATGTTCCTCGACCAGGGGGCGCCACTCGACTGGGTGCAGCGGCCGCCCCAACTCGTCGGCGTACCCGATGCCTTTGCGGTATATGTGGTGAGCGATTCCATGAGCCCGCGTTACGAGCCCGGCGACATCCTGTTCGTCCACCCCTCGCAGCCGCCGTCGCGCGGCAGCTTTGTGGTGGTGGAGCTGTCCGACCAGGAAGCCTATGTGAAGCAGCTTGTCGCCCAGACGGCCGACGCCATTACCTTGCGCGAATACCACCCCGCCCTGCGGGAGTTCAGCGTGCCCCGTGCCCGCGTAAAATCCGTCTACCGCGTGGTCGGCACCTGGGAAGGGCGCTGAGGCAGGCCCTTTCCTGCCCGCCCCTGATCTGTCCTATACTCAGCTGAGGGGGGCGCGGGCCAACAGGACCCGTGCCCGGGGAAGAAACAGGCAGGGGCGGAACCAATCATGCAGACACTCATCTCCCGGCTGGCCTGGGCGGCCATTGCGCTGGGCGGCGCTGGCGCCCTCTGGGTTGTGGCGACCGTGCGCGACGAACCGGTGAACGCGGCCTGGCTGGTGGCCGCCGCCGTCTGCGTCTATCTGATCGCCTATCGCTATTACAGCCGCTTCATTGCCGAGCGCGTGCTGCGCCTCGACGACAGCCGGACCACCCCGGCGGTGCGCCACAATGACGGCCTCGACTATGTGCCGACCAACCGCAATGTGCTGTTCGGCCACCATTTTGCCGCCATTGCCGGCGCAGGGCCGCTGGTTGGCCCCGTGCTGGCGGCGCAGATGGGCTATCTGCCCGGCACCTTGTGGATCCTTGCCGGCGTGGTCTTTGCGGGCGCCGTGCAGGACTTTGTTGTCCTCTTCATCTCCACCCGCCGCGACGGCCGCTCGCTTGGCGACATCATCAAGGCAGAGTTGGGCACGGTGGCGGGCGTGGTCGCCATGATTGGCGTGCTGATGATCATGATCATCCTGCTGGCTGTTCTCAGCCTGGTGGTGGTCAAGGCCCTGGCGGGCAGCCCGTGGGGCACCTTCACAGTGCTGGCAACCGTGCCCATTGCCGTGATCATGGGCCTCTATGGGCGCTTCTTCCGGCCGGGCCGGGTGGGCGAGATGTCGCTGATCGGTGTCGTGCTGCTGCTGGCCTCGCTGGTGGCGGGGCAGCATGTGGCGGCCGACCCGGTGCTGGCCCCCCTCTTCACCTTGTCGGGCGAGACTTTGGCGCTGGGCCTGATCGGCTATGGTTTCATCGCCTCGGTGCTGCCGGTGTGGCTGGTGCTGGCGCCGCGCGACTATCTCTCCACGTTCCTGAAGATCGGCACCATTGCGGCACTCGCCGTGGGCATTCTTGTGGTGATGCCCGACCTGCGCATGCCGGCGGTCAGCCGCTTTGTGGATGGCACCGGGCCGGTCTTTGCGGGTGGCCTGTTTCCGTTCCTGTTCATCACCATTGCCTGTGGCGCGGTCTCTGGCTTCCACGCCCTGATCTCGTCGGGCACCACGCCCAAGATGATCGAGCGTGAAAGCCATATGCGGTCGATTGGCTATGGCGCCATGCTGACGGAATCAGCCGTTGCCATGATGGCGCTGATCTCGGCCAGCGTGCTGGACCCGGCGATCTATTTCGCCATGAACAGCCCCGCTGCCGTCATCGGCACCACGGCTGAAAGCGCCACCGCAAAGCTTGGCGAATGGGGCTTTGTCACCACGCCCGAGACGCTGACCAATGCGGCGGCCGAGATCGGCGAGACCACCATCCTGTCGCGCGCCGGTGGCGCACCGACCCTGGCGGTGGGCATGGCACATATTCTGTCACAGGCGATTGGCGGGGCGGGTGTCGCCTTCTGGTATCATTTCGCCATCCTGTTCGAGGCGCTGTTCATCCTCACCACCCTTGATGCCGGCACCCGCGTGGCACGCTTCATGATACAGGATCTGGTAGGCACCGCTGTGCCCTCGTTCCGGCGCACCCAGGCCTGGATACCAAATCTGGTGGCCACCTCGGTTGCGGTTTCGGCCTGGGGCTGGTTCCTCTATCAGGGGGTGATCGACCCGCTGGGCGGCATCAACAGCCTGTGGCCGCTGTTTGGCATTTCAAACCAGATGCTGGCGGCCATTGCCCTGATGATGGCGACCGTCGTCCTCTTCAAGATGAAGCGCCAGAAACTTGCCTGGGTCACCCTTGCCCCCATGGCCTGGCTGCTGATCTGCACGCTGACGGCAGGGTGGCAGAAGCTGTTTCATGC
>CANCOY010000138.1 GCA_947379865.1 Acetobacteraceae bacterium
CGTGGTGAGACCCCGATGGAAGTCGTTCTCCGAAAGTACGGAAACAGCACCGTAGCCGTGCTGCCCCCGGCCGTTCTCAAGGATCTTGGCCTCTCGGCCGGCCAGGCGATGTCTCTGGAGACAACCGAACAGGGCCAGATCGTGCTGTCTCGAAAGCGCCGTTATGTGCTGGCGGACATGATCGCCCTGTGCGACCGCAAGGCAGCCCCACCGGCAGACCTCGCACTGTGGGATAGCGCCCGGCCCATCGGGCAAGAGGTCTGGTGATGCCTGTCTTCGACCGGGGCGACGTGGTCAGCGTGCCCCTGGACCCCACCGTGGGTCACGAGCAGAGAGGCACCCGGCCAGCGCTGGTACTGACCACAAAGGACTTCAACCAGCTCGGCGACGTGCTGGTCGCCCCCATCACCCAGGGAGGCGATTTCTCACGCCACGCAGGCTTCGCTGTCAGCCTCACAGGCACCGGCTGCAAGACACAGGGCGTGGCGCTGATCAACAAGGTGCGGATGCTTGATCTGGCAGCACGCAAGGCCCGCCGTGTGGAGCGCGCCCCACAGGCCGTTATCGACGAAGCGCTGGGGCGGCTGACAGCGCTGCTGGACTGCTGAACCGCCGCCAGGATTGAGACAAACTTGTGCGCAGGCATGCAGTGGATGGAATAGACCTCGACACCAATAGTGTGGGGGTCGCCAAAAGAATTGTGGGCTGGATTGGGGGCTATCCGGGGCATCAAGCTTTAAGTCCGTTTCATTTCAACGACTTAGGCCAGATCAATGGCGGAGGGGATGGGATTCGAACCCACGAGACCCTTTCAGGTCCACACGCTTTCCAGGCGTGCGCCTTAAACCACTCGGCCACCCCTCCAGGCGCCTTGGTGCGGCGCGGACTATAGCGGCTCAGACGCGGCGCGCAACCGGGGGCGGCGGGAATTGCGCAGGCGCCGGGGGATCGCCATACTGGCATATCGCAGCAAGTCCATACGGGATACGAGCAATGCGCACTCTGCGGGCCCTTGGCTGGCTGCTGATTGGCCTGGCCATCATGGCGGCCGGCATGGAGGCACTTTATGCGCTTGAGCGCGGCGCGCTGGACTGGATGCCCTTTGGCCTCCTCTGGTACCGGCTGTCGCCCGATACCCTGGGGCTTGCCCAAGCGGCGATCCAGCGGCACGTCTGGGCGCCCCTGTGGGATCCTGGCATGATCTGGCTGCTGCGCCTGCCCGCCTCACCCAGCTTCCTGGTGGCCGGCCTTGCGCTGTGGGCGGCCGGGGGTGGCCGGCGCGAGCGCAGGCGCCGCTTCCGCCGCTAGACCCCCGCCACGCCTGTCAAAGGCCGCAGAGAGCGATTCTACTAGGCTCCCATCCAGCTCAGGCGGCAGGTCAGGGCCCCTGGCTTCAAGCGTCGTCCATCTTCAGGGCGGCGATGAAGGCTTCTTGCGGAATTTCCACATTGCCGACGGAGCGCATGCGCTTCTTGCCCGCCTTCTGCTTGTCCAGCAGCTTGCGCTTGCGGCTGACGTCGCCGCCATAGCACTTGGCCAGCACGTCCTTGCGCATGGCCTTGACCGTCTCGCGGGCGATGATGCGGCCGCCAATGGCCGCCTGCACGGCGATCTGAAACATCTGGCGGGGAATCAGGTCCTTCAGGCGCTCGCACAGCTGGCGGCCGCGGGATTCGGCGCGGCTGCGGTGCACCATGGTGGCCAGCGCATCCACCGGCTCGGAATTCACCAGGATCGACATCTTCACAAGGTCGCCCTCGCGATAGCCTTCCAGATTGTAATCAAAGCTGGCATAGCCGCGCGTCACCGACTTCAGCCGGTCGTAGAAATCGAACACCACTTCGGACAGCGGCAGCTGATAGACCACCATGGCCCGGTTGCCGGCATAGGTGAGGTCCTGCTGCTCGCCGCGCTTGTCCTCGCACAGCTTCAGGACCGAACCCAGATGCTCGTCCGGCACCAGGATGGTCGCCTTGATCCAGGGCTCCTCGATCTTGGAAATCTGCACCGGGTCCGGCATGTCGGCCGGGTTGTGCATCTCCAACAGGGTGCCATTGGTCATGTGCACGCGATAGATCACGCTGGGCGCCGTGGTGATCAGGTTCAGGTTGAACTCGCGCTCCAGCCGCTCCTGGATGATTTCCAGGTGCAGCAGGCCAAGGAAGCCGCAGCGAAAGCCAAGGCCCAAAGCGAGCGAGGTTTCCATCTCGTACTGGAAGCTGGCGTCGTTCAGGCGCAGCTTGGCGATGGCCTCGCGCAGGGGCTCGAACTCGGCCGCGTCGGCGGGGAACAGGCCGCAGAACACCACCGGCACAGATGGCTTGAAGCCCGGCAGCATCTCGGTCGCCTGGCGCTTGTCGTCGGTGATGGTGTCACCCACGCGGGTGTCGGCCACTTCCTTGATGGCGGCGGTGATGAACCCCATCTCGCCGGGACCAAGGCTGTCCATGGCCACCTTCTTGGGCGCAAAGATGCCGACACGCTCCACCGTGTGGGTGGCATTGGCCGCCATCATGCGGATCTTCTGGCCCTTGGAGATCCGGCCCTCCACCACGCGCACCAGAATGACCACGCCCAGATAGGCGTCGTACCAGGAATCCACCAAGAGCGCCTTCAGCGGCGCCTCGGCATCGCCCGTGGGCGGCGGCAGGCGGGTGACGATGGCTTCCAGCACGTCCCCAATACCAAGGCCGGTCTTGGCGGAAATCGCCACCGCGTCCGAGGCATCAAGGCCGATCACATCCTCGATCTGCTTCTTCACCCGGTCCACATCGGCCGCCGGCAGGTCCACCTTGTTGAGGACGGGCACCACCTCGTGGCCGGCATCCAGTGCCTGATAGACATTGGCCAGGGTCTGGGCTTCCACCCCCTGGCTGGCGTCCACCACCAGCAGCGAGCCCTCGCAGGCAGCCAGGCTGCGCGAGACCTCATAGGCAAAGTCCACGTGGCCGGGCGTGTCCATCAGGTTCAGGGTATAGGTCTTGCCATCCTTGGCGGGATAGCTGAGACGCACGGTCTGGGCCTTGATGGTGATGCCGCGTTCCCGCTCGATATCCATGGAATCGAGGACCTGCTCCACCATCTCGCGCGCCGTCAGGCCGCCGCAGGTCTGGATCAGCCGATCGGCCAAGGTCGACTTGCCATGATCAACATGGGCAATGATCGAGAAATTGCGGATGTGCGAGAGATCGGTCATGGGTTTCCGGCTTCAGGCGCAATCAGGCCCGTAGCGCTGCGCCAGTGGCCTTTGCCACGGCTGCAACGATCTTCGAGGAAATTGCCTCGATCTCCTTGTCGGTCAAGGTTGCCGTGCGCGGCTCCAGCCGGACGGACAGCGCCACCGACTTTTGCCCCTCGGGCACACCCTTGCCCTCATAGATGTCGAACACCGAGACCTCGGTGATCAACTGCTTGTCGGCCCCGCGCGCCGCCCGGGCCAGGGCCTCGGCCGCCACGTCCTTGGCAACCAGGAAGGCGAAGTCGCGCGACAGGGGTTGCAGGTCCGAGAGCTGCAGCGCCGGCCGCGTGCGGGTGGGGCGGGCGCGGGCCACGGGCAGGCGGTCGAGATAGACCTCGAACCCGGCGAGCGACCCGTCCACATCAAGGCTTTTGGCAACACCCGGATGGATCTCGCCAAAGGCGGCCAGGATATTGGCCCCCAGACGGATCTCACCCTTGCGGTGAGGATGGAAATGGGCCGGCCCCTGGGCACTGGTTACCAGATTGGCCGTGGGCACGCCCAGTTCGGCCAAGAGGGCCAGCGCATCGGCCTTCACGTCGAACGCATCCACCGGCCGGGGGGCCTGGCGCCAGTGACGCTGGCCGGTGCGGCCGCGCCTGAGGCCGGCGGCCACGGTCAGCTGGCCATCGGGCTGGTCGGTCTCATAAGCGGGCGCCACCTCGAACAAGGCGACATCATCAAAGCCGCGCGCCACATTGCGCCCGGCCGCCATCAGCAGGCTGGGCAGCAGGCTGGGGCGCATGGTGTCGAGTTCGGCACTCATGGGGTTCAGCAGGCGTAAGGAATCAGCGCCACCGCCAAACAGCGTGGCATGCTCGTGGGGGATGAACGAATAGTTCATCGTCTCCACGAGACCGCGCCCGGCCAAGGCCCGGCGGGCCAGACGCACCCGGCGCTGGCCGGCATCCACCGCCGTGCGCGGGACAACGGTCAACGGTGGCAAAGCGATGGAGGGGATGGCGGCAAAGCCCTTGACCCTCGCCACTTCCTCAACCAGATCCGCCTCGCCCTCGACGTCGCGACGCCAGGAGGGGACGGTGATCTGCCAGGGCGCCTCGCCCAGACCCCGGGTAACGCCAAAGCCCAGCGCCACCAGGATCGCCGCCATTTCCGACGGCTCGGCGTGCACCGCCGTCAGGCTGGCGACGCGGGCGGGGCGGAAACTGAGGGTGCGCAGCTCGGCCGGGTGGCTGCCGGAAATCTGGATCTCGCTGGGGGTGCCGCCGCACAGCTCCAGGATCAGGCGGGTTGCCGCCTCGATCCCGTCCACCGCCGACATGGGGTCCACGCCACGCTCAAAGCGATAGCGCGCGTCCGACACAATGCCCAGCTTGCGGCCAGCCGCCGCAATGGCGTCGGGCTCGAAGAAGGCGGATTCAAGCAGCACGTCCACGGTGCCCGCATCGCAGCCCGTGCTCTCGCCGCCCATGATGCCGCCAATGGAAATCACGCCGCGCCCGTCGGCAATAACCACAGCCGTGCCATCGAGCCCATGGGTACGGCCATCAAGACCGACGAGGGATTCCCCCACGCGGCCCCGTCGCACCACCAGCCCGCCCGAGAGCTTGTCGGCATCAAAGACGTGCAGTGGCCGGGCGCGGTCGAAGGTAAGGAAGTTGGTGATGTCCACCAGGGTCGAAATCGGCCGCAGGCCAATCGACTCCAGCCGGCGGCGCAGCCAGTCGGGGCTGGGGCCATTCTTCACGCCACGGATCAGGCGCGCCACGAACAGCGGGCAGGCGGGTGCTGCCTCGCCAGGGAACTCAAGAGTTACAGACACCGGGCAGGGGAAGGCCCCGGCCACCGGTTCGGGAAAGCGCGGCCTGAGCGTGCCAAGGCCAGCAGCGGCCAGATCGCGGGCAATGCCGCCCACGCCCAGCGCGTCCTGGCGATTGGGGGTGATGGCAACGTCGAACACGGGATCGTCCAGGCCCCGCACCACGGCAAAAGGCACGCCCAAGGGCGCGTCATCGGGCAGTTCGATGATGCCGTTGTGTTCTTCCGACAGGCCCATCTCACGCTCGGAGCAGAGCATGCCATTGGACTCGGCCCCCCGGATGACCGAGGGCTTCAGGTGAAGGCCGGTGCCCGGCACCACGCTGCCCGACGGGGCAAAGACGCCCTTCATGCCAGCGCGCGCATTTGGCGCACCACAGACGACCTGCAGGCGCTCCGTCCCCGTATCGACAATGCAGACCTGCAGCTTGTCGGCATTGGGATGGGGCCGGGCTTCCACCACAAAAGCGACGCGGAAGTCGGCCAAGGCCTTGGCCGGATCTTCGACGCTTTCGACCTCAAGGCCAAGATCGGTGAGGGCGCGGGCGATGCGGTCGGCATCGGCCTCGGTATCAAGCCAGGTGCGGAGCCAGCCGAGGGTGAATTTCATCGGGACAATCCCGTGGCAAGATTGGGCCAGTCGAGCGCGCCAAAGCCATAATGGCGCAGCCAGCGCAGATCGCCGTCAAAGAAGGCGCGCAGATCAGGCGGGCCATATTTCAGCATGGCGATGCGGTCCAGCCCCATGCCAAAGGCAAAGCCCTGCCATTCCTCGGGATCAAGGCCGCAGTTGCGCAGCACATTGGGATGCACCATGCCCGAGCCCAGGATCTCCAGCCAGTCGTCACCCTCGCCAAAGCGGATCTCGCCACCCTTGCGATTACAGCGGATGTCCACCTCGGCCGATGGCTCGGTAAAGGGGAAGAACGAGGGGCGGAAGCGCATCTCCACCTTCTCCACCTCAAAGAAGGCGGCGGCAAAGGATTCGAGGCAGCCCTTGAGGTGGCCCATGTGGATATTGCGGTCGATGACGAGGCCTTCGACCTGGTGGAACATGGGCGTGTGGGTCTGGTCGCTGTCGCAGCGATAGGTGCGGCCGGGAATGATCAGGCGGTGCGGCGGCGGGCCGGCCAGCATGGTGCGGATCTGCACCGGGCTGGTGTGGGTGCGCAGCAGGTTGCGCGTGCCGTCTTCGTGCGGGCGCAGGAAGAAGGTGTCGTGCATCTCGCGCGCGGGGTGACCCGGCGGGAAATTCAGGGCGGTGAAATTGTGGAAGTCATCCTCGATGTCGGGACCTTCGGCCACGGTAAAGCCCATGGCGCCAAAGATCGCCGTAACCTCATCAATCACCTGGGCCACCGGATGGATGCGGCCCTGGGACAGGGGATCGGCTGTGGGCGAGAGGGTGATGTCCACCCGCTCGGCTTCCAGGCGGATGTCGAGGGCGGCGGCATCCAGCACGGCCTTGCGGGCGGCCAGCGCCTCGGCCACGCGGTCGCGCAGGGTGTTGAGGCGGGCGCCGGTCTCGCGCCGGGCGTCGGGATCAAGGGCGCCAAGGCCCTTCATCAATTCGGTAAGACGGCCCTTTTTGCCAAGGGCGGCCACGCGCACGGCGTCAAGCGCCTCGGGCCCATCGGCCGCGTCTACGGCTGCGACCAGCTCGGCTTCGAGTTCGCTCAGGTCCTGCATTCTTGCCTCGCCGCCATGGGGCCACCTTCCGGCGACGCCCAACGGGCGCCGGCCCGATCAACCTCGGCTGCCCGTGCGCCCTGGAAACGGCCGGGGGACTGCCGCGTTCAGCCCCCCTTGGGGGGCAGTCACGCCCGGACCGGCAGATGCACGGTCCGGGCGGAAGTGGCTCAGGCGCCAGCCGGCAGGGCGGCGCGGGCCTGTTCAACCAGGGCCTTGAAGGCCGCCGGCTCAAACACGGCGAGATCGGCCAGCACCTTGCGGTCCACATCAACATTGGCCAGCTTCAGGCCATTGATCATGCGGGCATAAGTGAAGTCGTGCTCGCGGGCGGCCGCGTTGATGCGCTGGATCCACAAAGCGCGGAATTCGCGCTTCTTGGTCCTGCGGTCACGATAAGCGTATTGCAGACCCTTCTCGACCCGCTCGATAGCGATGCGGAACGAGGAATTGGACCGGCCGCGATAGCCGGAGGCCAGTTCCAGGATCTTCTTGTGGCGGGCGTGGGCGGTAACGCCCCTCTTGACGCGCGACATGCTGTGGCTCCCCCGTTACGCGTTCGGCAGGAAGAACTTTTTGATGTTCTCCCCGTCGGTGTGGAACAGGATGGTGGTGCCACGCTGGTTGCGGAGCGTCTTGTTGGTGCGCTTGATCATGCCATGGCGCTTGCCGGCCTGGCCTGACCTCACCTTCCCCGTGCCCGTCAGCGTAAAACGCTTTTTCGAGCCGGAGTGCGTCTTCATCTTGGGCATTTCGGTACCTCAAACATGTGGACCGCGCCCCGGGGCAGCCCTTTCGCCCCGGTAGCAACGTGAGCGCGGGGATGTAGCAGAGCGCAGGCGCAGTGGCAAGGGGAGATGGCTTGGGGTTCCAATGATCCCATCCGCCTGGCGGGACGGCGCCTTGCATGCCGCCCGTTGCGCCGGCACCCCATTATAGTTAACGTTTTGTATATTGTGAGGAGACGTCACCATGACAATCCATCTGCGCGCACATCTGCCGGGCCTGGTGCTAGCCGGTTTGCTGATGCTTTCTCTGGCGGGGCCAGTGGCGGCGCAGGCGGTGCCCGGGGATGAGATTGCCACCGTCGATACACAGCCTGGCGTGGTCGAGTGCCCAGCACCGGTGCCCGACGACACTGCCATATTGCCAGAGCCAGTGCCCGACGACACCGCCATGGTGGATGATGGCGAGATCAACCCCGTGATGTACTACAGCATGGGTGGCGAGGGCTGCATGGCCTGCCGCAGCAGTGATGCCGGGGCAGAGGAGGCCGCAAGCGAGGCGGCCAGCAGTGCGGCCGAGCGCGCCGTGGACCAGATCGCCCCCACCCCGTCAGATCCAGCGCCCTGAAGCCAGTCTTAGGCTTGCTGACCCGGCGGCACCTCGGCGAGGAGCCTCGGCGTGCCAGATGGCCATGGCTGGCTCTGGCCTGGTTGTGCCTTGGCGTTGTCTGCCCTCTGGCGCCCGCACAAGCGGGCAGCGAGGCCAGTCCGGCCCTTGGCCTCAGCCTGAAAACCGGGTTTCAGTACGACAGCGGCGTGGCCATCAGCGATGCCGATCTGGTGGCGCGGCAGAGTGACGTGGCCGCCGTGGCGGGCGCCAGCGTGGACTGGAAGCTGATCGACACCAAAAAGAACACCCTGGTGGCAGGTTATGACCTTGGCACCACCACTTATGATGCCACCACCCAATACAATACCCTGGCCAATACCGCGCGCCTTGGCTGGAACGGCGCCCTGGGGCAGGCGGGCACGCCAGCCGGCGCGGTGCGCGGCGGCCT
>CANCOY010000139.1 GCA_947379865.1 Acetobacteraceae bacterium
AATCCCGTTCAGGACCCGTCGGTCATCTGCGCGTGCCACACCTCGCGGCTTGTTCGGCAACAACGGCGCAATGATCAACCACTCAAAGTCACTAAGCTCATAACGGCGCGGCTGCATGTCGGCTCCTCCTCGGAGCTTAATGAATCAGCCCGAACGTGATTTGGGAATCCCCTTTTATGAGTTTGTGGCCTAGTCCAGCGCCTTGCCAGCCCTGATCTGGCGCCAGCGGGCCAGGCGTTCGGCAATCTCGCGCTCCGCGCCTCGGCCGGTTGGCTGATAGAACTCGATCCGTTCCATCTCCTCGGGGAAATAGTCCTGTCCTGAAAAGCCCTCGGCCTCGTTATGGTCATAGCGATAGCCACGGCCATAGCCCAGATCCTTCATCATCCGGGTGGGCGCGTTGAGGATGTGTTTGGGCGGCATCAGCGAGCCATGTTCGCGCGCCGCCACGCCAGAGGCATTATGGGCGCGGTAAACCGCGTTCGACTTGGGCGCCGTGCCCAGATAGACCACCAGTTGGGCAATGGCCAGTTCACCTTCGGGACTGCCCAGAAAGTCAAAGGCCTCACGCGCTGCGATCGCCTGAACAAGGGCGTTCGGGTCGGCAAGGCCGATGTCCTCAACCGCGAAACGGACCAGGCGGCGCAGGATGTAAAGCGGCGCCTCACCTGCCCCCAGCATCCGTGCCAGGTAATAGAGGCCGGCATCAGGGTCTGAGCCCCGCAGCGACTTGTGCAGGGCGCTGATCAGGTTGTAGTGCCCCTCCTGCGCCTTGTCATAAACGGGAGCGCGGCGCTGCACGGTGGCAGCCAGGGCGCGGGTATCGAGTGGGGCAGTTGCGCCTGACGCCAGCACATCCTCAACCAGGTTCAGCAGGAAACGGCCGTCGCCATCTGCCATGGCGCGCAGGGCCGCCCGCGCCTCTGGTTCAAGCGGCAGAACCTGCTCAGTCAGGGCTTCCGCCCGCACCAGCAGACGTTCCAGCGCTGTGTCGTCCAGCCGGTTGAGCACCAGCACCTGGGCGCGGGACAGCAGCGCCGCATTCAACTCGAACGAGGGATTTTCGGTGGTCGCGCCCACAAGGATGACAGTGCCATCCTCGACAAAGGGCAGAAAGGCATCCTGCTGGGCACGGTTGAAGCGGTGGATCTCGTCGACAAACAGCAGCGTCTGCCGCCCGCCCGTGCGGCGCTGCCGCGCAGCATCAAAGGACTTCCGAAGATCGGCCACCCCGGAAAACACCGCCGACACCGCATCAAAGCCCAGACCCGTGGCCTTGGCCAGCAGACGGGCAATGGTGGTCTTGCCGGTGCCAGGTGGCCCCCACAGGATCAAGGACGACAGGCGCCGGCTGGAGATCATCCGTCCCAATGGCCCCTGGGGCCCCAGAAGATGATCCTGGCCAACCACCTCCGCCAGGGTCTCTGGGCGAAGGCGGGCCGCAAGCGGTCTGGCCTCGTCAGCAGCGGGCGCGCCGGTGTCGAGGCGGGCCTCTGGCTGTTTGGCCTCGGGAATGCCGGCTGCTTCAAACAGGTCCGCCATCAGCGCACGACGACATTAAGCGTCTGGTCCTGGCGCCTTATGGTGATCTGCCATTGCGGCGCGCCGGGCTTGAGGACGGCCAGAAGGGTCGCAACCTTGTCGATCCGCTTGCCATTGACCCCGGCCACAATATCCCCCGGCCTAAGGCCAAGGCGGGCCGCAGGTGTGCCCTGCCCCAGTTCCAGGACGATGACCCCCTGGGCCATCACATCAACACCCAGTTCATCGGCAAAGGCCGGCGAGAGATTGCCAACCGAGGCGCCAGCAAGGGGGCTGCCACTGGTCAGCCGTGTTACCTCGCGCCTGGGCTCTTCAGGGGCCGCCGAGAGTGGCAGGCTCACATCCTTGCGGCTGCCCTGGCTGAGCACCCCCAGTTGCGCCACATGCCCGACGCCAAGGGTGGCGATACGAAAGTTGAGCGCTTCGGGATCAAAGATGTCTTTCCCGTCCACGCTGAGGATCACGTCACCCACCCGCAAGCCGGCCCTCGCCGCTGGCCCCGCTGGATAGACCTGGTTGAGCAGCACGCCTGTTGGCCGATCGAGGCCAAGTCCCGTGGCAAGGTCGGCCGTCACGGGCTGCCCGGTTGCGCCCAGCCAGGGACGCACGATGCGGCCGCCTGCGATGGCCGCCTCCACCACCGACTTCACCATGTTCCCCGGAATGGCAAAGCCGATGCCATTCGAGCCACCATCCCGGCTGTAGATGGCGGAGTTGATCCCCACCAACCGGCCATCCAGGCCCACCAGCGCCCCACCAGAGTTGCCTGGGTTGATCGCCGCATCGGTCTGGATGAAGAACTGATAGTCCGACACCCCGACCTGGGTACGGGCAAGGGCGGAAATGATACCGCTGGTTACCGTCTGACCCACACCAAACGGATTGCCGATGGCGAGAACAATATCGCCCACCTCAATCTGGTCGGAATCGCCAATATCCAGACGGGGCAGCGACTCGCCCTTCGTATCGATCCGCAACACAGCCAGATCCGTCCGGCTGTCGGCCACCAGCACCTTGGCCTCAAACTCGCGGCGGTCGGACAGGGCAACCGTAATCTGCTGGGAATCCTTGATCACATGGGTGTTTGTGACGATCACGCCGTCACCCCTGACGATCACACCCGAGCCAAGTGAATTCTGGACACGCTCACGTGGCATGCCCATGTCGAGGCCCTGGCCAAAGAAGCGCTGGAAGAACGGGTCGTCAAACATGGGTGAGCGCTGCACCTCGCGCACCACCCGCCGGGAGTAGATGTTCACCACCGCTGGCGCTGCCGTTTTCACCACCGAGGCAAAGCTCAATTGAACCTCTGCCTGGCTGACTGGCAGCTGTTTGACGACACTCTCAGCCGCCGCTTGGCCGCCGAGACCAAAACAAAGGGGCAGCGCCATGAACAGGCAGATGCCTGCAAGGCGCAAACGAGGCACAAAACTAAGGGGGTGGGCCATGGCGATCCCGGCTTGAGCAGATCAAACGAGAAAAGGGCGAAACGCCTGCGCGTTCCGCCCTTGATCTCTACGCACTGCCGCGCGGCTGTAAAGCCTCGTCAGCCATGACGTGACCGGGGAAAGTCCCCAGCCTGATTATTCTGCGCCGCCATCCTCGCCGACGACCTGCACCGGGCCGGAATCCTTGCCCTTGGCTTCGACGTCGCGATCAACGAACTCGATCACGGCCATGGCCGCCGCATCACCATGGCGGAAGCCCGCCTTCAGGACGCGGGTATAACCACCAGCGCGAGCCGCATAACGGGGGCCGAGGTTCGAGAACAGCTTCTCGACCGTGGCCGCATCATAGAGCTGTGCCAGCGCCTGGCGGCGGGCGTGCAGACCGCCCCGCTTGCCGAGCGTGATCAGACGCTCAACATAGGGACGCAGCTCCTTGGCGCGGGGCAGAGTCGTGGTGATCTGCTCGTGCTTGATAAGCGACGAGGCCATGTTGGCCATCATCGCCTTGCGGTGTGTGGACGTGACGCCGAGCTTTCGGCCGGCAACCAAGTGACGCATGACCCTGTCTCCCAAACCGCCGGGCTGTGCCGACGGGTTCCAGTTCCGTTATCCGGGGGATTACTCCCGGATCAATAATGTTCTTCCAGGCGCTTGGCCAGTTCCTCGATATTCTCGGGCGGCCAATCGGGCACTTCCATGCCAAGGTGCAGACCCATCTGGGCCAGCACTTCCTTGATCTCGTTGAGCGACTTGCGGCCGAAGTTCGGCGTGCGCAGCATCTCTGCCTCGGTCTTCTGGATCAGATCACCGATGTAGACGATGTTGTCGTTCTTCAGGCAATTCGCCGAGCGGACCGACAGCTCAAGCTCGTCAACCTTGCGCAGAAGGTTGCGGTTGAACTGGGGCTCCAGCGTGGAGACCTCGCGGGTTTCAGCGCGCGGCTCCTCGAAGTTGATGAAGCGCTGCAGCTGGTCCTGAAGGATCCGGGCGGCAATGGCCACGGCCTTGTCAGGCTCGACGGCGCCATTGGTCTCAACCTGCATGACCAGCTTGTCGAGGTCGAGGTTCTGGCCCTCGCGGGCATTCTCGACCTTGTACGAAACCTTCTTGACCGGGCTGTAGAGCGCATCAATCGGGATAAGGCCGATGGGGGCGTCTTCCGGACGGTTGCGGTCGGCCGCAACATAGCCCTTGCCGTTCTCAACCGTGAATTCCATCGTGATGCGCGCGCCATCATCAAGCGTGCAGATCACAAGATCAGGGTTCAGAATGTCGATGTCGGATGACGCCGTGATCATGCCGGCCGTCACTTCGCCAGGACCCTGGGCCTTCAGCGTCATGCGACGCGGGCCTTCGGAGTGCATGCGCAGCGCCATCGACTTGATGTTCAGGACGATGTCCGTCACATCCTCGCGAACGCCGGGGATCGAAGAGAATTCGTGGAGCACGCCTTCGATCTTGACCGCCGTTACTGCCGCGCCCTGAAGCGACGACAGCAGCACGCGCCGCAGCGCGTTGCCAAGGGTCAGACCGAAACCGCGCTCGAGAGGCTGGGCCACAACCACAGCCTGGCAACGCGGGTTGTTACCCGGCTGAATCTCGATCTCGGCCTTCTTGAGGTTCTTCCAGTTGTCCTGAATCACGTGCATCGACCTCATGAAGCGCGGGGTAACTTCCCCGCGAATTGCCCCGCGAAAGGCGGCGTGGGCGCGCAGCAGGGCCGCGCACCCTCGACGGAACGCAACGTCGTCAGACGCGACGACGCTTAGGCGGACGGCAACCGTTGTGCGGAATCGGCGTTACGTCGCGGATGGATGTAACCGTAAAGCCAACCGCCTGAAGTGCACGGAGCGCGGACTCGCGTCCCGAACCGGGGCCCTTGACCTCGACCTCGATCGTCCGGACGCCATGCTCCTGGGCCTTGCGACCCGCATCCTCGGCAGCCATCTGGGCGGCATAGGGAGTCGACTTGCGGCTGCCCTTGAACCCCTGGCTCCCCGACGACGACCAGGCAATGGTGTTGCCCTGGGCGTCGGTGATGGTGATCATGGTGTTGTTGTAGGTCGCATTCACATGCGCCACGCCCGAGGTGATATTCTTGCGCTCGCGGCGCTTCACCCTGGTCTTTTCCGTCGCCATAGTCTGACCTCGATATCGCCCGCGCGGTTTCCCGCGCGTGGCGCCAATCCAGAATTACTTCTTCTTGCCTGCAATCGGCTTGGCCGGACCCTTGCGCGTGCGCGCATTGGTATGGGTCCGCTGGCCACGCACCGGCAGGCCACGGCGATGCCGCAGGCCGCGATAGCAGCCAAGGTCCATAAGGCGCTTGATGTTCATCGCAACAACGCGACGAAGATCGCCCTCGACCATGTAGTCCCGATCGATCACTTCACGGATCTGCGAGACCTCGGCTTCCGTGAGCTGATTGACCCGCCGTTCTTCAGGCAAGCCAACTTTGGCCACGATTTCCTTGGCCTTGGCGTGTCCGATACCATGGATGTACGTCAGAGCCACGCCGACCCGCTTATTGGTCGGAATGTTGACACCAGCGATGCGTGCCACGCCGAACTCTCCTGTGCGCTCAAAGTTGGACCGAGAAAGGCGCCAGTGCGCCAAGCCCGATAAATCTGACTTCCACCGATAATCCCGTACGACTCTCGTACAGGATCAAGCGGCATGAGGCAGCGAAGTCACCTTCGCCGCCGGAAGCCGGTGAGTATAGGGAGGACCCCCCCCTTGTCAACAAAAAGACTTGTCCTCATGCCAGCTGCCCGAGGATGCCCTCGAGCTGCTGTGAGACCTCGTCAATGTCGGCCATGCCATCAACCGCCCGCAACACGCCACGTGCCTGGTAGTAAGGCAGCAGCGGCGCCGTCTGGGCGTGGTACGCGGCGAGACGGCTGCTGACCGTTTCCGCCTTGTCGTCCGCACGACGCTTGAACTCGGTTCCGCCGCACTTGTCGCACACACCGGCGACCTTGGGCAGAAGAAACCGGTCGTGATAGCCAAAACCGCATTTCCCGCAGGAATAACGGCCCGTGATTCTCTCGACGAGGATGTCATCGACAACCTTCATCTCGATCACGGCGTTGAGCTTCAGCCCGCGCTCATTGAGCATGTGGTCCAGCGCCTCGGCCTGGGCCACGGTGCGCGGAAAGCCGTCAAGAATGAAACCGCTGCGGGCGTCATCCTGGCCAATCCGGTCAGAGATGATGGAGACAACAACGGCATCAGAGACGAGTTCACCGCGATCCATGATCGCCTTCGCCTCACGTCCGATCTCGCTGCCCGCTGCAACAGCTGCACGCAGCATGTCGCCAGTCGAGAGCTGGATCAGGCCGTGCTTCTGCTCAAGCCTCTGGGCCTGGGTGCCTTTACCGGCCCCCGGAGGGCCGAGCAGGATCAGGTTCATCGACGCGCGCCTCGCAGTTTGGACTTCTTGATCAGGCCCTCATACTGATGGGCCAGAAGGTGGCTCTGCACCTGCGATACGGTATCCATCGTCACACTGACAACGATCAGCAGCGATGTACCACCGAAATAGAAGGGCACGCCCCATTTCGAGATAAGGATTTCCGGCAGGATACACACTGCCGAGAGATAGGCTGCGCCAACCACCGTAAGACGGGTCAGCACGTAATCCAGATAGTCCGCCGTCCGCTTGCCAGGCCGCATGCCAGGCACGAACCCGCCATACTTCTTAAGGTTCTCGGCTGTTTCTTCCGGATTGAAGACGATGGCCGTGTAGAAGAAGCAGAAGAAGACGATACCTGACACATAGAGCAGCATGTACAGCGGCTGGCCATGGCCGAGCAGGGTCGTGACTGTGGTCAGCCACTCCGGCCCGCGACCGGCCGTGAAATTGGCCACCGTGATCGGGAGGAGCAGAAGCGAAGAGGCAAAGATCGGCGGAATGACGCCAGACGTATTCAGCTTCAGCGGCATGTGCGAGGACTCGCCGCCATACATGCGGTTGCCCATCTGCCGCTTGGGATACTGAACCAGAATGCGCCGCTGCGCCCGCTCCATGAAGACGATCGACGTGATCACACCCGTGATCATCACGATCAGAATGATGATGAAGAAGGCCGAAAGTGCGCCGGTGCGGCCCAGTTCAAGCGTAGACGCCAAGGCATGGGGCAGAGCCGCGACGATGCCTGAGAAGATGATCAGGCTGATGCCGTTGCCCACACCGCGCGCCGTGATCTGCTCGCCCAGCCACATCAGGAACACGGTGCCCCCGGTCAGGGTGATCACAGTGGTGATGCGGAACTGCAGGCCCGGGTCATGAACCGCGCTGCCTGCCTGGCCATTCATTCCTTCAAGCCCCATGGAAATACCATAGGCCTGTATCAGGGCGAGGAAGACGGTGCCAAAGCGGGTGTACTGGTTGAGCTTCTTGCGCCCCTGCTCACCTTCCTTCTTCAGCGCCTCAAGCTGGGGCGAGAAGGACGAGAGCAACTGGACGATGATGGAGGCCGTGATGTACGGCATGATGTTGAGGGCAAAGATGGTCATGCGCTGCAGGGCACCGCCGGCAAACACATCGAACATCCCGAGGATGCCGCCTTTTTGCTGGCCGAAAATCTCGGCCATGATGTGGCTGTCGATGCCCGGCAGCGGGATATACGTCCCCAGCCGGTAAACGACGAGTGCAACCAGGGTGAACCAGATGCGCTTCTTGAGCTCGGTCGCCTTGGAAAAGGTGCCGAAGTTCAGATTTGCTGCAAGCTGCTCGGCGGCGGATGCCATCCATCGTCCTCCGACGCCCTTGGGCGTCAATGAACTGCACCTGTCGTGCAGCCCCCGTAGCGGGTCAGACCCGCCCTGCTCCCATTAGCCTGCTAAAACCTGGTCCCGCCGGCAGGCGCGTGCGCACCTGCCCCGGGACCAAGCTCATTTCAGGCTGCAGCGCCGGCCAGGCGCTCGGCCCGCTTGGCGGCAGAAGCCACGCGACGCGCGGCCTTCTTGCCTTCCTTGCGGGGCACTTCACGCTTCACGATCAGCGTCACCGAACCGCCGGCTGCTTCAACAGCAGCGCGGGCATTCTCGGAAACCGCATCAACCGTGATGGCGATCTTGGCCGTCAACTCGCCCTTGGCCAGCAGACGCACGCCGCCATTGGTGGCATGCCGGCCAATGACGCCGCTCTCCCGCAGGATCTCGACCGTGATCGGCTGTGTCGCATCAAGCCGGCCCGCCTCGATGGCCGACTGAAGGCGGCCAATGTTGAGGGGCTGGTACTCGGTGCGGAACAGGTTGGTGAAGCCACGCTTCGGCAGGCGCCGATGCAGCGGCATCTGACCACCCTCGAAGCCCTTGATCGCCACGCCGCTACGAGCCTTCTGGCCCTTGACGCCGCGACCCGAGGTCTTGCCCTTGGTCGAGCCAATACCACGGCCAACGCGCATACGTGACTTGCGTGCGCCGGGATTGTCGGAGAGTTCGTTGAGCTTCATCTGTTCAGTCCTCGTGACCGGGTGTTAGC